>DATGIG010000177.1:0-12059 GCA_035295825.1 Chthonomonadaceae bacterium | reverse complement strand
CACCGGCCTTCAGGTCGCAAACACGGGAGGCAGCGGGAGCACTCCCGCTGCTGCCAGTGGTTCCGAAGGAGTGAATTGCGTTACCTGCCATGCGACCGTAGCCGTAGAGCGCACCGGGAATGGACACCTCACCCTCGAAGCGCCGCAAAACTATCCCTTCGCCGCTCAGGAGAGAGGCTGGCAGCGCGCTCTGCACGACTTTCTGATCCGGGTCCGGCCCGGTCCGCACCAGCGTACCTATCTCAAGCCCGCGCTCCACACCTCGGCGGAGTTCTGCGGGGGCTGTCATCGGCAGAGCTTCAGCGTGGCGCAGAACCGCTATCAATTCGTCCGCGGACCGGACGAATATGGGGAGTGGCAATCCGGCGCGCTGTCCGGGAGGGTAGCACGTTCCGCCAGCCTGCTTGCCACTTCGGCCCATACCTGCCAGGAGTGCCACTTCCCCCAGGATGAGTCCGGTCATGTCTCTCACGCTGCATTGGGCGCGAATACGGCGCTGCCCGCTCTGCGTGGTGATTTGTCTCGTGTTGCCGCGACGGAGGCATTCCTGCGTCAAAACGCTCCGACGCTCGATCTGTTCTGCTTGCGCCGAACCGCACAGGGTTCGGAGGCGCGTGAGGATTGGTTTGCGCCGCTGGAGATGCTTTCGCCCGCTGATGGATTGCGGCCAGGGGAGATGGTCCTGCTCGACATCGTGGTGAGCACTCGGAGCGTCGGACATAGCTTCCCAGCGGGGTATGAAGACCTCAAGGACGCCTGGCTGGAGGTGACGCTCAGCGACGCACAGGGCCGCATCCTGCTCGGCAGCGGAGTGCTGACATCGGAGACCGAAAGCGTGCCCACAGATGCGCATGCCTGGCGTATGATCCCCCTGGATCGTTTTGGTCATCCGATTGTGCACCACGATCTGACGGAGCAGGTGACGATGGCGTATCGCCACGCCATCGCGCCGGGCTCCTCCGATATCGCGCGCTATCGGATGACCGTCCCGGCGACCGATGCCTCCGGTCAGCCGCTGCACGGTCCGTTGCGACTGCGCGCGCGGCTGCGGTATCGGCATCTGCGCCCCAATTTTGTCTGCTGGATGGCTGGGAAGGACCCTCCCCCCGCACTGCCGATCACCACCCTGGCGGAGGCGAGTACGCTCCTGCCCGTTCAGAGCGGATCTGCAGCCGCAACCGCTGCCTCGCTTTTACCGACGAAGAGCGATATTTCGCTCTCCCAACGGTATTTAGATTATGGGATCGGGCTGCTGGCTCCCAGGGAGGGGCCGAAACTGCCCGATGCGCTGCGCGCGTTCCAGAAGGCGTATGAATTGGCTCCCGACCGGATCGAGCCCCTATTGGGCGCCGCGCGCGCCTATCTGCGCGAACCGGACCTCCCTTCGGCGAGGGCGAAGTTGGAGCAGGCGCTGCGCATGGCTCCCGACAACGGGGCCATTCCGGCGGAATTGGGGGTCGTCTATCGGAGGCAGGGCGAGTACGACCGGGCACTGGCACTGCTTCGCCCGTTGGCCGCCCGGTTCCCACAGGATGGCGCGCTGCAGTTCGATCTGGGCCTCACTCTGGTCAATTTGTCCGATTTTGAAAATGCCGTGAAGGCATTTCAACACGCGCTGGATGCCGATCCCGATGATGCCGCGGCCCACTACCAATTGATGCGGTGTTGGCAGCATCTGAAGCGCATTCCGGAGGAGCGGCGGGAGGAGACCATCGGGCACTACCTGGCGGAAGATAAGATGGCTCCCAGGCTGCTTCCGAACTACCTGCGCGATCACCCGGAGGACCGGCAGGCGACGCAGCCCATTCCCGAACACACGCTCCATCCCATGTAACCGATAGCATGGAGCTGGCGTCCAATAGGTTGAAGTCACATTTAGGGGAGGGGTACGTGAAGCTCACGCCGGGGGTTTAAAACCCCCGTCTATAGGGCCACTGCAAGGGTCGGCGCTGCAATGGTTCGCGCCTCCGCCTTACGACAGCCAACCGTCCTCACGGACGGGACAAGGAATGCGCCTGTGGCGCTCTTTTTATATAGTTTCTGAGTTTGAAGGAGGGGATACGTGAAGGCGACCGTAGCGCTCCTATGCACAATTATCGGTAGCGCCCTGGCGGGGCTGGCAGTGACGCTGGCGCTGCCGCAAGCGATAGAAACCGAACCGCGATGGAAACTTACCCCCCTGGATGAGGCCATCGTGCAACATCCTTTCGCCTCTCCCGAAGTCCAACAACACCTCCACACGGAATTGCACCTGAAAGAGCAGAAACGTGAACTCAAGTCGCTGCTTCCCCGTCAGCCTACCCCGGATGTTGCGCCCGGCCCCCATTCGATGGGCTGGGCACAGACCGACCGGGACTATTGGGAGCGGATCCCGCCCGCCGCTCGCGATATTCCGCAGGATTGGTCCCAACTCCCGGTGGTGCGTTTTGCCAATACGGAGCTAGGGGGAACGCGGGAGATACGCCTGCACGAAGGGCCGGAATACGATCAGTGGCTTCTAAGCGATCCCCTCCACGATCTGACGGCCTGTATCAGCATTCAAAAAGCGACGCGACGCATCTACTTCATGGAGATCGCACGGCAGAAATCGGGCGGATGGAATTATCATGTCGCCTTCGACAACTGCTATAGCTGCCATACCAGCGGGCCGCGTGTGATCCGCCCGTTCAACGATCCGAGCCTCGACCGGCGCACTCTGGATCGGTTCAATAAACGCCTGTTCGGTTATGGGGCGTGCGACTTTGGCGATAGCGTGGACCCGGATACATGTGGCGACGCCCAGGACGACATGCGTTGCAACGGATGTCATAATGGTGTGCAGCGGGGCAAACTGTACCAGGTACATTCCCGCGCCATCACTTTCAAGACGGAGCACGAACGCACCATGCCACCCCATGCGAATTAGACAGGATTTTTCAGGATTAACAGGACTATGCAGTCTAATCCTTGAGGCTTGTGCCGAATTGATGGGTTAATCATCTTGTCCCATCCTGAACAATCCTGTCCATCCTGTCTGAATCATAAGAAATAGAGGGGATTGTGGCAGATGTAGCGGTCGGGGGCGCCGAGGGGGCGGGAGGACATGAAGAGGTATTGAAAGACGATCTGCCAGCCGCAACTGAGCAGCCAGTTGAGCATGGTTTCGTTGGTTCCTGCGATGGCGCAGAGTTGTTCGACCGGAAAGAGCATGCGCAGGTCGGAGGCATTGCGCATCAAGTTGCGAGCGAGGTGCGCGACATGAGAGAACAGGCGCGGCTGATCGGCAGGATCCAGGGCGAGCACGGGGCCGCTGGAGTGGGGACCGTGATAGGCATAACCGACCAGTTGGCCTGCGTCGTCGCGAAACAGGCGGGAAGCGCCCTCCATTCCACCCATATGCGTCATCCAGAGATGGTGTTCCGGCGGGCGGGCATAGCCGACGATCTGGCGATCCAATAAATCGAGTTCCGCCTGGAGCGCGGGTGATGGGAGGATCGGCTCGGCGAAGAGTTGAGGGCGAAAGGCCGGCTCTCGGGCGGGAGAGACAGTGGAGGGAGCGAGCGCATCCAGGATCGGCCCTTGAACCGTTTCCGGGGTGCGCAGGTTGGATGTCTGCCCGGCTAAGAGCAGCATCGGCAGGCGTGGAAAGCAGCCCGCCCTGCGTACATAGAGCGCATCCGCGCCGGGGTGGTGAGAGACCAGCACCAGGTGCGTATCGGCGCCGGCCTCCGCACCATCGGCCAGGCACCCGGAGAGCAGTTCGCCTCCGATCCCCTGCCGGTGATGACCGGGCAGCACAAAAAACTCCGTCAGGCTCCAGACCCCCTCGCGCACGATACTGCGGGCGTAGCCGATCACCTTCGGCCCTCCGAAGAAGGAGCTCTCCTCAGCCAACCAGAAACTCGCATCGGGCGATGTCCGGAGATGATGGCGGGTTGCGGCGTGGTTGGCCCAACTCATCTCTGCGTTCATCGTCCGACGCATCACATCGAAGGTGGCGAACTCATCCTCCTCCCTGCCTCGGCGCACCGCGATATGGCGCGGCAGGGAGCGCGTTTCCGGTTGGCCGGAGCGCAGCGCCATCGTTACTTCCCGCGCGGCGGAGCGACCGCCGAAGAGCCGCCATTGGGGTTCTCGTTGGCGCTCTGGAAGTTGATGCCGTTATTGGTTTTGTCTCCTGCGCTTTCCGTAGGCATCTCCTTGAGCAGGGTCGCCACGGCGACCTCCAATTGGCGATCATGCCCCTGCGCCATGTCCTGGGGAGTATTCTCCACATAGATATCGGGCGGGATACCGTAATTCTCCAGGTCGGTCCCGTTCATCAGGTAGACGCCCTCACCGGGGATGCGGAAGCGGGCGCCGTTGATCAGGGTGGCATCCTGCGTGCCGATGAGATAGCCATGGGTGGGAGTGCCGACGATCTTGCCCATATGCCTGGCTCGGAATTCGGCGGGAAACACCTCCGCCGCACTGGAAGAGCGCTCATTGATCAGCAGCACGACAGGGCGGTTCCAGATATGCTCCGGCATCGTATGGGGCTCTCCATCCCTCGGGCGGCGCACCACATAGCTCTGGCGAGTGAGCAGATCCTCGATGGCGTCTCCCAGTTGAGAGAGCCCGCCGCCGTTGTCGCGGATATCGAGGATCATTCCGTCCTTGTCCATCATATCGCCCATAAAGATACGCTCGAACTGCTTGAACGAATCGGGCAGCATATTGGCGACGTATACATAGCCCAGGCGACCGCTGGAGAGCCGCTCCACCTCCGCAGCGTTGTGTCGTAGGCGAGCGTCCTCATCCAGTGCAGCCCAGGTAGAGATCGGGATCGGCTTGATCTTAACCGTATGTGCGCCATCCTTGCTCGGTTTGTTATTGACGAGCAGTTCGACCTGCTTGCTCTCCTTATTCTGGATCGTCTGGTAGTACTCCTCGTTCATCGAGACGTCCTTGCCATCCACGCTCAGGATATACTCGCCGGGATTGATGCGCGTGGAGAGTTTCGTGGCAGGGCTCTTGGGCAGCACGGAGGTCACTTTGAGGCCGGGGCCACTGTAGTCCGAGTCGTAAAAGAGGCCGAGCGTGGGTTGGGTGGGGCCGGTAAGGGCGCGGGGAGGAGCCTGTACCTCCGAGTGAGAGGCGTTGACTTCCCCGACCATCATGAGGAGAATATTGGCGAACTCATCATCGGTCCCAACGCTGGGAAGCAGGGCCTCGTACTTGGCGCGCAGCGCCCTCCAGTCCACGCCATGCATGGTCGGGTCATAGAACCCTTCCCCGTAACGGCGATAGAATTCGTTCAGGGCTTGCAGGTTGAGGCGGCGTCGGTCGAAAATATACTCTGCAGAGAAGTTGACCGCTACGGACTGTTGCGGCGGCTGGGGCAACAGGCTAAGGGTGTGCGGCACTCCGCCGGTACCGGTGTAAAAGATGCGCGAATTGTCGGGAGTGAAGTGGATACCACCTCCCACTTCCGGGGCGGCGGAGAGCTGTAACCCCGGTCCGCCGTTCAGAGAGAAGATGATGAATAGCCCATTGGCATGCACCAGCACGCGCTGGCCGTCCGGCATGGGGGTGAAATCATCGAAATTGACGATACCAGGAACGGCTGTCGCTCGCAGGTGGATATCCTCGAAATCGATCTTCACGTCCTTACTGCGATCCGGGGGCCTGCCGGAGGGCTGGTCGTCCGGCGTCTCCAGCGGAAGCTGGAAGAGCTCCTGGGGGCCATTACGGCGGGTAAGGAAGAGCAGCTTTCTGCCGTCTCGGGTGAACTGCGGACCGGAGTTGCCGCCGGGAGCGCCTGCCAGGCGAGGGTCGAAGCCCGAGCCCGGATAGCGTGTCACATTCACGGCAGCCCCTCCGACCGTCGGGACGACCCAGATGTCGTCGTTCTGGTGCTTATCGGCGCGGGCCACCGCCAGCCACTTGCTGTCGGGGGACCAGGCGTAGGAGGTGATCCCCATGACGATATAGTTGCCGTTCTTGATGTTGTTGCCGCTGCCTTCGATGACGCGGCGCGGGGGGCCGCTGCCATCCACGGGGGCAATATAGAGACCGGGCTGTTTGCCCGCCTTCAGGAAGGCGACGCTCTTACCGTCGGGCGACCAGGAGGTGTCGTTTTCGGATTCCGGGTCGTTGGTGATACGGGTCAGCGCCTTCGTCTTGACGTCCATGGTATAGACGTCGGTCTGGTTCTCACGGTCGGAGATCAGCACCAGTTTCGTGCTGTCGGGGGACCAGGCGATGTCGCTATAATTGCCTGCCGAGTCGGTCAGGCGCTGCGCCTCACCGCCCTGAACGGGGATCAGCCAGAGGTTGCCCTTCAAGGAGAGGGCGATCTGTTTGCCGTCGGGCGAGAGCTGAGTATCGTCCGCGCCCTGCGTCAGCACCTGGCGCTCCTGCTGATTGATCTTATCGTCGGTGCGGATGAGAATGGGAACCGGTTTCGCGTCGGAGCCATCGGGTTTGCAGGTACAGATATCCCCATTGTACATATAGGCCAGCAGCGAGCCGTTGCGGGCGATGGCGGGATAGCGCACGGCATCGGTGGTGTACCTGGTGATCTGGGTCGGGGTTCCACCGGCGGCAGGGATACGCCACAGGTTGGGGGTGTTGGATCCATTGCCATAGATGGTGGTGATATAGACGGATTTGCCGTCCGCGCTCCAGAGCGGCCAGAACTGCTGGGTGTTGGTTTTGAGCAGCGTGCGGAAGGTGTTCGCAGCGAGGTCTTTGATGATGACGCGGGAGGCCATACTGCCTCGATACCAGGGCCGCCACCAGGTCTCTCCCGAGCGGTAGTAAGCCACTGACTTGCCGTCGGGGGACCAGGTCCCGGACCGCAGGTTGTCCTCGTCTTTCGCCAACTGTTTGATGCCCCGGTTCTTCAGGTCGATGCTGAAGAGGGCGAACCCACGGGTATCGCGCACCGAGTAGAACAGCAGCTTAGCGCCGTCGGGCGACCAGTCCGTCACGATGTCCGAGGTGGCATTGTAGGTCACCTGGCGGACCTCACCGCCTGCAGCGGGAATGAGAAAGATATCGGGGTTGCCGGTCCGTGTGCTGGAGAAGGCGATCCACTTTCCGTCCGGCGACCAGTGTGGGGAGTAGTCCATGGCCTCGTGGACAGTCAGGCGGCTGGCGATGCCTCCCGTGGCCGGGGCCGTCCAGAGATTGCCCTGCCATCCGAAGCAGAGCGTCTTCCCATCCGGCGACAGAGCAGGCCAGGTCATGCCGTGGGCGGGCTTCTCAACCGGCAATGTGAGAAGGTTGGATTGCCCGCCATTCGCCGGGGGAGTGGGGGGCTGGGCGCGCAAGGACGGCGCAGCGACCAGCGCGGCGAGGCTTCCCAAAAGCGCCAGAAGCCCTACAGCCCGAATGCGGGCTGGGACAGGAACAACCTTCATGCTCTCTACTCACTTTCTCGGGGGAATGCTATCTTCCAATATTGGGATTTATTGTACCATACCCCATATCCTGCCTCCGCTCCTTCTTAAAATGTGATGATATTGCAGATTTTGCTCGGTCCATACTCACAGGACGGAGAGGTGAGTCAACGAACGGTCACAAAGGGTTTCATTTTTGCAAACTTACTCTCTCCGATGCCGGAAATCTGCTTAAGATCTTCGGGGCTTCGGAAACCGCCGGACTCTTTACGGTAGGCGAGGATGCGTTCGGCCATGGACGGACCGATGCCGGGAATGCGTTGAAGCTGTGCTGCATCCGCCGTATTGAGGTTGATGAGGCCTTGGGAGGGATCGGTGAGTTTGTCCACTTTGCCGCTCTGTTTTGAGGGTTTCGAGACGGATTTGCCACCGATCTTGCCGCCTTGTACGATGGGAGCAGCGCTGGCCATGCCTCCGGCTGGCAGCTCCGAGCGGGTGGGGATATAGAGCTGTGCGCCGTCCTGAACATGCGCGGCGAGATTGACGCCATTGGTATTGGCGTCCGCAGTGGGACCTCCCGCCGCCTGAAGCGCATCTACGTTCCGAGCCTCTGGCTTAAGGTGATAAACGCCGGGTTTCTGCACGGCTCCGGCAACGTGAACGACTACCTCTGATGTTTCCGAGGTGGGCTCTGAAGTTCCGTCCGTACGATGATTTGCTGCAGATGCGCCTGTCTCATGGAGCGTAATGCCCGAGGTAGCGGGAGCTGAGCCATTCTTTACGGCGGTGAACGCAACCACACCCAGAATGAGAGCGAGGATGACGAAGAGACCCAGAGTTTGACTGCGATTGAGTTTCTCCATAGCGTCTATTTCGCAAGAACATGACGGGTCGGATTTTCCAACATACCGATCACATCCTCCTCCGGTATGGTCAATGTCTCCTTTACCGCGAGGGGCGAGGGTAAGAGACGGGACTGCGCCTGCCCTGTTTGTCTACAGCGCGGATGCCGAAAAGATAGTCGTCCTTGGAAAGCCCTTTTACCGTGTAGGTCGTGGCATTACCAACAAGACGCGCATGGGACCAATTGGGTTCGGTGGTGGCGCGCCAGACGATCTCGTAGCCTGCCAGGTCGGGTTCCGTATTGGCGTCCCAGCGGAGGTCGGTATCATTCGTCAGGCGGCGGGTGACCAGACCGGCATTACGCGGCGGGGCGGGCGCCAGCGCCAGTATCGCCAGGGAGGCGGCGTTGACCCGTGCCACCTGCGCCACATAGGGAAAATCCACAAACTCCGGGAGATCGCCGTAAGCGACGCCGTTCTCGGTACGCACGTTCTGGTGCTGGTGATGATAATCCTCATTCGGCTCTGTAAACCGGACGGCGGAGAAGCCGCGTTCATTGAAGGGGATATGGTCGCCGCCCCGCAGATAGCGATCTCGTCGGGCAACGAGGGTGACCTTCATGCCGTGGACATAACGCTCTCCCGTCTCCTTGATAAAGCGAGCGAGCTGGCGGGAGGGGCCATCGCTCTCCCCGCCGACCGAGCGACGTTGGTTCGCCTCGGCGGTGGTCTCGTTGGAGGGAATGCCCTCCGAGAAGACCCGAACGGTGTGGTCGTCATGTATGCCGTTGCCACCCAGGGTCCCGCCAATAATGTCGTTGGTGAACATGCCCTCGATTTGCCAGTTCTGCGTTTTCGCCTGCTCCGCGAAGTAAGTCGAACCCAGCAGCCCCTGCTCCTCGCCCGCAACACAAACGAAAACGATGGTGGCATGGAAATGGTACGGAGACATGACACGGGCCATCTCCAGGACGGCAGCGACGCCGGAGGCGTCATCATTCGCTCCCGGCGCGTCGTCCACGGCGTTCGTGGGATTGGTGCAGATGGAGTCGTAGTGCCCACTCACGATAAGGATGCGCTTGGCTGCGTCCGGGTTGTCTCCGGGGAGAGTGGCGACAATATTAGTCAGGCGTACAGGATGAGGAATGCGCGGAGCGACCGGCTGTTCGAAGGACTGCAACTCCACCTTGAGGCGTCCTCCGGAGGCGGGCTGCAGCGCTCGAAACTGTCCCGCCAGCCAGTCTCGGGCCGCCCCGATGCCATGCTGTGGGTCGTCCTGCGTGGAGAGTGTGTTGCGCGTGCCGAAGGAGACCAGTTTACGGATGGTCAGTTCGATGTTTGCAGGGTCAATTGCGCGCACGATATGGTGGATGTCCGGCGATGGCGATGCAGTATCCGTTCCGGCGCGAACTGCGGGTAGCAGGCTCGTCAGCAGCACAAGCGCTGTGAGAAAACGGTGACAATAAGGCAAACAAAGCGAGGGCATGGCAACACTCCTGAAATGTTGCCGATAGTTTCGACACAAAGCGCGACTTTCCTGCTGGAATGAGCCAGCAACGGGAGAAATCAGGCGGCCCGGTCGGGATCGGTCTTCCAGGCCTGGGAGCCGATCAGGGGGACAAAGGCACATGGGCCAAGCAGTTCGGTGTTCACCTCACCGTCAGTATTTTTGGTGACCAGGGTGAGCGTCTGTACTCCGGAAGGGCCAACGGGCAGAAGAAGACGTCCGTTCGGAGCCAACTGCTCGATCAGCGCGGGGGGAACGTGGGGTGAGGAGGCCGCCACCAGGATGCGGTCATAGGGCGCGACGGGCGGATAGCCTTCCGAACCGTCGCCGATGACGAAACGGATGTGGTCGTAACCGAGCGATTGCAGGATCTCTCGGGCTTTCCAGGCCAGTTCCTGGTGTCGCTCGATGGTCACGACTTCCGTCGCCAACTCGGCCAGCAGGGCAGCCTGATAGCCCGATCCTGTTCCCACGTCCAGAACGCGTTCCGAGCCGGTCAATTGCGCCAACTGGAGCAATGCCCCGACCATATAGGGCTGAGAAATGGTCTGCTCCAACCCGATGGGCAGCGCACGATCCTCATAAGCGAAAGGGATCTGTTCCGGTGGCACAAAACAGTGACGGGGGACGCGCCGCATCGCCTCCAGCACGCGGGCATCGGTAATACCGCGGGCATGTAATTGCTCCTCAACCATTCGGAAGCGCGCTTCCTCTTCTCGATCGGCGTTCATGGTGACTGCCTCAAATGATCTTCCGGCGGGATACATTCCGCCTCAAGGTTACCATACGCGCAGGAGAGGAGAATGATAGCGAAGAGCGGAGGAGGCGTCAGCGGACGCGACCGAGGAGGTCGCGTAATTTCGCCGCGATGTCAGCCTCGCGCATCAAACTCTCACCGATCAGGACCGCATCCACACCGGCGGCTTCCAGGGTGGTAATATCCGCGCGAGTAGAGATGCCGCTCTCGCTTACCAGGAGACGGTTGGGATCGGGAGGAAGGTTGCTCGCCAGATTGAGCGTGACGGTGAGCGAGGTGCGGAAGGTGTGGAGGTCGCGGTTGTTGATCCCGATGAAATTGGCTCCGGCATCCAGCGCCTCGTTCAACTCCTCCCGATCATGTACCTCGACGAGCGCTGCCAACCCATATTGCCTCGCCAGCGCTAAAAGCGTCCGCAGGTCTTCCGGGCAGAGTGCGGCGACAATGAGCAGAATGGCATCGGCGCCTGCAGCACGGCTCTCCGCAATCTGCCAGGGGTCCAGAATAAAGTCTTTGCGCAGCAGAGGTTGAGAGACCGCCTCGCGGATGCGGACCAGAAAGTCCAGATGGCCCTGAAAATACTTTTCATCCGTAAGGACGGATAGGCAGGCCGCGCCGCTCTCAGCATAGATTTTGGCAATGGCGACCGGATCGAAGTCCTCGCGTATCACTCCCTTGGAGGGCGAAGCCTTCTTTACCTCCGCGATCAGGGCGGTGCCGTCGGCATTCCGGAGGGCGGCGCGGAAATCGCGGACAGGAGGGGCGTCCACCAGGCGCTCCTGCAGCGTCTTTAGCGGAGTGCGTTCGCTTCGAAAGGCGATTTCGGTGCGCTTGGTTGCCAGGATTTCAGATAGCATGCTCATAGGAGGTTCCTATTCCGCTCTCTCGGACAGGCGGCGATGCTCTGCACGGTGGCAGGAACGCCTAGAGAGATCGGGTAAAAGCGATCAGTTGTTCCAATACATTGTGGGCCGCTCCGGACACGATCTCTCGGAGCGCCATCTGTACCGCGTCCTGCCAGGTCTCCGCCAGTCCATAGACACGGAGTGCGGCGGCAGCATTGGCTGCCACCAGATTACGGCGCTCCAACGCACCGGGCGCGTTGGCGCAGCCGGAGAGGACCTCCCGTACCAGCGCCGCGTTCGCCTCCAGAGTGGGGGCGGGCGCCAGCATCTCAGGATCGGGCGATATCTCGCCCAATCCCAGATCTTCCGGGGTTAACCGATAGTCGAGGAGCACCCCATCGCGGAGTTCACAGATGCGGGTTGGACCGAGGGTAGAGATCTCATCCAGGCCGATCTCGCCATGCAGTACTATGGCGCGCTCGCTGCCCAACTCCCGCAAGGCTCCCGCTACCAGGGGGCAGAGCGCTCCATCGTATACTCCCATTACCTGCCGGGTGGCGCCCGCCGGGTTGGCTAGGGGGCCGAGCAGATTAAAGATGCTGCGGACGCCGATCTCACGCCGAGGCGCGCTCACCTTTTTCATGGCGGGATGGTGCTGTTGTGCAAATAGAAATCCGATCCCGACGTTGTCGATACAGGTCGCGCACTGTTCGGGCGTGAGCTGGATATTTACACCGAGCGCTT
>DATGIG010000176.1:0-7930 GCA_035295825.1 Chthonomonadaceae bacterium | reverse complement strand
CGCCTTCCGACAGCCTGCTGGTTCTGACGCCCGTTGCCGTTATACAATGCATGGCAATCGGTCTACTGGTCGGCCTGTTCGCCGGGCTCTATCCCGCCTGGCAGGCGAGCCGCCTTCAACCCGCCCAAGCCCTGCGCACGGAGTAATGTTATGACCTGGCTGCAATTGGCCTTGAAAAATGCAAACAGGAGAAAGCTCCGAACCCTTGTGACGACGTTGGGGGTTGCCATCGCGGTGGCGGCGCTCTTCAGCCTGATCTCGTTTCAGCGAGGGTATCAGGCGGGCATGCAGGGGGAACTCGACCGGCTGGGCGCGCATATCCTGGTCGTACCGAAGGGCTGCCCCTACGACGCCGCATCCATCGCCCTGCACGGAGCGAGCTGGCCGTGCTATCTTAAAGCAGACTATTTGCGTAAGATCGGACAGACACCGGGGGTCTCGGCGGCAGCTCCCCTGTTGATGAACGCGCTGTACGATTCGACAGGAAACCAATCGGTCTATCTGGGAGCGGAGCCGGGACTGCTGGCAGTCAAGCGCGGCTGGCATCTGGAGGGGCGCTTTCCCACCCAATCCGGCGAGTGTCTGGTGGGCGCGACCGTCGCGAAAAATCTCCATCTGGTGATGGGCCAGACATTCGCGCTGCCGGGGATTCCCGGCCAGACCGGCAGAGTCACCGCGCTGCTGGCCCCGACCCAGGGCGCGGACGATACCTTTATCTACATGCCGCTTGCGGACGCACAGAATAGGTTCCATCGCCCGAAGCAGTTGACGCACATACTGGTGCGCCTGACTGATCCGAACGAACTGGAAAACGTCGTGGGTGAACTGCGGGGCTGCGATGCAGGCATGGACATGAACATCGTCCCGCTCTCGCACCTGTTCAATACGATCCAGAGAATGGTGAATTCGACGCGCACGCTACTCGGCTGTGTGGCGCTTGTCGCCCTCCTGGTCGCAGGAGCGGGTGTCAGCAACACGATCTTGATGGCGGTCACAGAACGCACGCGTGAGATCGGCGTGATGCGTGCCGTCGGTGCATCTTCCATCGATATTTTCCGGCTCATCTGGCTGGAGACGGTGCAGGTCTGCCTTCTGGGCGGGATACTGGGGGTGGCGCTTGCCGGGTTCGGCTCGCGTGGGATCGAAACCTGGTTACGCGACCACCTGCCCTTCTCGCCTACGGGGACTCTGGTCCAGCCGGAACTCAGCGTCATGTTGCTCTGCCTGCTGGCAGCGATGCTGCTGGGCAGCCTGGCAGGATTGTTGCCGGCCTGGCGAGCCTCACGCCTCTCGCCTGTCGAAGCGATCCGCACCGGAATGTAAGGAGCAATGCAACCGTGGTCTCGGGAATGATCTTACAACAGATTGGAAGCCAACAGCGCGTGGAAGCGAAACGGTCTCTTGTCGAAGCGGTGGAACTGACCAAGATTTACAAGCGTGGGACAGAGAGCGTGCGCGCGCTGGACGGCGTCTCCTTTGCACTTGCGGAGGGTGCGTTTACCGCCATTGTCGGGCCCTCCGGAGCGGGGAAGTCCACACTGCTGCACCTGCTGGGGTGTATGGACACCCCCACCTCGGGAACGCTGACATTAGCGGGCCGCCCGACGAGCGGGCTAAACGACGCCGCGCTGACCCGTCTGCGCCGTGAGGAGGTCGGCTTCGTCTTTCAGCACTTCGGGCTGTTGCCGACGCTGACCGTGGCGGAGAATGTCGCGCTGCCCACGCTCTTTTCCCGCCGTGAGGCGCGTCAGAAAGCCGTTGAACTGCTGGAGCGGGTCGGGCTGGCCCATCGCGCCCATCACCGACCCCACGAGCTCTCCGGTGGGGAGATGCAGCGCGCCGCTATTGCACGCGCCCTCATCAACTCGCCCCGGCTGCTCATGGCGGATGAGCCGACCGGCAACCTGGACAGCGCCAATGGAGAAGCCATTTTAGCCCTGTTCCAACAGCTCAACCACGACGGCCTGACCGTGGTAGTGGTGACGCACAATGAGGCGCTGGCGGAAGCCGCACCACGCCGACTGACGCTGCGAGACGGCAAACTCGTGGCGGATACCATGCAATAGTTGTTATTCCTTATCTCTCAGGAGGTTCGAAAACCAATGCAATCCTCTCCCCGAAAACACAGCGGATTTACGCTGATCGAGCTGCTCGTTGTCATCGCGATTATCGCGATCCTCGCTGCCATCCTGTTCCCGGTCTTCGCCAAGGCCCGGGAAAAGGCCCGCCAGACAGCCTGTATCTCCAACGTCAAGCAGCTCGGCCTGGCCTGGATGATGTATGTGCAGGACTACGATGAGTCGTTCCCGCCCTCCAACTCGCCCACCAACTCCCAGTGGGGGCCATCGTCCACGTTTACCACCCGATATCCCTGCAAACCCTGCCGTCCGCACTTGAAAACGAACGATGCCATCACCTACGATCCGACGATCTATGCCATCCCCTATATCAAGAACTACGACATCTTCAAGTGCCCCAGCGACGTGGGCATCCCTTCGAATAATTCCATCTTTCCAGGCTTTAGAGATCCTTCTCTGGGTCAACCCGTCTGGAAGGTCGAGCATACCAGTTACTGTTTGAACACCGTCATGACCCGCGTGGGTGCGCTGGCGGCCATTCCGCGTCCTGCGGATACCTATATGGGCGCGGAAGTCATCTCCTTCCATATGGGCATCCAAGATGCGCTCGTCGCCTGGGCCAGCGCCAAGCCGCAGCAGTCGAGTGCGCCGCCGCAGCGGGTCGCCTACTTTGTGGACGGGCATGCCAAGATCGCCAGTGAGGGTATTATCGCGGCGCAATGCAGCCCTAACCCGGCCCTTCCGCAGGATGATGGCACCTTCCTGGTCATTCCGTAAGCTCTGAAGTCAATCGAAATCACTCCGAAACTACCGGCCCGGTGAAGCGCAACCTCACCGGGCCGCTTTCCTGTGGCGCGCTCACCCCAGAGATTTTTCGCCCTCGTTTTACGTATGGGAATCGGAACCGGCTCAAAAAGAGTATAATGAAGCACATCCTATGCAATGTTCGCCGCCTGGCGCGAAATCCGGGCAGGATAGAAAACGTACAACGAGAGACCTGAATATGGCCGAAATTACGGAAGAGTTGACCCCCAGCCAGATCGTCGCCGAGCTGGACAAATATATCGTCGGGCAGAAGAACGCCAAGCGCGCCGTCGCCGTCGCCCTGCGCAACCGCTACCGCCGTCGCCTGCTTCCCGAAGACCTGCGCGACGAAGTCATCCCCAAAAATATTCTGATGATCGGCCCTACGGGGGTCGGAAAGACCGAAATCGCCCGGCGTCTCGCGACGCTGGCGCGCGCGCCCTTTATCAAAGTGGAAGCCACCAAGTTCACCGAAGTGGGCTATGTCGGGCGCGATGTGGACTCGATGGTACGCGACCTGGTGCAGGTCGCCATTCGGCTGGTGGAGAGCGAGAAGATCGCGGAAGTCCAGGCCGCCGCCGAGGAGCGCGCCATCGATCGGATCCTCGATATCATGCAGCCGATGCGCTCTACCCCCACTCGCAACCGGCGCGAAGGCGCGGAGACCCCCGACCTGACCCGTGCTATCCGCCAGATGATGGGCCCCCTGTTCGGCACGAATAGTACGGTGACTACGGAAAATGAGACGGAGACCCCGTCCCCGCCTCCCCAGGAGCCGACCCCCTCGGAGATCGAAGAGCAGAACGACCTCGCCCGCCGGGAGCGCATCCGGGAGCGCCTGCGGCGCCAGTTGGTTTCCGGCGTTCTGGATGATGACAAAGTAGATATCACCGTGGAAGAGAGCCAAGGCATGGTGATGATGCAGAACTTCTCGCCCCAGGGCATGGAAGAGATGGGGATGGATGTCCAGAGCATGCTCGGCGGAATGCTGCCCAAGCGCCATAAGAAGCGGCGCGTCTCCATCGCCGAGGCGAAGCAGATCTTCACGCAGGAGGAGGCCCAGAACCTCATTGACCGCGACTCCCTGGTCCGCGAGGCCATCGAACGGGCGGAGCAGAGCGGCATCATCTTTGTGGATGAGATCGACAAGATCGCCGGCGCGGGGCGCGGCCCCGGCAGCGGTGGCGGGCCGGATGTCTCCCGCGAGGGAGTCCAGCGGGACATTCTCCCGATTATCGAAGGCTCGACCGTCAACACCAAGTACGGCCCCGTCCGTACCGACCATGTCCTGTTCATTGCGGCAGGAGCCTTCCACGTCTCCAAGCCCAGCGACCTGATCCCGGAACTGCAGGGCCGCCTCCCCATCCGCGTTGAATTGGAGAACCTGACCGAATCCGACTTCAAACGTATCCTGACCGAGCCGCGCAATGCCCTCACCCGCCAGTATGTGAGCCTGCTGGCCACGGAGGGCGTCATGGTCGAGTTTACCGACGACGCCATCTCCGAACTGGCCCGGATCGCGGCGGAGGTCAACCGCTCCAGCGAAAACATCGGAGCACGGCGGCTGCACACCGTCCTGGAGCGCTTGCTGGAGGATGTCTCCTTTGAAGCGCCGGACATGGAGGACAAGCAGGTCCTGGTAAACGCGGAGTACGTTCGCTCTCGCCTGGACGATGTGGTGAAGAACGAAGACCTGAGCCGCTACATTCTCTAAATCGAGCTTTACGGCGTTGAAACGCCGTTCTGAGACACAAAGTCCACCTTCGTGGACTTGCAACCTCATTCCCAGCCCCTCTCTTTCGCAAGAAGAGGGGCTTATAGAACCCGCGAAGGGAATCCGCGAGGGAAATTCGCGGAGGAATAGCGAATTGGGGCTGCGCGTAGCGCGACTTATTTCGCGGATTTGGACTGCGCGAAGCGCGACCTTTGATTTCGTATTTCAGAACGGGGCTTGAGCCCCGGCGTCATTTCGGCTTGGGTGCGGGGTTGAGCAGCGCGTCATAACCGGCGAGGTTGATCTTGATATCGGCCTGCTTCCGAAACTCCGCGATCTTGTCATCCGCAGCCTTGAACCCTCCGGCTTTCTCGATCATGGCCAACTGGCGCGCCTCCTGCTTGACTTCCGTGTAGGGACGCACGATTTCGGGGTCACGCTGATCGAGTTTGACGATCCACCAGACCTTGATCTTTTTCCCTCCCTGTTCGAATTCCACCTCGATCGGCGAAGTCACATCTCCCACGTTCAGCTTCCGAACCATCGTCTGAATCGCTTCCGGCAAGCCATTGTTCGCCGCATAGAACGTTCCCAATTTTCCGCCCTGCTCCTTGGTACGCGTATCCTCCGAGTAGTTGTGTGCGGCAATGGCGAAGGAGAGTTCTTTGATCGCGCCCTGGATCTTGGGAAGGTCCTCCATTTTCGTGGTCATAATCGCAGAGAGGCCCCAACGCTCCGGCAACGTGTAGTTGGCTTTGTGCTTCATATACCACTCTTCCACTTCCGCGTCGGTCACCGTAACCCCCTTGGTCGCCAGCTTAAACCGTCCCAGGGTCACACGGAGGTCGGTCTTTAGCTCCTCTTCCGTGATCTGATGGTCCTTGAGGGCGTTCTTAATCTCATCCTGCTTTGTCATGAGCGCCAACTCTGCGTTGATCTCCTCATCGGTCGGCAAGGTGCTGTTTTTCGCGGCCAATTGCAGGATCACGTGCTGATTGATGAGCAGGTTCATGGCGAGAAATCCCGCTGTCTCTCCCCGCACGCTCGGAGGTGAATTGGGGCTGATCTGGATCAGGAAATCCTTGCCATGCATATGCTCCAGGCGTTGATAAAACTCAGAGGAATTGATCGCTTCCCCGTTGATCGTCGCGACAGGCTTGTCCTGCGCGCTCACAGGCGTAGCGGCTCCCAATACGCAGCACATCGCTCCCCATAGGAGCAGGCAATGCGTTCGACGCCGGGCTATAACGGTTCGATAATGCATGAAGAGTCTCCTTGATCACAATTAAGCGGTAGAATAGGATGGCGTCACGGATTTCGCGAAAAGAGCGCGCGATTCCTGCCTCGATGCGCAGCAAGCTCCCTTCCATCCGGATGCAACTTTTCCTGTCAGGGCGCTGTCCTTATGGGATACTCCCTCCGCTCTTCGAGCAGGAGACCCGGCAGGTCCTGTAGAAAAAATACACACTCGGCTCTGCGACGTGACAGGGCGACCGAAAAGGATACCAACGACGATATGGCAGCACAAAACCTCGAACAGATCGTATCGCTTTGCAAAAGGCGCGGCTTTATCTTTCCCGGCAGCGACATCTACGGCGGCATGCAGGGCACCTACGATTACGGCCCCCTCGGCGTGGAGCTGAAGAACAATCTCAAGCGCCTCTGGTGGAAGCATAACGTCTACGAGCGCGACGACATGGAGGGCATCGAGACCGCTATCTTGATGAACAAATATGTCTGGAAATACTCCGGCCATGAGGAGACCTTCGTGGATCCGCTTGTGGACTGTAAGACCTGCAAAGGCCGTTTCCGCGAGGATAAGCTCCAGGATGCACAGTGCCTGAAACATCCCAAGCTCCACCCCGGCGAGTGCGAGGGCGAGTTGACGGAGCCGCGCGCCTTCAATTTGATGTTCAAAACCCAGGTCGGTCCCCTCGCCGATCCGGATTCCTATGCCTATCTGCGCCCGGAAACGGCGCAGGGCATGTTCGTCAACTTCAAGAACGTGCTGGATTCCACCAACCGCAAGCTGCCGTTCGGCATCGCGCAGATCGGCAAGTCGTTCCGCAATGAGATCACCCCACGCAACTTCCTCTTCCGTGTCCGTGAACTGGAGCAGATGGAGATCGAGTACTTTGTGCATGCGGGCCAGGATGAGGATTGGCATGAGAAGTGGATCCAGGATCACCTGGAGTGGTGGATCAACGAGGTGGGTCTCAGCCGCGACAAGTTGCAGCTCTACGAACATCCCAAAGAGAAGCTCTCGCACTACTCTAAACGGACCGTGGACATTCTGTACGACTTCCCTACGCTCGGCTTTGATGAGTTGGAAGGCATCGCCAATCGTACCGACTTTGATCTCGGCTCCCACTCGCGCGAACAGGACAAGCTAGGGCTCAGCGCCAAGGTGATGAAGAACGAGCATTCTACCGAGAAACTGACCTATTTCGACCAGCCCACGAACAAGCATATCGTGCCGTTCGTGGTGGAACCTGCGGCGGGTGTTGATCGCGGCGTTCTTGCAGCCCTCTGCGAAGCCTATGACGAGGAAACGCTGGTAGACGCAAACGGAAAATCCGAAATTCGCACCGTGCTGCGCCTCAAACCTGCCCTCGCTCCCATCAAGGTCGCAGTGCTGCCCCTGAAAAAGAATGCCGACGAGATCGTGGCGGTGGGAAAGAGTATCAAAAACATGCTCCAGGCCAGCGGTGCAATGCGAGCCGTTTATGACGATACCGCCGGCATCGGCAAACTCTATCGTCGCCAGGATGAGGTCGGTACGCCCTTCTGCGTCACCGTGGACTTCGACACGCTCGGCCAGGGACAGGACCCGAATCTTAAAGACACAGTCACCATCCGAGATCGGGACACCATGCTGCAGGAGCGTATCCCCATCTCTTCACTGCTGGATTACGTCCAGAAACGCATTTAGCCGGTATTGCGCAATCCGGCGGAGATGCCGTTGATGGTGGCAGCGAGGGCATAGTTCAGGTCTTCGCCGCTCTCCCCGGCGCGTTTGCGGCGTAAGAGATCGAGCTGGATCAGGCTCATCGGGTCCACATAGGGGTTGCGCAGCTTGATAGAGTTGGCGAGGACCGGCGACGTCTCCAGGAGGCACGCCTGCCGGGTGACGCGCAGCAGGGTCCGATAGGTACGGTCATACTCGTCGGAAATCAGCGTGAAGACCCGGTCGCGCAGAGCGGCGTCCGGAACGAGTTCGGCATAGCGACGGGCGATGGCGAGATCCACTTTCGCCATGCCCGTCTCGACGTTGCGGATGAGGTCTTCAAAGAGGGGAAAGCGCTGCATCATGGTCTGTAGCAGCGCCTCATGG
>DATGIG010000175.1:0-3475 GCA_035295825.1 Chthonomonadaceae bacterium | reverse complement strand
GGTACCACATCAGGGCTGAATTGGGGGCCGCAGAATAGGTGCTGTAGACACCATCGCTTCCCTGAACGTCCGTGGCTGGCGACAGCAGGAACTGCACCACATCCGGAGTCGCCTGGTTTTCCGCCCCATAGTCACGGATAGGCATCTGGCCGGCGTCTCCGGGGTTCTGGAAATAGATGTTGGCGCTTCCGGGTGGATCGTAGGTGTTCGTCGGCGTGTTGGGCTCGAAGAACCCTCCGAAGCTACTGCCATGCTGGGCGATATTGTTGTACCAGGGATCAGTCGAGATCGGAGCGGATCCCTGCGCATTCACCGGGTTAAGATGAGCGACGGTGCCGGGGGTATGCGCGCTATCGGCAGAGTAGGCCGCCTGGAGTACACTGGCCAGGAACGGGTTGGCGCCGGTCCCGCCCAGAGTCAATCCCCAAGCTATGTCCTGCCCATTCACGAAGAGCCGTCCGCCCTGGGCTACGAAGTTAGCCAGTGTCAACTGGGTCGCGATATCGAGCAGATCGCCGGGACCGGTGAACAGGTCTCCGGTGTAAGGCGCGTGCCAGATGACGCAGCGCGGAGCAACTTCGACTTTGAGCGCCGCGGTGCCGCCGGCAAGGACATCCGGTGGATCCGTCACGACGGTCGGCGTGTACGTCTGCAGGACGGTGCTGGGCACGGGTCCCCGGCTGAGAATGCGCCACTGATCATAATGCTGGGTCGGCGGGAAACCGGTGCCATCATCGTCCAGGGGATCGAAATCGAGCCCGTAGCCATAAGAAAACTGCCCCAGCGCATTCTCGACATTCCACAGGGTCCCGCCGCCCGATGTGCCATACCACATCGTTGGCAGCAGCGCAGGGCTGAGCTCGGTCATCCAGCTTTCTGTCGGGATGCCGTTGTAGAAGAAGGGACCGATATTGGTGGTCGAAACGCCGAACTGGGTATGGAAGAATTTCTGCCCGCTATCGTAGTCGTTGACGTAGAGCACGTTGCCTTTGCCCTGGAACGGTATGGTGGTGAAGCCCCAGACATTGTCGTAGATTCTCCAGTTGTAGGCAAAGGACGTATTGAAGGGATCAACGGCCTGGTCGTAGGCGATGACATCAATGTAGAAGTCGCTGGGCAGGCTGGAGGGCGTGGCCCAGGTCGCCGTGAAGACGCCATCGCCTTTGGTCTCTCCTTCCGGCTCATGGCCTCCCTGCGATATTGGGCCATCGTCCCAGAGTTGGATCCAGAAATTCTTGTCGGGCGGATTGATAGAGCCGGTAAATGCGAACAGGTCATCAATATCCGCTATATACTGATTCCAACCCGGCCAAGACGAAGGGATGACATTGGGTCCATACTGTGGCGGGGTGAAACCGGCAGGGTGGAAAGAGTAGTCGGTGGGATTGATGGCCTGGCAATCGAGCTCGTTGGGAGCGCCAACGGTAAACGGAAACGGCAGGTTGTATCCGACGGAGGTGTTCTGATCCAGGGCACCGGGCCCTTCGTAATAGAATTTGTGCTCCTGGCCGTCCACGCTCTGTTCAGAGCTGTTGGGGTCTTTGATCTGAACCCAGACCGAGCCGACTCCCGTCTCGTAGTCGGCCATGCGCACGCGGAACCGGATCTTATCGCCGGCATTGAACTCGCGCTGACCCACATTCGGATTGGAATCGAGGGCGACGTGAACGATCTCGTTCTGGCCGGCGTCGTACTTGAGCAGCGTCGGCGCGTTGATGTCGATCACTGTCGAGGCCCAGAGATTGAGATTGCCTCCCCGGTCGCTCTGGAACGCGATGCGGTAGGAGTTGATATACTGGGGCCAGGTCGGGAAGTCCTCATTCGAGGTAAAGTTGGGATCGAACGCGGCCGAAGGATCCGTAGGGTCTATGCCGGTGCCGGGCGTACTGGTGCGCAGCTTCAGCGCCAGGTTGCCAGGCGATTCGGGCGTGGTGACCATAAAGACACCTTGATGGCTGGGATCCTGGGAGATCTGCGCGTGCAGCCAGTAGATGTCGAAGGTCGAGGCGATCGTGGTCGGCACGCCGGGCTGATTGGGATCGGCGTCCGCGCGGTTAGAGGCGAAGGCGATCAACTGCTCTGGAGGGACGAGCCCCAGGGGATCGGGCCGCACGGTGCTCCAGGCCGGGTTCTTGTTGCTGGCCGCCTGGCCGTTGATGGTGAAGTTGGTGACCTTGACCGGGTCGGGCACCGAGAGGGTTCCGGAGATCTCCCAGATATCGTCGTTGCCTTTGGTACCGGTAGCGGAAATGGGCGATGCGCCCGTCGAGAAGCCGCTGGCGTTGGAGGTGAAGGCGATGACGTTGCCGTTCGGGTTCGGGGACCAGGCGGGCGAGTAGTCGTTGGAAGTGCCGGCAGTCAGCGGCAGGATCTGGCCAGTGATGACATTCACCACAAAGATATGGTAGGGCTGTCCGGCGCCGAGCTGGCCAGCGAAGGCGATGATTGTGCCGCCGGGATTGAAGGTCGGGTGGCGCACGTCCGTGAAGGTGAACTGCGTCTGGTTGCTGGTCAGCGGTATGGGTGTGCCGCCGTTGAGCGAGAGGGTATACAGATTGAAGCCGGTCGTGGTGGGCGTATCCAGCGGGTTGGTGGCGCTGTTGAAGCTGATCGTGCCCCCATCCACGTAGGCGACCGTGCTGCCGTCCTGGGAGACGCAGGGATCGAGCTTATTGTCCGTCCCGGTCGTGATCTGGGTGACGTTGCTGCCGTCCGGGTACATCGAATAGATATTGAAGACCTGCGGGCTGCTCTCCGTGGGATCGGAGGCGCTGTTGCGGTCGCTGTCGAAGAAGATATACTTCTCGTCGTAGGTCCAGAAGGGATGCTCTTCCTGCGCCGGCGTGGGCGTCTGGGGAGGCGACTGGCCATTGGCGACCCAGGTCAAGAGGATGGTCTGGCGTGAGACGCCGCTATCCCCCGGCGCCCGCGTGCCTCTGTCTCTGTCCCAGTTGGCCGGCAGGAGCCGCCTCTGCATGGCAAAGGGCACGTTTTTGAGCGTGGAGGGATAGAACGTGTGGGCCGGAGGGTGTTGCGGGCCGCGCGAGGTCCGGCTGTTGAGCATGGTCCGGCTATTGAGCAGGGGGCCGAGCCGATGCTGGATAATCTCGCTCAGACTGCGGTAGCGGTGCTGAGCCTGCGCGCCGCAGGCTGCTGCCAGCAGCAGCGCGAGGATAAACGAGGCCCACAGGATAAAGGCAATCGGTTTGGCTCTATTCAAGGCGAGTCCTACCTCCTATATAGGTCACGCTTGGCCGCTCGAAGGGGGAAGCCAGAACGCCGGACGGGGGAGTTCTGCCGGCGCAAAGCACGAGCTTGATCCGAGCGTCGCGAAGAGACCGGAACGGTTCCTTATGAGCCGGAGCGCGTCCGGAGCGTCGAGGCCGGATGCTGGAAGGGTTGCTTCTCCGAACCGATCTAAACGCTGTCAGGCGCCCGGCGAACCGGTGACACGACGTAAGGGATAATACAGGGT
>DATGIG010000174.1:0-6191 GCA_035295825.1 Chthonomonadaceae bacterium | reverse complement strand
CGCCACCCCAGCGCAGACGGAGATCCGCCTGGGAGATGCCCGCCTCACCCTGGAGCAAGAACCACCTCAGAACTACGATGTGCTGGTCGTGGATGCCTTCTCCAGCGATGCGATCCCCATCCACCTCCTGACGCGAGAGGCCATGGCGCTCTATTTCCGCCACCTCAAGCCCTCGGGAGTGCTTGCTGTCCACATCTCCAACCGCTACCTCGACCTGCTGCCCGTGGTGGTCGGCGAGGCACGCGCCCTGGGCAAAGAGGCGAAAATCGTCTTTACCCAGGAGACCGAGGACTCCCCCAACGACGGGCGCGCCGCCACCCAATGGGTGCTGGTGACGGCACGTAACACGCTCTTCGACGACCCTCTTTTACAGGACAGAGCGCTTTCGACGGACGATACCCGCCAGGTGAGGCTCTGGACCGATGATTATAGCAATTTGCTGCAGATATTGAGGTAAGGGATGAGAGAACAGAATCAACATGAAGCTGCCCGCACGCTATGGATGCTGGGCGGGATCGCGGGGTTTCTCGCAGTGGCGCTTGGCGCGTTCGGAGCACACGCCCTCCGTTCGCGTCTCTCCACCGAGATGCTGGACATTTTCAAAACAGGAGTTCAGTACCAGGCGCTCCATGCTCTCGCCCTGCTCCTGGTCGCACTCCTTGCGGAGCGGCGTGCCGGCAATACGCTCCTCCCCTGGGTCGGTTGGCTCTTTACCACGGGCATCGTGCTCTTCTCCGGAAGCCTCTATGGGCTGGCGATCACCGGCGTGCGTATCCTGGGCGCGATCACTCCGCTAGGTGGCATCTGCTTCCTGGCGGGTTGGGCGCTGCTGATAGCCTCCGCCAAGAGAGCATAGGATCTCAGAACCATGTTTCCCCCCCAGAATTGGGGGCCGGGGGGCGGATAAGATCAGTCGAAGAGCGACGTAATGGAGAGGTCGTTGTTGGCGCGGTGGATGGCTTCCCCGAAGAGGGGTGCGACCGAGAGGACCTTGATCTTCGGGTCGCGCTTCTCCGGCGACAACGGAACGGAGTCGGTGACGACGATCTCGGCGATCTCCGGTCGGCTGCAGAGGCGCTCGACCGCATTGCGCGCGAAGATGCCGTGCGTTGCGGCGACATGAATGTTGGGATTGCAGCCGTGTTCGAGCAGAGCGTCCACCGCCTGCAGGATACTGCCCCCGGTCGTGATCATGTCCTCGACGATAATGGGGGTTTTGCCCTTTACATCTCCGGCAAGATGCGTCACTTCGGTGACATCGTGGGTGGGATGGTGCTTATACCCGACGGCGAGCGGAGCCTTGAGCGCCTGTACCACACGGCGCACCTTCTTCACCCGCCCCTCGTCCGGTGAGACCACCACCACATCGTTCAAACCGTCCTGCATCTTCGCTGCATAGTAGTCGGTAAAGAGGTTGATGGCCGTCAGATGGTCCACGGGAATGTTAAAGAAGCCCTGGATCGCATCGGCATGCAGGTCGAGGCACATCACCCGGTTGGCTCCCGCTGCCGTGATAATGTCGGCAATAAGCTTGGCGGTGATGGGTTCGCGGGGCGCGTCTTTCTTCTCCTGGCGGGCATAGCCGTAGTAAGAGAGGACCGGGGTGATACGCCAGGTGGAGGCGCGACGCAGGGCGTCAATCGCCTCCAATAGGACGACCAGGTTGGTATCCGCCGGCGGGCAGGTGGGTTGGAAGATATAGGCATCGGCGCCGCGCACGCTCTCTTCAAACCGGACGTAGTTCTCGCCGTCGGGAAACTGCGTATAGAGCATCTTGCCGAGCGGGACACCCAGCCAGTCCGCCACAGACTGCGCAAGGGCCGGGTTGCCCGGCCCCGCAAAGAATTTCAGTTCGTGTTCCACCGCCATCGGTTGCGCTCCTCTGCTCTCCGTCTCCCGTCTCATGATCCAGCCGTGCGGGAATTAAAGCGCTTCAGTATAGCCCACGCCCCTCCGAAAAGTCAACGCAAACTACTTTTCGCGGATGCGACGGCAGATTTCGCGCAGCGCGCCCTCCAGGTCGCCGCTGGCCGTCTTGAAGGCGTCCGCATCCACCGTGAGCGGCGCGCCCAGCACCACAAGCGGCGCACCGTAGCGGGGACAGGCGATGGCCTGTTCGATGCTCAGCCCGCCCACTGCCTGCACCGGAATGGAGACGGCGCGCACGACCTCCGCCAGTTCGTCCAATGGGCTGGGCATTCTGCCCCCGTAGCGCGCCTGCACCTCCGGGTCGCGGCGCTCATCGTACCCTATGTGGTGGATCACATAGTCGCAGCCCAGATCCTCCAGCAATTTCGCGCCGTCGGTCATGCTGGGACAGCCCAGGTTGTCGCCCATCACTTTGACCCCGTAGTCTCGACCAGCCTTCACCACCTGCTTGATGGTCGCCGGATGCGCCCGCGCCATTACTACGACGTGGGTCGCCCCCGCCTGCGCCATCATCTCCGCCTCCAGGTAGCCCCCATCCATCGTCTTGAGGTCGGCGACAATCGGTGTCTCCGGAAACGCTGCCCGCAATGCACGGACGCCATGCAGGCCCTCCGCCAGAATGAGAGGCGTCCCCGCCTCCAGCCAATCCACCCCCGCCCGCAGCGCCAGCGCCGCCGTCTCCAGGGCTTCCTCTTTGCTGGTAATGTCCAGCGAAATCTGCACTATCGGTTCCATGATCCCTCCCGGTTATTTCCTTCCGGTTTCATTCTACCCGCCCGAGAAGGAACTTCGGCTCTCTTTTCCGAAACCTACCCTATGATCCATGCCGAGAAATTTCGTCGTATCCTGTTCAGCGCCGTCCTGTTGCCGATCCTGGCCATGCTGATCCTGGCCGGGGTTCTGGCCTGGCAGATCTCCATGCTATTGGAAGACGCCCGCTGGGTAGACCACACGGATGAAGTGATCGCCCAGGCCAATATCAGCCTCAAATCCATCGTCGACCAGGACGCCGGTCTGCGGGGCTATCTTGTCGGGGGCGACCTCCGCTTTCTCGAACGCTATTACAGGGGCCAGGCCGCACGCAAGGACTCCCTGAGCGCCCTTGAAAAACTTATCTCGGATAATTCGGATCAACAGAAGCAACTGCGTGAGATCCGCAGTAGTCTCAACCTCTGGCAAAGCGAAGCCGAGCGCCTCCGGACCCTCTACAATACCCATGCGGACTATAAAGCAGCATTTGAATCGGGCCAGGAGCGAGATCTGCTGGATCGCCTACGGGAGCAGTTTACCACCTTTGTCGACGTGGAAGACAAGCTGCGTGCACATCGAAACGCGCGTACGCAGCGGAGTACCCGAAACGTACTGATCAGCGTCTTCGGACTGAGTCTGGCACTGGGCGTCCTGCTGAGCTTTCTGACCTCTCGGCGGCTAACGACGCTCTCCACCCTGTATGATGAGGCCCTGACGACCGAACGGACCGCCCGCGAACAGTCGGAAGAGGCGCAAAAAGAGATCGCGGCAAAATCGGATGAGATCCATCAACTCAATACGGAGCTGGAACAGCGGGTCCAGGCGCGAACCGCAGAGCTGGAAGCAGCCAATCAGGAGCTGGAAGCCTTCAGTTACTCCGTCTCCCACGACCTCCGCGCCCCGCTTCGCAGCATAGATGGCTTCAGTCAGGCGCTCCAGGAGGACTATGCGGGGGCGGTGGACAATCTAGGCAAGGAGTATCTTCAGCGGATCCGGGCCAACACCCGGACGATGGGCGACCTGATCGACGGCCTCCTGCAGCTCTCCCGTCTTACCCGCAGCGAGATCCGGTACGAAGAGGTCAATCTCAGCGAGATCGCCCAATCCATTGCGGCGGAGTTGCAGCGCCATTCGCCGGAGCGGGATACCCGGTTTGTCATCGCCGATGGCGTCCTTGCCGTGGGCGATCCCCGCCTGCTGCGAAACGTACTGGAGAACCTCCTGGGCAATGCCTGGAAATTTACCGCCCGGCGGTGCGAGGCGGAGATCACCTTCGGGACTACGGAAGAGGACGGTCATACGGTATACTTTGTCCGCGACAATGGCGCCGGGTTCGATATGATCTATGTGAATAAGCTATTCGGCGCTTTTCAGCGCCTGCATGGCGTCAGTGAATTTGAAGGAACCGGGATCGGCCTTGCTACCGTCCAGAGGGTGATACACCGACATGGGGGGCGAATCTGGGCCGAAGGCGCGGTCAACCGGGGCGCGACATTCTATTTCACGCTGCCGAATAACCTTGCAGCGAATGCCTGACACACAATCGAAGAGATCATTTAAGGATAAGTACGATGCCAACTCCCCTGATTCTCCTGGTGGAAGATAATCCCGATCACGAAATGCTGGCCATGCGCGCCTTAAAACGCAACGGCGTTGCGAACGATGTCGTCGTCGCACGGGATGGCGCGGAAGCGCTGGATTTTCTGTTCGGCGCCGGCGCCTATGCAGGTAGGGACCTGAGCGTGATGCCGCAGGTCGTCTTGTTGGACTTGAAGCTGCCGAAAGTGGACGGCCTGGAAGTGCTGCGCAAAATCCGGGAGGGTGAGCGCACCAGCCTGTTGCCGGTAGTGATGTTGACCTCCTCGGATGAGGAGCAGGATATGGTGCGGAGCTACCGGTTGGGTGTCAACAGTTATATTCGGAAGCCGGTCGAGTTCGAGAATTTTCTGGAAGCGACCCGACAGCTTAAAATGTACTGGCTGGTCCTGAACCAGCCGCCTCCGAACGGCAATGGAGAGAGATAGAGCGTAATGAGCAAGCCCCTGCAGACACTGATTGTAGAAGACAACGAAGATGATCTGCTGCTGATTGTGCGCGCGCTGCGACAGGGCGGATATACATTGGAGACGTTGCGGGTCGAATCCGCCGATGCGATGTGGAACGCTCTGGCGCAGCGCAAGTGGGATGTTGTTATCTCGGACTACTCCCTGCCCCACTTCAATGCGCTGCAGGCGCTGGAGATCCTGAAGGAAAGCGGACAGGACATCCCCTTTTTCATCGTCTCCGGTACCGTAACGGATGAGATGGCGGCAGCCGGGATGCGAGCCGGCGCGCACGACTATCTGATGAAAGATAACCTGGCTCGCCTGGGACCGGCCATCGAGCGCGAACTCCAGGAAGCCGTCAACCGTCGAGAAAAGCGACGTTCCGAAGCCGCACTGCGCGCCAGTGAGGAGCGGTTCCGCGCGACGTTCGATCAGGTCGCTATCGGAATCGGCCATGGCAGCCTGGCAGGACAGTGGTTGCTCGTCAATCCGCAGCTCTGCGCTCTACTCGGCTACATGCAGTCCGAACTGCTTACGCTCCGCTTTCAAGATATAACCTACCAGGACGATCTGCCCTATGTGCGGGAGCAGTTCCAGCGGCTGATGTCCGGCGAAATTCCCAACTTCACCATCGAAAACCGCGTGCTCCGAAAAGATGGGGCACTGGTCTGGACCAATACGACGGTCTCTCTGGTCTCTCAAGCGGATGGCGCACCGGACTACTTTATCGCGGCTATCGAGGACATCAGCGCACGCAAGGCGGTGGAGGCGCACATCCAGGCGCTCAATCGCAGCCTGCGCGACGCCATGAAGGAGACGCACCATCGCGTCAAGAACAACCTCCAGATCATTGCCTCCATGGTGGACATGCGGTTGCTGGAGAGCGACAGCCCCGTCACTCTGGACGACTTGCGCCGTATCAGCGCCTGTGTCCACACCCTGGCGGTCATCCATGAGATGCTGACGGAGCGCGCGAAAGAGGATGAGCGCGCCGATACCGTCTCAGCCCGTGAGATGCTGGGCCGCCTCCTGCCTATGCTGCAACGTGCGGTCCCCATCCGAGGGATCCGGTTTGAATTGGAGGATATCCCGTTGCCCACCCGCCAGAGTACGGCCCTGGCGCTCATTACCAATGAGCTGGTCAGCAACGCCCTGAAACACAGCCAGGGCTCGGTGGATGTCTCCTTCCGTGTACAGGGTGAGGATGCCATTCTGGAAGTCCATGACGACGGCCCCGGCTTCCCCCCGGATTTCGACCCTAAGCTGGCCGCCAATACGGGACTGGAGCTCGTCGAGAGCCTGACGCATCTGGATCTGCTGGGGACCTCGCGCTACCGCAATCGCCCCGAAGGGGGCGCCAGCGTCGAAATCTGTTTGCCACTACCCGCTATCTAACAGGGGAGATGAGGGTCTATTGTCCACGGATACAACGGAAACATTCGGGGTGCGAGGCGACCATATCACACT
>DATGIG010000173.1:0-3181 GCA_035295825.1 Chthonomonadaceae bacterium | reverse complement strand
CAGTCTGAGGGGCATCTCTCTCGGGCAGGCAAGACCTGGCTTATCAGCGGGTTGCTGCTGCTTATCATCGGTTTCATCGTAGGCCGAACGGTATTGGTCGGAGGTAAGAAGGATTCCAAAGACCTGACCGAACTGATTGAGGGGACCTTTGATGCACTTGAGACGACGAAAATCGCCTATACGTTGAAAGAGTATCAAGCCCAGACCCCCACGCTTCCAAAGCATCCCTTGACCTCCTCCAAGAAGGGGAGCGCACTTCCCCTCAATACCAACTCCTCCGAGACGCGTCTGGAAGAAGACGCCATCCGGAAGTGGCGGAAACTGACCAGGGAGCATCCGAACTATGCGAGCCCCTGGCGTAAGTTGGGCCTTACCCTGTCTCTGTTTCATCGCGCCGGCGCGATGGATGCCTTTCGTCATATCGCTACCTTACCGGATGACAAGCCGACCGCGCCGGTAGAGAGCGAGACGAAGAGCCGTCGACGTGCGCAGTCGGCTGCAGATCAGCAAGAGTTGCTCCCACATGCCCAGGAATTTGCACTCTGGAAGATGATTTATGGCTCGGAACCGGTGGATGGGAAGCGCACAGCAGAGCTTCGCGCCCAGATCGAGAAGCTGAAACTGGGCTGGTTCGAGCATGTGGCGTTGGCGCAGCTCTACACACGCACCGGGCAGGCGGAACTGGCAACACAGTCCATGGAGAACGCGATATCCTCCGCGGAGCAGATCTCGATCCTGAGCGGAGGCGAAGTGTTTTTTGCCCTGATCGGGCTTATGATCCTGAGCCTCTATTGCGTTATTCCCATGGCGGACTGGATGCAGCGCCGTAGTCTCGCGCGCTCCTTGCGGGAACAACAGGGTACGGCTCTCCCATCGACTACCCTGCCGACGTCCGCGTCATTCCCGGTTATTCCTCCCCTCCCCGTCGCTTACTCGTCAGCGGGAGCCGTGTATCCAGGTGAGGTTCGGTCCGGTACTGCCCCGCAAGTACCGCCGCTGCCTGCAGCCACGAACCCATCGGTGAGTGCGCAGAAACCATCCACGCGCTTCTCCTACTGGTCGCGTGGGATCGCCTTTATCATCTATATGGTGGTGTTCCTTGTCATCGGGCTACCGTTTCGGTATCTGACGACGGCCACGGCACACTGGACCCCCGAAGCGCTGACACGCCTGAGCGCCATCCTCCAGATCGTTCTGTACCTTCCCATCGTCTTCATAACGCTGATGGCGCTGCGACGCTTGGTCGCGGCGGAGACGCCAGGGGGGAAGCGGCCAACCTGGCGAGAGACGCTGGAAGGGATCGGCCTGTTCAGCCGGCGTCCGCTCCAAGACATCGGAGCCGGAGCGCTCGCCTACACGATGGCATTCCCGGTGTTTCTTGCGGTGACCCTGCTCTCCGCCTGGGTGTTTCAGCGCTTCCACACCCCGATCAATCCAGTGGAAGTGGAGATGATGGTCTCGCAGAGCCGGCTGGATCAGCTCTTGATGCTGATCCAGGCGGCCGTCGCAGCGCCCATTGTGGAGGAGATGATGTTTCGAGGGCTGCTCTTTCCCGCGCTTCGGGAGCGCTGGGGCACGGTGATGGGAATCTTGCTCTCCTCGGCCTGCTTTGCACTGGTACACCCGAACCTGCCCTCCGGTTTCCTGCCGCTCTGGACGCTGGGCGCTGCATTCGCGATCACCTTCCAACGGCGTGGATCGCTGCTTCCCAATATCGTGATGCATGGCCTGCATAATGGCTTTGTCACGCTTACCCTCTTTGCCCTTTTCGCCAAATGAGACAGGAAACCCGACCGACAGTGGCGGAATTCGCCCTTTTACGGGTACGATTAACGCCGAAGGGTGGGCGCGATGCGCTCATCAAATACGAAGCCGGCGTCCTTTATGCGCGTGTCGCCGCACCGCCCATAGAGGGAGCCGCCAATAAGGCCCTGCTGGATCTGCTCTCGGATTCCCTGGCCGTTTCTAAATCGCGCCTTGTATTTCAATCCGGAGAGACGAGCCGCGACAAGGTGCTGCGGGTGATGGGGCTGGATGCGGAGGCGCTGAATGCCCGTATCGCCTCCGCACTGCGGGCATGAACGAATCTTTTTTCCATTTATCACTTCGAGGAGAGGAAAACCCCGAATGCCACAGGTCAAAGTGGTCGTGACGCTCAAGCCGACCCTGCTGGACGCGCAGGGGCGTGTGGTCCAGAACGCGCTCCACTCGATGGGCTATGCCAACGTGGAGCAGGTACGGATCGGCAAGTACATGGAGCTGGAACTGGCTGCAAATGGGAGCGGAGATCCTGCCGCGCTCGCATCCGAAATCAAAGAGATGTGTGACCGGCTGCTGGCGAACCCGGTGATTGAGAATTATCAATTCGAGGTGGTGGAATGAGCGTCCTCATGGAGCGAGAGCAAACGGCTGCTTCAACCGGCAAGGGGCCGAAGTTCGCGGTGGTGCGTTTTCCCGGTTCCAATTGCGACCAGGATGCCTTCTATGTCATCAAGGACGTCCTGGAGGCGCAAGTCGATTATGTCTGGCATCAGGAGACCCGGCTCGATGGCTATGATGTGATCATTCTGCCCGGCGGTTTCTCCTATGGAGACTACCTGCGCACCGGAGCCGTGGCCCGCTTCGCGCCCATTATGGAAGCGGTCCGGGCGCATGCGGAGCGGGGGAGACTGGTCATCGGGATCTGCAACGGGTTCCAGATCCTCTGCGAGGCAGGGCTGCTGCCGGGCGCATTGGTACGGAATGCGAGTTGCAAATTCGTCTGTAAGTATGTCACGCTGCGTGTGGAGAACACCACGTCGCCATTTACTTCCGCCTACAAGCAGGGTCAGATCCTGCGAATCCCCACCGCGCATGGCGAGGGCTGTTTCGTCTGTGATACGGCGACGCTCCAGGCGCTGGAGAGTGAGAACCGCGTCCTGTTTCGCTATGTCGACGCGCAGGGGGAAGCGAACGCGGAGGGCAACCCGAACGGCTCTCTGGCGAATATCGCCGGGATCGCCAATGCGACGTTCAATGTCATGGGAATGATGCCACATCCGGAGCGGGCGAGTGAAAAGATCCTCGGCTCGGCGGATGGGCGCGGGGTGTTCGAATCGCTGGTCCGCGCGGCCTTGGCGAAATAAGGGGTAATGGAAGGCGAGGTAACACGATGACATCGCTGTGGATGCTGACGGGAGCT
>DATGIG010000172.1:0-4710 GCA_035295825.1 Chthonomonadaceae bacterium | reverse complement strand
AGAGAGGCTCAACTTGGTCCGACCACGTAATCGTATTGGTAAAGATATTCCACTCCCAGGTACCGTTGCGAGCGGCATCGAGCGCGGTTCGCAGCCACTCCGTGCCGGATTGCTGTATCCGCTCCCCCTGTTTGCGGCTGTCTATATTGAGGCAGATTCCGTGGGCCTGGATGGGCCTCCCCGCCGTATCCAGGAACAGGTTGCCGCGAAGTTCCAGCCAGTGAATACTCCCATCCGGCCAGACAACACGGAACTCGTGCCCGTGGTTCGAAACCAGCCGTTCTTCCTCGCCCCAATAGGTGCGATCCAATAGCAGCGTGAGGGGCGCACGGTCGTCCTGATGTACGATTTGTAAGAGTGCAGAGAAGGTGGAGAGCGGGGGGCGTGTGGGACCGCCGATCAGGATGCGGAAAGCCGGGGAATACCGGAGCGTGTTGGTCTCGAAGTCCCAGTCCCAATAACCGAGGTCTGCAAGTTGCAGGGAGGATTGCCACACCTCTTCTTCATGAAAAGCGATTTCATGGAGGGGAGCAGCCTGTTGTTTATTTGCTGTGAGGAACGCCTTTTTCATCTTGTTACGCTGGTTCGCTCCGCTTACAACCTGAAAGCGCTTGTATTGCCAAGCTGACGAATGGAATGGAACATGAGACAGCAGTTACACACGCAAGCGCCCATTTCCTCCTGGAGAGAGAGCGGGGTGCGTTTCTCGTGCCCGGCAATTGTCTCCATTTTGCTCGCCAGGCCCTGAAGGACCTGTTTGGGGAGGGCGCAGCAAGCAGCGCCCCTACACTGCTAACCGGCCTGCGGCCGGGAATGCATTGTCCGCCCGCAGGGCGGTTGGCTGTCGCAAGGCGGAGGCGCGAACCGTTGCAGCGCCGTTCCTTGCAGTGGCCCGTCAGACGGGTCGTTTACGGCCCGGCTTTTTATGCGTTTTGCGTCATTTTGCCTTTGTCGGCGGCCTGGGCGTTCTTGCGGGCTTCCTCTCTCTGCGCGGCCATCTCTTCGACGGTCTTGGTATGGAGGCGCGCCATCCCCTGGAAATCCGTCATGGTCTTGACGCGGGTGCCGTTGGCCTCCGCCTCGGCAAGCCGCGTCTGCGCTGTCTGGATGCTCCCGTTCGCCTGGTACTGCGGCAGCCACTCCGCCTGTGCGATGAGCATCTCATCGGTCATCTGCCACACCTCCTCCGGGTCGCAGACCGCGCCGACCAGCGGGTCGTGCAGCATGGCCTGCTTCAGCAGCATGACATCGCCGGCTACGGCGGCCTCCATACCCATTCGCTGAACGTTAACACTGGCGGAACAGGTGGCGGCGCAGGCGAGAGGCAGGTCGCCGATATGCGCCATGTGGATGCCGTTGCGGTCGATAAAGCCCAGGCTCTCGATGATGCAGCCCTCGGGTAGGTTGGTAATGATGTGGGTGTTGGGGACATTGAAGTGGCCGCGGTACGTTCGGCCCGTCTCCAGAGCTTCCAGAATATAGGAGCCGTGTTCGTCGCTGCGCCGCTCCGGGGTGAACTTCGGCGGGTCCTGCGCCAGCCAGTTGGGGAAGTCGGTCTCGAACCAGTTTCGCCCCTCGGTACAGACGCGCAGGTAGCCGCCGGTCTCGCCGTTGATCCAGGAGGAGAGGTCTATCCACTTAGTGATTTCGTCCAGGCGCTTTCGATACCAGGGCACGTACTCGCTCAGATGTCCGTTACTCTCCGTGCTGTAGTAGCCGAAGCGCTTCAGCACATCGATCCGAACTTTTTCCGTCTCCGGATAGCGGGGGTGTGCGGTAAAGAGAGAGTAAAGCATGGGGATCAGGTCATATTCGCGCCAGACGGCCTTGAGGCACCAGGTCTGGTGGTTGATGCCTGCAAAGGTGAACTCGATGTCTTTGCGATGGACCTTCTCCTCCTGCCCGATCAGGCCCTCCTTCCGCGCCCAGTGCGTGACGCAATCCGCGATCTGATGCTGCGCCCCCTGCACGCCATGGCACAGCCCGGCCGTCTTGACCCCGCCGTACTTGTTGCAGGCCCAGGTGAGCATGGCCATCGGGTTGGAGTAGTTGAGGAACAGTGCCCCCGGCTTCGCTACCTCGCGGATGTCTTTGCAGAAGTCCAGCAGCGCCGCGATGCCCCGCTGGGCGTACATGATGCCGCCCGCGCAGATGGTATCTCCCACACACTGGTCCACGCCATATTTGAGGGGAATATCTATATCGGTCTGGAAACCTTCCAATCCCCCCTGTCGGATCATGCAGATGACATAGTCGCAATCGGCGATGGCGGCGCGGCGGTCCGTTGTGGCAACGATCTTTGCGGGCAGGGCATTCCCGGCGATGTCCCGCTCGGCCAGTTGCCGCACCATATCGAGGTTATGTGCGTTGATATCGGTGAAAGCGAAAGTGGTGTCGGCGAACTCCGGAACCGTGAGTAAGTCGGCCATCAGGCGGCGGGTAAAACCGATGGAACCGGCTCCGATCATAGCTATCTTGAGGGGCATAGCGAAAATGTCTCCTTCAGGTTCGATTTCGATAAGGAGAGTTTCGCTCTGTGGCAGAGGGAGTCCTGCATGGGATCAAGAAGCGGGGGAGTAAAGAGGAGAATAGCGCCCGCCGAGATCTATATAGATCTCAGCGGGCGAGGAAGAGAAGAGGTGAGAGGGTTAGGGGAAGGTAATGCCCTGATATTCCGGGTTCCACAGGTCTTTCGGTCCCGAACCCAGTTGGCGGATATAAGTATACCAGTCTACGCCATTGATGCCGCCGCCGGGGAACGCCGGGGTGGCGGCGCCACTGACCGAGGGCGGATTGCTCTCGATGATCTGCGCCGTTGCGGCGGTCCAGGTGCTGCCGGGTCGCATCGCCTTGGCATGTGCGTCCAGGAACAGGAAGTCGGAGAAGTCCATGTGGTAGTCCGCCGGCTGGAGGCAGGGGACGTTGCCCTTCACATCGTTGACATAGGACTGGCAGGAGCCACCGAAGCCCTGATAGAAGGGCGTGCCGTAGCGGTTGACGCCGGCATCGAACACCGTACCGGGTTGTCGCTCCTGCGCTCCCTCGAAGAGCAGGATGCACTGGGCTGGCTCATTGGCTAAATCGGGGTTGAAGGGGACGTATTGCCCGGTGGTAGGGTCGTCGGCGGCTTTCTTAATACCCGATCCGGACGGGTATACCGTTTTGTGATAGAAGCCGCCCCAGTTGGGCTGTAGGTACTGGTTCATCATGTAGTTCTGGCCGGGAGGGCTGGAGTAGGTGACGAGGCCGCCTGCCGGTTTGCCGACCGCATCGGCGCAGCTAAACACATTGCTCGTACCGCCGTTGCCGCGCTCTTTGACATAGGGATAGATGCCGCCCTTGTCCACGAACGGCGCGCTGCTGGGAGCGCTGGGATCGCCGACTACCCAGGTGGGCGGGATGGCGCCGTGCGACGCGCCATAGTTGGTGATGGGGGCCGGGAAATTGCCGTCGTAGTCGCTGGCGTACATCAGGAACGCCAGGCCCAACTGTTTCAGATTGGACAGGCAGGTGGCCTGCCTGGCCTTTTCGCGGGCCTGTGCAAAGACAGGGAACAGGATAGCGGCAAGGATTGCGATGATGGCGATGACGACGAGCAACTCGATGAGGGTGAAGCCGCGTCGTTTTCGGAGGGGGGTCATAACCATGTGATGTTCTCTCCTTTCAGATAATGGGTGCTGATGCAGATTACTTTCCACACAAGGGGGGAGTGTACTGCCCCCTTGTTAAGGAAATGTTAAAGTAGTGTTAAGAAGAGATTAAATTTGATTGATCGGCTGTTTAGATAGCGCCTCTCACTTTCGCCAGCGCTTGCCGGACCAGTTCCGGAATGTCATGGGTGGTGTCGGCGACGGGAACGCCTGCGGCCTCCAGCGCCGCGACCTTGGCCTGCGGCGTGCCGCTCGTGCCGGAGATGATCGCCCCCGCGTGGCCCATGCGCTTGCCGGGAGGCGCGGTCCGACCGCCGATGAACCCGACCACCGGCTTGGTCATTCGCTTGATATACTCCGCGCCCGCTTCTTCGTCGCTCCCGCCAATCTCGCCAACCATTACGACGACCTCCGTCTGCGGGTCCGCTTCAAAGAGGGGCAGCACATCCACAAACGTCGTGCCGATCATCGGGTCGCCCCCGATCCCGACGCCCGAGGACTGACCCATGCCCGCCCGCGTCAACTCATCCGCGATCTCATAGGTGAGCGTGCCGGAGCGCGAGACCAGGCCAACCGGGCCGGGAGTGAAGATCATTCCCGGAATGATGCCGATCTTGCACTTGCCGGGCGAGATCAGACCGGGGCAGTTCGGGCCGATCAGCCGCGTCTGCGTCCGGGTCTTCAGGATGGCATTGACTTTAATCATGTCCTCGGTAGGCACATTCTCCGAGATGCAGACCACCAGTTCGATCCCTGCATCCGCCGCTTCCAGGATCGCGTCCGCCGCGTTCAGACGGGCCGGAACGAAGATACAGGAGGCGTTCGCTCCCGTCTCTTTTACCGCCTCACGCATCGTGTTGAAGACCGGCACCCCCTGCGCCGTCTGTCCCCCCTTACCCGGCGTGACGCCGCCCACGACCTTCGTCCCATATTCGATCATCTGCTGCGTATGAAACCCGCCGTCTCGTCCCGTGATACCCTGTACCAGCACGCGGGTGTTCGCGTCAATCAAAATACTCATGCCTGGTTCGGCTCCTCCTCGGTGTCATCGTCCAATTCC
>DATGIG010000171.1:0-3991 GCA_035295825.1 Chthonomonadaceae bacterium | reverse complement strand
CTCGACCGGGCCGTGGCGTTTACGGAGGGCAGGGCGAAGCCCTATCACGACTTCCGGGACATGATGGAGCAGAAGGATCTGGACGCCGTCGTCGTGGCCACGCCCCCGCACTGGCACGCGCTCGTGACCGTGGCCGCCCTGGAGGCGGGCAAGGACGTGCTCTGCGAGAAGCCGATGTGCCGCTACCCGATGGAGGGCCGGATCATGACCGATCTGGCGAAGAAGCACAACCGCGTCACACAGGTCGGCACCCAGATCCACTCCACGCCCAACTACCATAAGTGCGTGGATGTCGTCCGCTCCGGCGTGCTCGGCAAGATCACCTGCGTCACCAACTTCTGCACCATGAACGACAACTCCGAAGGCCTGGGCAATCCGCCCGATTCCGACCCGCCGCCCGGTCTGGATTGGGAGATGTGGCTCGGCCCCGCGCCCAGGGTGCCGTTCAATATCGGGCGCTTCCGCGATGGGATGCACCGCTACTTCAAGGACTACGCCGATTCCTGGCTGCACGAGCTCGGCCCGCACATCCTGGACCTGCCCTTCTGGGCGCTGAACCTCCCGTGCCCCACAGGTATCGCGGCCTCCGGCGGGCGGTACGCCACCGACAGCATGGCCGATGTGCCGGACACGCTCAATGTCCTCTGGGATTACCCGGACATGGTGATGACCTGGGACATGATGCAGTCCAACGCCTTCCACTTCGGCGTAGGCAACCCCGGACCGGGCCGCCACAACGGCATCGTCTTCCACGGCAAGGAGGGCACACTCGCCATCGTCAACTACGGCGTGCCGGTGGTGTACGACCGCACCGGCAAGGAGGTTGAGGGGCAGGAGTATCCGCAGAGCGAGCCGCCCTCGCCGGGCCATGAGCGCGAGTTTGTGGACTGCGTGAAATCCCGCGCGGAGTGCTCCTGCAGCTTCGCCCGCCACCTACCCATGCATACGGCCCTGAACCTGGCGCATCTGTCGCTGCAACTGGGCCGCAAACTCCACTGGGATGAGGCCAAGTGGGAAGTGATCGGCGACCCGGAGGCGAATACCCTCCTCGCGCCCCAATACCGCGCTCCCTGGAAGCTCCCGACGGTGTAACTGCCTACGGAGATAGCACATCCCATGCGCTATTCGTTAGTGCCGGAAGGGAAAAGCTAATGAAAGTATTCGCCTGGTTCCAATCGGCCTATAGGGAGATGGTGCGCGGTATCCGGCAGGGAATCCGTGAAGCGACGTGCAGAGAAAACGGTTCTGACGGCCCTTCCAATGAGGGGGAGCAGGGCTCCGAAAGCCGTGTTCCGCGTGTGCCCATCTCCCCTCAATTGGCGGGCATGGCAGCAAACAAATTACCGGCAAATTCGGATGATTAGGAGTTTTGATGACCACAGGAACGGAGGATCCGCGCACGGCGGAGGTGGATGCACTCTTTGCGCCTTACGATAAGCCGGATAGCCCCGGTTGTGCGCTGGCGATCCTGCAGGAGGGCCGCACCCTCTATGAACGGGGCTATGGCATGGCAATCCTGGAGTATGCCATTCCCATTACTCCCGAGACCATCTTCCATGTCGCCTCGATCTCCAAGCAGTTCACCTCCTTCTGCATCTATCTTCTGGCACAGGAGGGCAAACTCTCTCTGGAGGACGAGGTACGCAAGCATCTCCCCGAACTGCCGGATTATGGCAAATCAATTACCCTTCGGCACCTGGTGCTCCATACCAGCGGCCTGCGGGATCACTGGGATCTGGTCCGCCTGGCCGGTTGGAGGATGGAGGATGTCATCACCGAGGACGACCTCCTGAGCCTGATCTGGAAGCAGCGAGATCTCAACTTTGCGCCGGGAGCCGAATACCTCTACAGCAACACCGGCCACACGCTGCTGGGCGTGATCGTCCGGCGCATCACCGGGCAATCGCTGCGGGAGTTTGCCGACGCGCACATCTTCCGCCCGCTGGGAATGGACCACACGCACTTCCATAACGATCATCAGGAGATCGTGCCGAATCGCGCCTACTCTTACTACCCCAAAGGCGAGGGCTACGCGCATAGCGTCCTCTCCTTCTCCAACATGGGCGCGACCAGCCTCTTCACGACGGTCCGGGACCTGGCGAAGTGGGATGAGAACTTTACGACGGGGCAGGTCGGCGGCAAGGCGCTGCTGGAGGAGATGCAGCAGAAAGGGCGTCTGAACGACAACACGGAGATCACCTATGCCGGCGGCCTGGCGATCACCCCGTATCGGGGAGAGATGACGGTCGGCCACAATGGCGCGGACGCCGGGTTCCGCAGCACCATCATCCGCTTTCCAGGCCCGCGCTTCTCGGTGATTATCCTGGCGAATACAGCGAATTTCGATCCCGCGACGCTGGCGAAGCGCGTGGCCGACATCTATCTGGCGGATCGGTTGGCGCAGGAGCCGGAGACACCCGCCTCCCAGGAGCAACCGCCAGCGGAGCCTTTACCCCCGTCCTCTCCGCTGGACGAGTATGCGGGAGACTACTACAGCGAGGAACTGGGCGTGTTCTACTCGGTGCTCCTGCGTGAGGAGACCCTGATCGCCCGCCACAAGAAGGGGGAGTGCGCACTGGAGCCTCTCTCGGCAGACAGTTTCCGCCATGCTGAGTTCGGCAAGTTCCACTTCCAGCGCAACCGCCGAGGGCGCATCACGGGCTTCATGGTAGATACCGGACGCATCCGGGCGATGCCCTTCCGTCGTTCCAGAGTGATCCCCGCTCGGTAACCCACGCACACTCCACGTTATTCCAGCCTATTTGCGCGCTCCGCGTCGCTTCAGGAAACGGATGATCTCCGGGTCCCTGGCATAGTGTAAGGCAGTGAAGCCATGGCTATCTCTGGCATTGATTTTGGCTCCTTTCGCCAGTAACAGAGCGACCAGATCCGATGTGTTGTACGGTCCTACTTTGCGCGTGTATATCATGGCATCTTTTGCCAGATCATACCTCGGCACAAGATAGGGATCTCCGATCTTTGCCGCATACATGAGGGCGGTGGTCCCATCGGTCTCCCTGGCATTCACGTCCGCCCCGTGCTCCAGAAGCAGTCTGACATTGTCTATGCAGCCAAAACGCGCCGCGTTGGTCAGAGCCGTCCTGCCGGTTTTGCTCTGGTGTGCATTGACATCGGCCCCATACCACAACAGCAGCGCAACGTTCGCCTTCAGGTTGGCCGCCGCCATCATCAGCGCCGTCGTGCCCTCTTGGTTTTTAGCATTCACCTTCGCCCCACGTTGCAGGAGGGCGAGGGCATTGGCATCGTCATGGTCATTGCAAACAGCGTACATCAGAACGGTAAGCCCCAGGCGGGTATCCAGGGCTTCCATATTAGCGCCATGTTCGAGCAGGAGTTCTATGCTTCGGCGATTACCCATCTCGGCAGCGTTCATCAATGGCGTCTTGCCAGTGTCGGGATCCCTGGCTTCTATGTGCGCACCATATTCCAGCAGAAGCTCTATGATCTGAAGATGTTCTGCGGTCGTATCGTTGGGATCTTTTTCAATGCCGCGTTCAATGTCCTGAATGCGGAGATGGGGAGCTTTCCCTACGCGCCAGGTATTTGTGACGGGATCGTAGTCCAGGACTTCGTCCCGCCGCCTGTACGCGGCGGCGACGTACAAAACCGTTCCTAACCCAAATGCCTGGGTATTCGCATCGGCGCCGTCATGCAGTAGGCGGCTCACTCTAAACGGATCGCCATCCTCCATGGCGTCGAATAGGTCACTGTTCAACTTCTCCTGCTTAGTGGTCTGATCGGCCCAGGCCATTCTGGCGAGCATGCAGAGAGCACAGAATACGATCAGCCCACGGATGAATGCCTTCCTCATGTGCCGGAACTCCTCTCAGGTCGCTGATACTCCCATCGCTACCCAACGATTCGACGCTTGATGACAGACTCCTTCCGGAAAATTGCTTCCCGAAACGGGCTATGCAGGGAGCAGGCGGCGGGCCAGGCGGGCCAGAGCGATCATGCCGGGGTTGTCCGC
>DATGIG010000170.1:0-9137 GCA_035295825.1 Chthonomonadaceae bacterium | reverse complement strand
CTTTGCCACGCTGGGCATCACCATGTCGGCCATCAATGGGACCTTCAACATGATCGATCCCGATCTCAATGCCCGGCGGGATGGTCTGCTGCGACTGCGCGAACTCGCCCGTAACTGCGAACGCCTCGGTACCTCCATCATTACGCTCTGCACCGGGACGCGCGATCCTATTAGCATGTGGCGACGGCATCCCGATAACGATGCGCCGGGCGCCTGGGCCGACCTGCTGCACACCATGGAAGAGGCCCTCACGCTGACGGAGGAGACCGGGGTGATCCTGGCCTTTGAGCCTGAGGTGTCCAATGTGGTGGATTCCGCCCGCAAAGCCCGGCTGCTGCTCGACACTTTGCAGTCTCCCCGGCTCAAGGTGGTGATGGACGGGGCGAACATCTTCCACACCGGGGAGTTGCCATCCATGCGCACCATTCTCGAAGAGGCGGTGGATCTGTTGGGACAGGACATCGTCATTGCGCATGCGAAGGATCTGAGCCACGACGGAGAGGCTGGCCAGGAGGCGGCAGGAACCGGCCTCCTGGACTACCCGCTCTATCTGTCGCTCCTGCAGCGTGCAGGGTTTACCGGCCCGCTCATCCTCCACGGCCTCATTGAAGCGCAGACGAGCGAGGCCGTCGCCTTTCTCCGCCGCACCCTGGCAGCCCTCTCCTGACCGGCTCCCTGCCGATGGCAAGGAACTCCCCATACGGCTACGACAGCGCCTGGCTCATTTTGACCCCGCCTTCGCCTCATGAGCAGCGGGCTGTTTGATCTCCGGTAACGCCATCGTTTGCAAATTGCCGGCGGGTTTCAGGTTATTCTTCGCCAGCAACGCATTGAAGGCGGGCAGATCGGTCCTACGGAGCGTCTCCCAACTCTTCATAGCACCCTGCATATCCGCACACGTCGCCATACACGCCTTGCGAATCGCTTCTCCAGGAGCCATGTCGCCAGAGTCGAGCGTGGTGAGCTGGCGCGCCGCCGTACCGTTCACCGCCATAAAGGTCGGCTGGCGGGGAGCGCCACCCGCGCCGGGAGGTCCGCCCCCGCCGCCGAACCGTCGGCCGCCAGCCAGACTGCCATTCACCAGCAGCAGCTTGCCATCGAGGGCGCGCGCCGCCGATGCGACCTCATCCGGCGGATGCGCCTTGAGGATGGCATCCAGCGCGGATCGGGTATCCGCGACCTGATGGAAACAGTCCCAGGCCTCCTGAGTGCATTGGCAGAGCGACATCTGGAGTGCGTGCTGCGCCAGCAGATCGTTGTAGGAGGCAGGCGAGCGCGGATCGTTCCTCACAGTCAAGGTTTGCCGATAGCTCTTTCCATCCACCGTCAATGTAATGGTATATTCGCCGGGGAGCACGAGTGGACCCTCCGGTGAGGCGGGCGTCTGGCCGGGGTTGGCATTGATCTCATAGGAGTGATTGAAAACCGCCGGGCAGTCGTACCGGAGGTTCCAGCTTGTGCGATTCAGGCCCGGTGTTGCAGGGAGAGGAGCAGGCTTCTCTACCCAGAAATCGGGGATAGGCGGCGGCGGTTCGGCGAGGGCATGGGGCGCTGCGCTGGACATATGGGATACCACCTTCCCTCGCGAATCGCGGACTTCCAGCGTGATCTCCCCCTGTGGCGGCGAGGCGAGATAGTAGTAGAGGATCGCTCCCAATGGCGGGTTCTCGGCGTGTGGCACCTCGGGTGGGAACGGTGTGTCGCCATTCACATTGCGCCGAACGCGGGTCGCCACGGCGGGCTTGAACAGATACGCCGGTTTCGACGCGCTCGCCTGCGCCATCTGTCGCAACGGCGAAATATCGTCCAGGATCCAGAACCCGCGACCGTAGGTCCCCACGACCAGGTCGTTGTCCTTTACGACCATATCCCGACAGGAGGTGTTCGGGAGGTTCAGGGTGAGGGATTGCCAGTGGTCCCCATCGTCCGTGGAGAAGTAGACGGAGCTCTCCGTGCCGGCGAAGAGGAGGCCCTGCCGGACCGTATCCGCACGGATCACACGGGCAAAACTCCCTCCGACCATATTATCCGGCAGGCCGGTCACGATCTGAGTCCAGGTCTTCCCATAGTCGCGTGTGCGGTAGAGATAGGGCTTATAGTCGCCCATACCGTGGCAGTCCACAGCCACATAGGCTACGCCGGCATCCTGGTGGGAGGCGTCTATGGCCGAGATGTCCGCGCGATTGGCATTCGGAAGGTCCGGAATAGAGACGTCGTCCCACGTCGTCCCATGGTCCCGCGTTAGCTTGATTAGGCCGTTACTGGTACCCGCCCAGATCACATTCCCGTCAACATTCGAAACGGAGATCGATTCGATCGCGCCGCCTGGCCTGCCCTGCTGCTCTTCCTCCTCCGCATCGACATCCTCCTCTTCCTCCGGCTGGTTGCCTGCGGCTACAGCCGCCGGGCTGCCCGGACTGGCAGGCGCTTTCTCACCCGGCTTCAGCGAGAGGTCCGGGCTGAGTTTGCGCCAGTGCTTCCCGCCGTCCGTGGTGGACATCACATACTGGAATGCGGTGAAGAGCTCATGCGGGTTCTTGGGTGAGAAGAGGAGCGGCTGGTTGCTGACCTTGCGGAGCGAGAGCTTGGAATCCATACTGGGGCTGACGTTGATCCACTGACCGCTCGGATAGGTCGTCCGGATAATGCCGCCGCCGGGACCGCCGGCATAGCTCACTTTCGGGTTCAGCGGATCGGCCACGATGGAGCCGAACTCATAGCCAGGATGGGGCAGCCAGTCGAGGGACGTGATTTCGCCAAAGTTGCCGCGACTGATCGTGGCGACCGAGCCGCTGTCCTGCTGCGTGGCATAGACCCAATAGGGGAATTGATTGTCTACCGAAATGTGATAGACCTGTGCGGTGGACTGGTTATACCAGGAACTCCAGTTCTGCCCGCCATCGAGGGAGACCGTCGCGCCCTGATCGGTGCCCAGGAAGAGGCGGCTGCCATTCGTGGGGTCGATCCACATCTGCTGCGGGTCGTCGCCGCCGGGAGCGCCTTTAAACCCTGTGAAGGTCGTGCCCCCATCGAGAGACCGATAGCTGCAGGTGTTGATGACATAGACGATGTCCGGGTTCTGGGAGTTGACATAGACGCCGCAGTTGTAGCCGCCCTGCCCATTGCCGACCCGCCGGTCGGCAGCATCCATCTGCTTCCAGGTATCGCCGCCATCATCCGAGCGATACAGGCCGAAATTGCCCACCAGGAACATGCGCCTGGCCCCGGTGTTCATGGCGATGGCGACGCACGTCCGCCCGGCGAGTGCGGGCAATCCTTTGCCGGTGATCTCCTTCCAGGTCAACCCCTCATCCGTAGACTTGAAGAGCCGGGTCCCGGAAGGCCCCTGATCCTGCCCGCCCCCGAACCCTCGGATCTGCCCTGGCGGGGAGTAGTTGCGCATGGTCGTGGCGAGCATCACCTCCGGATGGTCAAAGGCCCAGGTGATCTTCTGTACGCCGGTTGTGTCGTCTATGTTGAGCGTTTTGGTCCATGTGACGCCTCCGTCCGTACTACGGTAGAGTCCGCGCGCATCGGACTTGACGGTCGTTGGCCCCTCGGCTGCGACCATGACAAGGTTGGGATTGTGCGGGTCCACCAGGATCGACGGGATATGTTCGGTCTTGTCGAGCCCCATGTGCCGCCACGTCTTACCGGCATCGGTAGATTTGTAGACGCCATTGCCCCTGCTGATCCCCCCGCCTGCGAGCATGTCGCCCATGCCCGCGTAAAGGACATTCGGATCGGAGGGCGTCGCCTCTATCGAGCCGACCGACGACACCTCTTTGATCGAATCGAACACAGGGAACCAGGTCGTGCCGGCGCTGGTGGTTTTCCAGATCCCTCCCATCGGCAGCCCCATATAGTACACGCCTGGCTGCCCGATGGCGCCGGTCACCGCAGAGACGCGCCCGCCCCGGAAGGGGCCGATGTTCCGCCATACCATGCCGGAAATGAGGTTCGAGGGTCCGCTTTGCGCGGAGGCATATCCGGAAACGACCAAGAGCAGACAGTATGCCAGGGGGAAAAACAGCCAGGAAATACGTTTCAATCGCGTGCTCCTATTCGCCAACGCCCCGGAGGTTTTGAGGGTATCGAGGGGCTGTGATAGAAATGTGGCTCACAACGCCCTGAGGAATTGCCATCGCTTGCGGCAATCCTGGGTCTGTATAGCAACTATATCCTCATCATTCGCCAAAGCGTCTGCTCATTCCTCCGCCCGCGCCGAAAAAGCGTTTGACATTTATCCGGTTAGTCCGCCACTACCGGAACTTGCGACACTTCCAAACATGTAACTCCTGCCTCAACAGAACCGTCTAAAGGTCGAGAAAGTATTTATGTTCAAGCCTCACCTCATTCAGGAGAAAATCCTCATGTTTCGTCCGAAATGCGTCCTTCTTGTGGGACTTGCACTTTTTTCTGCCCTAGCTGCGGGTTCCAGGGCATGGGCTCTGCCGGATGCCGCCACGTTGAGCAAGGAGTGTTACACCCAGGTCGGCCCTGTGCTGCAGAGCGCGGGAGGGAAACTGACCCCGGAGGTGCGGAACGCCTACCTGGACTGGGCGGAAAAGACGGTCCTTCAAGAGCTGCGCCAGAACAATCAGGCCGTGCCGGAGAGCTGTCTGGCGGAAGTTCGAAAAGACGGGATGCTGCGGGATGCGATGTTCGGCAGCGTGTTTCCGCCGGACCCCAGTATTTTACAGAACTATGCGCAACTACGCACCCAACTGGGAGATAAAATCCTGACGAAATATCGCTCGCTGGTCGTTGCGGTATCCGTCGCCAAGCGGATCAAGGATGTGGAAAAGCCCGGTGGCAACGCGGAGATCGGCCGAGACTACCAGCCCGGCTTCTGGGTAGACGAATCCCTGCAGTTCCCCGGCTCCAATGAGGAGAAAGAGTTCACGCGTCGGATCGCGGACTTTATGAAGCAGTCGCAGATTGCTGCCGCCGATCTGTTTCAGAACGCGGACCTACAGGAGCAGTTGAAGGCGAACCTCGCCCAACATGCGATCCCTGCGCCCTTCCTCGCGGGTGTCAAGAAAACGGTATGGTTTGGGGAACGGCTCAAGTATGCGATGGTCCTCCTGGGCCAGCGTCCGGCCGCGCGTGACCCCAAGCCGAAGACCATCGACTGGCTGCGCCACCTTATCGAGATCAATGAGGCGAAACCCACCTCTACCCCGACGATTGACGGCAGACCGATGCCCTGGCCCCTGTTTCCGATCGCCTCCGCCCCCTGGCCGCTTCTCATGCCGCTGGCCCACCCCGTCCCGCTGAGCGAGGCGAATTACATCTGGTCGGCGTTCCAGGGCGAATACGGTCCGGACCGCTACCACACCTACGGCCCGTATCGCGGGGATGACGACCTGATCGCCAACTCCTTGAATCCCTCCAAGTGGTTCTGGGATGCCTGGCCGGATCGCATCGTTCATGGCGGCATGTGCGTTCCCATCTCCAAGGGGACGGTCGATCTCTATACCTCTCTGAACAAGCCGGCGATGTGGGCCGGTCAGCCGGGACATGCCAATCTCATCTCGTTCCAATACGTGAATGGGGCCTGGACGGCTGAGATCGAGCAGGCCTTTGCCGGAGGGCCGGACGCAACGACTGCCCAGTGGTATTTCGATGAGGATCCGGGCACGCAGATCCGCTATCGAGACCTCTATTTTTGGGCGGGAGCGGAATACCATCTCGGCCTCGCGCTGGCAATGAACGTCGGTTTGAAGCCCTACATGGATACACGCATCGGGGCGAACCTCTTCCGCGCACTCCCCGAAGAGGACAAGCGGACCCTGGGCGTCAAGCTCCTTCGCGACGCGCTGCTATCCAACCCGTTCAATCCGGAGATCTGGTACCGTCTCGCCGAACACAACCCCGATCCGATGCTGGGGGTGGCGCTTGAGGAGGCAGCGATGAAGGGGCAACCGGGACGCCTCTCCCTACCTCCCGGCCCTACATCCCCGGAAATGCATGGATCCGGCGGCGCAAGCGATCAGTACTGGCGGACGGTGGCACAGTTTGAAACGCAACTGGCGCTCCTGATCCATCCTGCTCCCAGAAAAATCGAGGACATGCGCCGCGTCTATACCTTCCTGAAAACCGCACCTGGCGTGGGCGGCAATGACCTTGTGGCTTACGCGGAGAAGTACGTCGAAAACCATCCTGCAGACCCCGGAGCGGATAACCCGGAGTACGATCAGAACCTGGCTAAGGGAGGCGACGCTTATGGGCAGTTGCGGATGGGCCAACGCTATCGGGATGGGGATGGCGTTCCCCAGAACAATGCAAAAGCCGTGGAGTTCTTCACCCGCGCTGCGGCCCAGGGAGATGTGGGCGCGGTCTTCCTACTCGGAACGCTGAATCCTGCCATCCCAGGGGATCGGATCGCCGTCACCCCCTCCAGCGTGTATGACCAGGAGCGGGCGGCGAAGCATCTGGTGGATGGTTCGGGAATATGGGGCGCCGCCCATGACAACGAGGAGAACGCCAAAACGATGTGGCACTCCGTCGGTGCGCCCGCATCGACCCCGCCGGCAAAAGGGCTCTCCCCCTCACCGGCGTGGGTTCGCTTCGATTTTGCCCGCCCGACCCGATTCGCTTCGATCCAGATCTGGAATCACAACCAGGCCCGACTGACGGATCGGGGGTTTCGCAAAACGCGCATCTACGGATCCTCCGACGGCACGACCTGGATTCTGCTGACGCCGACATCCGGTATCGAACTCCCGCAGGCGAGCGGCATGCCTCTTGCGCTGCCGACCACCGTTCCCAATCCTGCTGCCGACCGGCCGTTCAAGGCAGTGATCATCGCGGCGGAGGCAGCGGGCGGAAACTACGGCAGCGCGTATTATGGCCTGAGCGCCGTCCATTTCGTGGCGCCTCCATTGAGCCATGTCATCCCGGCGAAGGCGATCACCGTCACCCCCTCGTCGGTCTTTACCGCCATGCAGGCAGCGCAGCATCTGGTGGATGGATCGGGGATGCTCGGCGCGCTGCACGACAACGCAGAGGCAGCCCAGACCATGTGGCATACCGCCGACCGGCCCGCTGCGCAGCCTCCCCTACCGGGCCTTCCCCCTTCGCCCGCCTGGGTGCGCTTCGATTTCGCACAGCCGCAAGAGGTGGAAACGATCCTGATCTGGAACCACAATCAGGCGAATCTGACGGATCGCGGTTTCCGCAAGGTGCGGATCTACGGCTCCTCGGACGGCGTTAACTGGCACGCGCTCACCCCATCCCAGACCATGGAGCTGCCCCGTGCGAACGGATCCTCCCTGGTCGAGCCGACTGCCGTTCCTATCAGCCTCAATGAGGCTCTCTTCAAGTCGATCCTGATCGCTGCGGACGAGGTAGACGGGAATTACGGAGGCTCCTGTTATGGATTGAGCGCTGTTCGTTTCGTCGTCCGCCACTAACAATGCAATGGCATACATGAGCCCCGTTCGTCCAATGTTGGGGCAAAGAGGTGGTGCGTTTGAAAGACCTCTTCTCCGCGGATACGCTGAATGAGCATAGTCGCTGCCAGGTCCGCTATTTCTTGGATCGGCTGACGGATACTCGTCAGGGTCGGCGTCGTGAGAAGGCACTGTGCCGTCGAGTCGAAGCCGATCACCGAAAGGTCCTCCGGAACGCGCATTCCCCATTCACGCGCCTTTTGGAGCATTTTGATCGCGGCGCCATCGTACCAGGCGAATACCGCAGTTGGACGGTCGGGTGCATCCAGCAACGCCTTTATCTGGGCAAACAGAGAATCGCCGTCGGGCTCCCAGCCCACATCGACGATCCACTCGGGGCGCAGAGGCACACCGGCCGCGCGCAAGGCATCCTGGTAGCCAAGACAACGGTCCTCCAGAAAGCGTTCGCCCTGACTACCCGTCAAATGCAGGATACGCGTGTGGCCCAGACGCAAAAGATACTCGGTCGCCATGCGCCCTCCGAGCCGGTTGTCGCAGTCGACATACCAGACATCCGGGTTGTCGTGCGGACCGAACATCATGACCGCCGGAAAGTCCTGTTCAAGCAGGCGTTCCGCCATAAGGTCGGCGGGAAACCTCCAGAGCAGTGCGCCGTCGATGCGGCCATCAGTAACAGATGCGACCAACTGTTCCGGATCGACCTTCTGGAAATCCAGGTAGACACCGTAACTCTCCCGGATCGCAGCCCTTGCGATGCCCTGCATCATCTCACCGGTAAAACCCGACCAGACGGAGAGGTAAACCGGCCACTGGGGAATGACCCCGATCGTATCTGTGCGTTTGCGCGCCAGCCCGCGCGCCAGGGCGTTGGGACGGTAGTTCAGTTCCTGGGCAGCTTGCCGCACACGGCGACGTGTCTCCTCGGCAACCCGAACGGTGGTCTGGCGCTCATTGAGTACCGCGGAGACCACTGCTTTTGTGACTCCTGCTTTTGCAGCGACATCGCGTATCGTAATTGCCATATACTCCCTGACTTCGCCTTGGAGATCCTATATCTCCGGTACGGACGCATCTCCAAGTTGGCTTGCAATGAATTGAAAGATATACCGGTCTATCAGCCTGATTATGACACTGGAGCGCTGCTTTGTCAAGGAACGCACGGATTCTCCCTCAGCATCATCGGTTGCTTTACAACACGGATCGTGCAGACCGAAAGCTGGACGAAATTTGCTCCCTACACCTTGACAAAGGCGATTCTACCGTGTTATAATCCGTTTGATATACCGGTATATCAAATCCGGTGTCCACAGTTCGCGCATTTGCAAGAGGATAGGCTTATGATGTCCGATACGGTTTTACCACGTCGCTACTGGATTGAACAGAATGGTTTAAGCGGCTTTATCAATCAAGCCGGTGCGGCGGTCGTGCCACCGCAGTACGCTGTGCTGGGGCCTTTTTGTGAAGGACGGGCGGCGGTGAAGGTCAACGGCAAGTATGGCTATCTGGATGCAGAGGGCGCACTGGTCATTGAACCGGAATATGATCGTGCCCGCGAGTTTGTCGAAGGACTGGCAGCCGTCCAGGTCGGCAAGCGATGGGGATTTATTGATCTGCAGGGGCAAATGGCCATCCCTCTGCAATATCGTCGAGCCTGGCAATTCGCCGAAGGGTTGGGCCTGGTAGAGTTGGCGGGCAAACCGCAGCGAGCCGCCTATATCG
>DATGIG010000169.1:0-34507 GCA_035295825.1 Chthonomonadaceae bacterium | reverse complement strand
AGCGATATACTGCCGCACTTCTTCCCGATCAGCGACGTGCAGTTCGTCACCTTCAGCGATGTCGAGACCTTCGGCGGCGTCCCCGCCTGCCGGCTCGCGCTCCGCCTCCGCAACGACCAGTTTTTTCGTATTCGCTTCGTCGGGCAGGGCAACTTCGATAGCGTTCGGACGGTGGCCGATGTGTTCCGTTCGCTGACCACCCTGCGCCGGGGGACCACCTCCCCCACGCAGCGCGTCTGCGCCACCTGCAAACACGTTCTCGACCAGCCCGTCAAGTTCTGCCCCTACTGCGGAGTGAGGCAGGAGGAGACAACGGCGCACTCCACGCCGGAGACGGCTACGCCTCCGCCGCCCGCTCCAGCTTCGGAAGCTCGTCCCGACTTCCTGGACGAAGCGCTCTCGTTCCTCTCTCCGGAACCGCCCAAGCCGGCGCAGGCGCCGCCCGCTACCGAGCCCCCGCCGCCGACAGAGGCCCCGCCGGTCGCGGAGACGCCCCCGGTCGCCGCCGATGCGGAAGCGGAAGGGGAGATACCGACCGCCGCAGCCCCAACGGACGTCGAAGCGTTCGCAGCGCAGGAGGCGGCAGCCCCCGTCGCGGAAGCGCCGGAACCGCCCGCTATCGATACCGCATATACGTCCGTCAGCGAGGAGGCGCACGACGTACCGTCCGCCCCGATGCCGCCCGTTGCCGAAGCCTTCGCCGAGCCGCCTGCCCCGCCGGTCAGTACGGAGATCCCTCCGGTGACTGCGGCGGTCGAGACGCCCATCGCGACGGACACGGAGCCGCCGATAGAGGCTGCCGGAGCGGTAGAACCGGAGAGCGTCGCAGAGGAGCCCTACACCGAACCACAGGGAGCCCCATCCGATTTCGATCTTCCGCATACAACCGCAGTCGTCACGATGGAGGAACCGGTCGCTGCACCGGAGACGCCTGCTCCCCCGACGGCAGAGGCAGTTCAGTGGGAGCCGCTTCCGGAGCCGCACACGGAGACACCTCCGCCTGCAGCAACGTTCGAGGCGCCCGCAGAGCCGCCCATCGCTCCCGTCTTTACGGCGGAGACGAGCGCTCCTGCCGAGGAGGAGCTGCCCCCTGCGCCCCCGGTGTTCCATACTACGCCTGCATACGAGAGGCCAGCCTGGCCTGCCGCGTCCGCGCCAACGACGCCGGAGCCGCCGTCCGTTCCGCCTATGGCTACCTTCACCGCACCCACCGAGCTACCGCCTACCCCACCGATGGCGACTTTCGAGCCGCATGTCCTCGCAGCGGAGACGAGCGCGTCTATCGAGGCGACGACCATGCCGGAGCCGCCGGTCGTGCCCGTCGCTCCCCCGGTAGAGAGCCAGCCTGTGACGCCGGAGCCGCCGGTTCTAAACGCGGAGCCTGTCGTCCCGCCGCCCCCGGCGCCGCCGGAACCGACAGCGCCTCCCGCGCCGCCGCAGATGCCGCCGCTGGCGTCGTCGCACCTGGACCTCAATAAGCCGATCAAGGTGTATTTCAATATCAATCGCCCCATGATCCAGTTGAACGAGGTCTTTATCGGGGAGAACGCGGACGATGTGATCAAACGTCTCAAGGATCGGACCGCACCGCAGCTCCCCTTCACCATGCGGCTGCTCATCATGCCGATGAGCCCGCTCTCCTTCGCTCAGGAGATCGTCCGCCGCTACAACGATGAGATGAAGGCCAGCCTGCCGATCCCCACCTCCTGTGCGGAGTTTCTAGCGCAGTGCGAGGGACTGGGTTTCGCGACCATCGAAGCCGCGAGCTAGGGTTCTGAAAGGAGTGTTTGGAAACAATGGTTGCTACCCCTGACCTGTCCGTACCGGCGCGCGTCCGCTTTCCGGGACTGTCCAGCGCCGCCTTCGAGCATCCGGCGGACCGCGCCGCGCTGGAAGCCTTGCGACGTACCCCCGGCCTCGACCGTCTGCTGCGCTGGATGTCCGACCTGGGCGCGGAGAAGTATGTCCGCGCCGTCTATACCGGAGACAGTATCCGCGTCTCCCCGCGCCAGTGCTCCCGCCTCTACAACGACCTGCGCGAAGCCTGCGCCATTCTGGATGTGAAAGAGCCGGAGTTCTATCTACTGCAGCACCCGATGCCCAACTCCTGGGCTATCGGCATGAAGCGCCATACCATCGTAATGACGACGGCGATGGTGGATCTCCTCGACGACGCGGAGCGGCTGGAGGTGATCGGCCACGAACTGGGCCACATCAAGGCCGAACACATGCTCTATCACACCATGGCGATCCTGTTGGGGAACATCCTGGCCTCCTCCGCCAGCCTTCTGACGATCCCCGGTTTTGTGCTCTCACAGGGGCTGCTCTATGCCCTCTACTATTGGACCCGGAAATCGGAGCTGACGGCGGACCGTGCCGGGCTGCTGACAGTGCAGGATCCGCGCATCTGCATCTCCGGCGATCTCAAGCTCTCCGGCGGGTCGCGGCGGCTTGCGGACGACCTGAACCCGGAGGAGTTCGTCAAGCAGGCCGACCTGTACGAGGATATGGACGACAATCTGCTGGTCCTCTCATACAAGTTCATCATGCTGGCCCGCCAGACCCACCCCTTCCCGGCGTTGCGCGCCCGGGAGATCCAGGAGTGGTCGCAGAGCGATCAGTACCAGCGCCTGCTGCGCGGCGACTATCCCCGCGTCCATACCAGCGCCGGGCTGCGCACCTGTGCACAGTGCGGCACGCTCGTCACCAATGTCACCTTCCGTTTCTGTCCGGAGTGCGGCGGGGGGCTGGACCCGGTTCCCGCCAACGGCGCATCCGGCACTCCGACGCCCGGCGGCCCCTCGTTGGAATGGGCGGATATTGACCGCAGCGGCGGCTCCCTCTAAAAAACGGAAACAAAAACGACATAAGCCATCCCGAATTTTGAGAGGGCCGGGGATTTTATCCCCGACCCTCTCAAAATCTCTCTTCACCCATCTCGCCGAGAAGGGTTATAGTTTCTTCTCCCCTCCCTCTTCCGGTGTCACTACGAGAATGCGCACGGACCGCCGCATCTTTACCGTTTCCAACCCGATCTTACCGAGAGCCTGCGTAAGCACTGTGGGCTGTCCCGGTTGGTAAACCAGATCTACATCGTAGTTTCCCGCCATACCTGTCTCGTCCACCGTAATCTTGCCCAGGGAGTTGGTAAGGAGTTCGCACAGCTTGCGGATAGGTTGACGCCGCAGTGTGATCTTCCCACGCAACATCTGTAACAACTCTTGGTCCGCACGCGATTCCGGCAGCGCCGAGCGCCCTTCGATGCGCCGAAGCACATAGACATCGCGGTCCTGGTCTTCCCAACGCATCTGCATGCCGAAGAGGTCCGTTAACGTCCGCTGCATATAGGGCAGCAGGTGGTCCTTACGCTCCTCCGGCACCCGGAAGGCAGCCCGATAGACCTGGTCGCTCTGGGGCATACGCCAATCCATGTGGAAGTAGTCGGTCTGGTACGCAATCTGCGCCAAAACCATGAGCGGAACCCCGTCGGCAGTGATGTGGTCCGGACGAGGCAAGTATCCGGCAGCGGTAGTCTTAATGGGTTTGACAATGGCGTACATGGTCGGCACGACGCCATCGCGCCATTCGAGGGAGTGATCGTCCCATTCGAGGTCGCATTCGATACCCTCTTTGGGCGGCAGCGTCGGCTTCCCACCCGCCAGCGCCGTTCGCAACACATCGGCGGTGATGTTCTCGGGGAGAGTGGCGCCAAGGATGCTGCCGTCTTTCCCGATGAGGATGGTGTGCGGGATGGAGGGTACCGCAAAGGTCTTCCAGCTCTTGCGTTCTCTATCGATCCCGATGATCGCGTTGATGGGCTGCTTGGCGAGAAACGGTTTCAGACGATCCGCGTCATCGTCCGTTACCGCCAGGAACGCAATATCTTGATTGCGGAATTCGTTCGCAAGCTGGTTTAAGTGAGGAATGGCGTGGACACAGGGCGAACACCAGGTCGCCCAAAACTCCAGAACGACCACTTTCCCACGTAGCGCGCTCCACTGCCCACGAAAGCCTTGTGGCGCCTGCAGCCACTGCGTGACCTGCAGCGGAGGCGCCTGTTGCCCCTGCGCCATCAGGGAAACTCCGGCAAGCCAGGCAAGCACCAATATCCGCACCCACGATTTCATCATCACCCTCCCCTGCTTTTCACAATGCACGCATTCTCTCACAGAATAGATGCTCTGAAGAGGCGGAAGTCACGCCAAGTTCCCAGGAGAGATCCTGCGGCTTGCCCTTTCCACTCGCAAGTTAATGCAGCGCTGCCGCTAACCGTTCGGCTAACTCCGCCGGATCGGAGCGCTGAATGACGACCTCCGGGGTCTTATGCCATTCGGCGCACTCCCGAAGCGCCGCCGCCACGTCCGCGACCAACTCCTCCGTTATCGGTACGTCCTTCTCCAGGTGGATCGCCTTGACCTCGAACAGGCCCTGCTTTCGATGCGCCTTCGCGTCGAGCCGCCCGATCAGCGCATTGTGGTGTAGGATCGGCAAGCTGAAATAGCCGTAGACGCGCTTAGGGGCCGGGGTGTAGGTCTCGATGCGATAGTCGAACCCAAAGAGCGCCTTAGCCCGCTCCCGATTGGAGACGATGGGGTCGAAGGGGGAGAAGAAGGTCGTCCGCGTCGGCTGGAGCGCGCCCTCCGCAGCCTGTTCTGCCAGCGGCAGGTTTGCGTGGTGCACATACGCGGGCGTCCGCCAGTTCTCGACCTGGACGCGGGCCAGCATCCCCTCCCGAGCCAGATCCTCCAGCATCGAGGCGATGCGGGCGCCGCCGTTGCGCTTATACAGAAAACCCTTGAAGTAGGTAACCACCCAGGGCGCGGTGGCGATCCCCAGCGCTTTCACCGCATGGAGGGCGAATTCCCGCGATCCGGCTTCGCGCGTCGGCGTCTGTGCATCGTCCCAGTCTGGCAGCACGCGCTCCTGCAGGTCGTAGACGCGCTGAAAGCCCTCGCGCCGCGCGATCATCAGGACGCCTGCGTTAAAGAGGCGCTCCAACGCGATCTTCTCCGGCTTCCAGTCCCACCACGTCCCCGCCTTCCGATCCTCGCGTATGAAGTGGACGGAGCGGGCAGCTCCCCGCTCACGGATGTGGGCCAGTACCAGGTTAAGCGCCTCCGCGTGCTCCGGGCCGCCCCGGTTCAGGTAGTCTTCTTCGGCGGCGTACTCCAGCATGCGTCGCCGGTACAGGCCATAGTGCTCGATGGGCAGAAAGCAGGCCGCGTGCGACCAGTACTCGAACAGCGCCCCCTCCGCCAGCAATTCATCCAGCCAGCGCGGCTCGTAGGCTCCCAGCCGGCTCCAGAGCACCAGGTAGGGACTGCGGGCCACGACGCTGATGGTATCTATCTGGAGCAGGCACATCCTCCGGATCGCGGCGAGGACATCCTCCTTCCGGACCGGCTTGGCGGGGCGATCCGACACCCCCTGCGCCGCCAGCAGCAGCGCCCGCGCGGCAGAGGTAGAGAGCGAGAGTTGTGTCACGGTTTTCTCCTGTGAGGGGAAATATGGGGCATAACCCTTTCAAAATAGTATACCTTAGTCTCGGCAAATCAGCGGACTGGAACCCACCGAGCCATGGCTCCTGCAGAAGGAATCTCGGTCGCCGGCATGGAAAGAGAGGGGCAATGCGAGAGAATGTGAGAGGCTGTGTCCAGAGTGCATGCACGCCTCTGATGGATACAGGGCAAAGGAGCGATATTCTATGGACAGGACACCGTTTGTGAGCCGCAGGGAACTGCTGGGCGTCGGGACCGGTCTGTGCGCAGCGGGAGCAGCGTCGTTGTGGATGGCCGACCGAGCCGCCGCGGCCGAGGGGCTCTCCAAGTCCACGCTGGTCACCGAGCCGTATGTGACCGTGGAGACCGCCAACGGCAAGCTGCGTGGCGGCCACAGCCGAGGCGCGCTCGCCTTCAAGGGAATTCCCTATGGCGGCTCGGTGTCGGGCGCCAACCGCTTCAAGCCCGCGCCGCCAGTAGAGCCCTGGACGGGAGTGCGGGATGCCCTGATGCTCGGCACCCCCGCGCCGCAATCGGCGAAGACGGTCTATGGGGAGCGCGAGCCGCAGCCGGGCGAGGAGTGCCTGGTCTTGAACGTCTGGACCCCGGCCATCGACGGGAAGAAGCGCCCTGTCCTCTTCTACAACCATGGCGGCGGGTTCTCGACCGGTTCGGCGGGCAGCACGGCCCAGGACGGCGGACAGTTGGCCGCCAACCACGATGTGGTCGTGGTCGCGAGCAACCATCGCCTCGGCATCATGGGGTATCTGTACCTGGGCGAGTTGGGAGGCGACGCCTATGCGGCCTCCGGCAACGTCGGGATGCTCGACATCGTCGAGGCGCTCCGGTGGGTACATAACAACATCTCGGCCTTCGGCGGCGCCCCCCATAATGTGACCGTGTTCGGCGAATCCGGCGGCGGCGCGAAGACTTCGGCCCTGATGGCGATGCCCTCCGCCCAGGGGCTCTTCCACAAAGCCGGCGTGATGAGCGGCCCGATGCTGCGCGTCACCGAGAAGCCGCAGGCGACGGCGGTTGCGAAGGCGGTGCTGGACCTGCTGGAGATCCCGCCGGACCAGCTCCACAAACTGGCCGACTTGCCGCTGGAGCAGCTTCTGGCAGTGCAGAACGGCGGGCAAGGCCCCTCCGGAAAGACCGTGCGGCTGCCCGGCGGCTTCGGCCCAATGCTCGATGGAGCCGTCATCTCCCAGCATCCGTTCGTGCCCGCGCCGGCGCCCTACGTCTCCCACGTTCCCCTGCTTATCGGCCAGAACCGGGACGAGGCGACCTTCTTCTACTGGGAGAACCCGGAAGTCTTCAAAATGGATGACGCGGCCGTGGTGGCGCGCCTCCGCGCCCAGTTCGGTGCGGAGCGGGCGGACGTCCTCCTCCCGGTATTTCGGCGCGAGCGCCCCAATGCCTCCCCCGTGGAGCTGTTCATCGCGATCTCGACCTGCGGGATGTGGGGCGGCACGCTGGCGGAGGCGGAGAGCAAGGTACATCAGCATGGCGCGCCGGTCTATATGTATCGCTACGACTACGAATCCAACTGGCCGATCAAAAACACGGACTGGACGCTTCGGGCCGGTCACGCCACGGAGATCCAGGCCAAGTTCGAGAACGCGGATCTGGGGGGCCTGATGGGCACGGGGCCGGACCGGTTCCAGGCGGCGCGCAACTTCGGGGAGGTGTGGACCAGCTTTGCACGGACCGGCCATCCCCAGGCGACGGGCGCGCCTCGCTGGCCTGCCTATGATCTGAAGACCCGCGCCACCATGCTCGTGGACGTACACTGCACCCTCGTCAACGACCCCCATAAGGCCGAACGCGAGATCTGGCAGGCGACGATGGAGAAGCGAGGCTAGAACGAGGAGAACCATGAATACAACCACTCCACGCCTTCTGGCGGAGGGGCTTCGCTTTCCGGAAGGGCCGGTAGCGATGCCCGATGGCAGTATCGTGCTGGTGGAGATCGCCGCAGGCCGGATCACCCGCGTCGGTCCGGACGGGGAGAAGTCGGTGGTGGCGACGCCGGGCGGCGGGCCGAACGGACTGGCAATCGGCCCGGATGGAGCCTTCTACTGCTGCAACAACGGGGGCTTCGGATGGATCGAAGAGGAGGGGCTGCTCCGGCCCTACGGCACGCCTGCCGATTACGACACCGGGCAGATCGAGCGGATAGATCCCGCGACGGGCGAAGTGAAGCGCCTGTACGACCGCTGCGGCGAATACGCCCTGCGCGGGCCGAATGATCTCGTCTTCGACCGACACGGCGGCTTCTGGTTTACCGACCTGGGCAAAGTCCGGCCTCGCAGCCGCGACCACGGCGGAGTGTACTGGGCCGATGCCGACGGCAGCCGGATCGTCGAGGCCGCCTATCCGGTGGCCGGCGGGGCGAACGGCATCGGCCTGTCGCCCGACGGGAACACGCTCTATGTGGCGGAGACGGAGACAGGGCGGCTCTGGGCGTTTGCAGTACGGGGGCCGGGCGAGCTTGCCAGGGAGCCCTGGCCGAGCCCACATGGCGGCAGACTGCTCTGCCAGTTTCCGGGTTACCGTCGCCTGGACAGCCTCGCCGTCACGGCAGCCGGTAACATCTGCGTCGCCACGTTGATCTCCGGGGAGATCACCACCGTATCGCCATCCGGGGAGATCCTCGGTGTCGTGCCGATGGGCGACCGGTACACCACCAATCTCTGCTTCGGCGGGCCGGATCTGCGCACCGCCTTCATCACCTTATCCCATACCGGTCGCCTGGTAACGCTGCCCTGGCCGGAGCCGGGCCTGCCCCTGAACTATGCTCCCTATGAGGCGTAGGGGCAAGGTGCCCCGGAGGCTTCTAAATCTGAAGACCCGGTATCAGGTGGAGGGCCACGGCAAGCCGCAGATCGTCCCCAACCACCTGCTGGGCGTCTACGGCACGGAGAAGCTGCCGGAGGGCAATTCGTTCGACCGTTTCCGCCGCCTGACGCAGGAGATCGCGGAGCGTAAGGCCAGGGTGACGCCCGACGAAGTGCGCACGATCAACCAGTGCGTCGCGGTTCCGAAAGAGGCGCAGGGGGCGGCCATGCTATGGCACTCGGTCTACGACCTGGCCGACAGAAAACTGAAGATCAGCTTCTTCCTCGGTCGCGATTCGAAAGGCGAAGACCGCCGGACGCCCTATCTTCAGTTCGGCTTTACTCACTGAGCGCGTACCCAATTGCTTCACGCAGGTCGTCGGGTAGCGCACTGGGTTACTCATGTAACCTCAGTTGTTGTCTTTTCGCTTTGATAGTGCTCCAAATACGCCAGTTGTACAGGCGTCAGCGAATTGGGATAATCGAAAGCAATGGCGTTCTCCAACCAATAACGATACAAATATTCAGAAAAGGAAGGGGCGCAATACCAGATTTCCTTCTTTTCCTGGAGAAGCTCGAAGAAGGAGGGGTAAGCCCATTCCTCCTCATTGACCCTGCAGATCCACCGGTTCGTCCCCTTATCATACCCATAGACATAGCCAGACACCAGGACGCAATGGTCGCCCTCGGCATTGACATAGAGATACCAGTGGAGGCAACCTTGATGGTCAGAGAAAAAGTGAAGCAGATAGCCTCGCTCCTGTTCTCCGATTGGAATGGGCTGCAATAGATCCACATGACAGCCCGTGGCGGAGCGAATACGTTTTTGGAGCGAGGGTGAACGTACGAACAAGGTGAAGGTCGAGGGCAATCGCAGATCAGGCAGAGTGACAATCTGATCCAAGACCTTGAGGTCTACATCTTCCACCTTCACCGTCGTAACATTCTCATAGAGCGGCTCTGCCTCCAACCATCGAAACGCTTCATCCAGGTCCTGATGAATGGGAGGCAGTCCCTCATAGGGAAACAGAGCATAAGTTCCCCTACAATCGCGGTATCCATATAATCCAATCGACCACCAACCACGCTGAAGGGTTGCGATCAAACGATCCATGATGCCTCATTTCGGATCGGTTCAAGTTTGTCGTGAAGCTTCGGAAAGTATCGCCCAGAAATTGTCTGTCAGCCAACCGACAGGGCTTTTTCAGGTCGGGTTGGTTCGGCGTCCGACGGTTCCTGTGCGTTCTGGAGTTGCCGCCAGAACGCGACCCATTGCCGCCGCTGGTCGCGGAGTTTGTCGGAATATTCACGCACCACTTTTTGCATGGCGGAGGAGAGCGTTGTGTCGTTCAGCATCCTCTCACATTGCTGCAAAGCCCGGTGCAATTCGCCTGCCGTTGCCCAGGTGCTTGCCGCCGCGTATTGATGATGCCATGCTTTTTCCTGTAAGCCGATGTGCAGGCAATAGTCCGCGAGTTCTTCCTCCATTTCGGCCACCTGCACATAAAGGTTCAAAGCCGTATCCACATCGCCCTGTTCTTGCAGCATCCAGGCACGAATCAGCATATTCGATTTTTCCGTTTCCTTCGCAATCCATTCCGGCTCCATGCCTACCCGCGAAATTCCTGCTTTCATTCTCTTGCCTCCTCCGGTGCGTGATAGGAAAAAATGATCTCGTGCCTCGCGAATCCTACAATAACGACATAGCCGCCATCCGACGGATACGACAGCAACTGCCTGCGCTTTTGCCGATGACGCTCCCACATTTCGTCTGCATCATCCGACAACGTGCCGCTGACTTCCATCCCCTTCTCTGCCGCATCGTCCCCGATCCAATAATCAAACCTCTCCCCTTTTTTGGCTGCCGTCAGCACCCGCTGCTCTGTATAGTGCCATAAAACGGCACAGGCAATGCCACACGCCGCCCATTCCGTCATCACGGTTTCCTGAACAGGATGCTGCCCATGCAGGGCATTTTCTCCTTGCCATTCTATACGCAATCGGTGCGTCCTTGTCCCTGCTTTGCCAATATTTTGTAGGGTGACGGTAAATTCGGTTGTCTGTATACCGGCGTCAGGCGTTCCGTCCAATTCGGCAATGACAAAAGGTTCGAACACGGTGGCGTCAATGGAATGAGACCGCAACGCTTCAGCAAGGATGCATACCCGTTTTGTTCGGCGCAGTGTTAAAGTTCCCTTCTTGTCCGTCCGCATTCTCGGCTGCTTCTATTTCACGTCAGCTTTTGATCACTTGCCGAATCTGTTAGCCATCTCACGCCCGAATTCCTGCTGGACTGTCCTTCCGGTTATTATCCAATCCTCCGTAAAGTTCAAGGATTTGACGGAAGCGCTGGTACGGATTCTGCGCGGGATGGGCACGCCGATGCCCAGCACCGATACCTGCAAGCCTGTGCGGCCCAACTGCTTCATCTCCATTGTTCTGGCCTTCGTTTGTTATTGGCTACATTATTCCGTGCGATGCGCCTGCCCTGGGCATTTTTGCGGAGAGAGCGTAGCCAGACAGGTTTTGGGGTACACTGTTGGAGGCAACCCATGGGGCTGGCACGAGAGCGCCGGTCACCTAACTACTTATTGCGAATTTCGAGGAGGACTGAAGGCTGTGGCCTATGTGATCACCGAACCGTGTCTCGGCGTTAAAGATAAATCCTGTGTGACCGTCTGCCCGGTAGACTGCATTCACGAAAAAGTCTACGAGGAGGATGGTACCGTCTACGATATGCTGTTCATCAACCCCGATGAGTGCATTGACTGCGGGCTGTGCGAGCCGGAGTGCCCGGTAACGGCCATCTTCGCCGACAGCGATGTGCCGAAACAGTGGGAGAACTATATCTCGCTGAACCGGGACGCGACCCGCTAGCTCCTTCGAGCCGCCTATGCCTTCCCACATCTACACCCGCACGGGCGACACCGGCGACACCGGTCTGTTCGGAGGGCAGCGCGTCGGGAAGGATGACGCGCGAGTGGAAGCCTACGGCACCGTGGACGAACTGAACGCTGTCCTGGGGGTGGCGCGGGCGCAGGCGGAGGAACCCGAACTGAACGCCCTGCTGCTGTCGTTCCAGGACGCGCTCTTTCGACTGGGGTCCGACCTGGCGACCCCGGACGAAGCCTCGACCCACAAGGGCAACATCACCATTCAGCGCTTCCCCGCGGAGCCTGTCACCGCGCTGGAAGCGCTGATCGACCGCTTTGAGGCGGAATTGCCCCCTCTGCGCAACTTCATTCTGCCGGGCGGACATGCGCTCGCCGCCGCCCTGCACCATGGGCGCGTAGTCTGCCGACGGGCCGAGCGGCGTTGCGTCGCCCTGGCGCGCCTGGAAGCCGACGCAGGCAACTCCCCGCTCAACCCGGAAATCGTCCGCTACCTCAATCGCCTGTCCGATCTGCTCTTTGTCCTGGCCCGCCTGGCCAACCACCGTCAGGGCGTGCCCGACGTTCCCTGGCGCCCCACGTAACCGTTGTTGTCACCGCGACAACAGGCCGGGCGGCACCTGACAGCCATAGAACGGGGAGTGGGCAAGGCGGGGCTTTCTGCCTTCGAGCGTTGCGGTGAGCGCCTGCGCCGCCCACGCGGATTGGGGATCGTCGCAATAGCGCGCCGCATTGTACGCGCCGACATAGACAACGCGCCCTTCGCGATCCAGGATCACTGCGGCCGGCGCCGCCCACACGCCGAAGCGCCGGGCGAGGGCGCCCCCCGGATCGGCAGCCGCCGTAGCCACCGGCAATCCCCGCTCCTGCCAGCGCGCCAGCGTCCGGCTCCGGGCCTGCTCCGCCTCCTCACAGGCCACGACCGTCACAAAACGCACTCCGCGCGGCGCATACGTCTCCATCAGCTTGCGGACATGCCCCTCCATAAAGCGCGAACAGGGGCAGGAGGGGTTCCAGAAGTTGAGCAGCGTCACAGGTCCTGGGCCGCTCAGCGGCAGAGCGCCTTCCGTGGTTTGCAGGGAGGCGACCGGAGAGAGTGGACGCTGTTCCGGAGCGATCTCCGCAGCCCCCGCAGGGCGAGAGACCGGACGGAAGTACTGCCCCTCGAATTGCCAGAATGCCAGCGCTATGCCCCCACCCCAGATCCAGAGCAGGGCCTTCAGGGTGCGATCACTCCAGCGTTTCATGCGGCCTTGCGCTCCCGATCCGATTGCCGGGAAGCCGAGGAGACACGGAGCGGCGCCGGCTTCTCTTCCTCCTCTTCCCACTCCGTCAGGTTGCATTGGGCGATCATTTCACGCACCTGCTGCATCATCTCCATCAGATTGGCTGCCGCCTTGTGAACGCCCTCGGCGCTGGCACTCTGCCTTAGAACGATGGAGAGGACTCCCTGCGCATTGTTGGCGACTTCCGTCGCCACAGCGTTCATCTGCTCTGCACCCGCAGCCGTCTCTTCACTGATCCCGGCAGCGGTCTTGATCGCCAGTGAGACCTGCTCGGAGCTTGTCGCCATCTCACTGACCGTTTTGCGGTTCTCTTCCACCACGTCGCGGACGGATTGCACGGAGTGGAAAACGCCCTGTACGCCCGCTTGCATCTCCTGCGCCGTCAGGCGTACCCCCTCCACCTGCTGCGCCAACGGCTGTATCGCCTCCAGGATGCGCGTCAACGAATGGCTTGCCTCTTCGCTCTTGCCCGCGCCCTGAGCGACCTCCAGATTGCTGGCTTCCATAGCGCTGACAGCCTCTTCCACTCCTGTCTGCACTCCGCCGATCAGCGCGGCGATCTCACGGGTCGCGCTGGAAGAGCGCTCCGCCAACTTACGAACCTCATCCGCGACGATGGCAAAGCCTTTGCCATGCTCCCCGGCGCGAGCGGCCTCGATGGCGGCATTCAAAGCCAGCAGGTTGGTCTGCTCCGCGATCTGGTCAATCGTCTCGACAATCGCGCCGATCTCCTGTCCTTTTCGGCCCAATTCGCGCACTTTGTTGGACGTCGCCTGCACCTGCATCCGGATCTGCTCCATACTCGCGGCTGTCTGTTGCACCGCATGCCCTGCTCCCTGGACGATGACCGACGTCTGCTGGGCCGTCTCGGCCATCTGTGCGGCGCCTTGCGTCACCATCTCCACGGAGTGCGTGGCCTGCTGAATGCCCTGATCCATCCACGTGACAGCCTCCTGCTGGCGTTGGCTGCCCTCCTGCACCCTGGAGATCGCGCCGCGCAACTGCTCCATCGCCTGAGTGGCTTCCATCGCGGTGTGTGCCTGATGCTCGCTCTCTTTCGCCATCGTATGGCTGGCGGTTGCCGCCTCTTCCGCCGAGGTAGCCATCTCCTTCGCCGTACCGGTAATCTCCCCGGATGCCTGCTCGACGGTCGTTGCCAGGTCGGTAAGTCGCTGCGCCGTGTGCAGGACTTGCTCCATGCTGTCGTGCAGCGACTGGAGCAGAGTGCGAAGGTTGGTCACCATGCCGGCGAAGGCCATGGCAAGGACATCCTGCTCCGACTTCGGAGTAATATTGCGGGACATGTCCCCTTCCGCGATGGCCTGTGCGACGGACGCCATCTCCTCATGATAGACACGCAGGGCCTCCGCCTGCTCCCACTCCTTACGCAGATTGATGGCAAATACGACGAGGATCGACGCCTCGAATACGACAAAGGCGGCATGCAACAGCGTCAATATCACCGGGCTAACGCCCTGAGAAGAGTAGATATAAAACGGCAAATGGAGCGTTTGCAACACGGCGAACCCCACATGCTGTACGGCGATGACGGCGGATGCTACCACAATGGCTCGCCAATCCCGATAGGCCAGGAGGAATGCCAGCGCACTGAACACATGGAAATGCATCTCCGTCAGGCCATGCGTCTGCTGAATGTAGAGCGCCGAGTAGGTCATCAGGCCGGCTCCCACCATGCAGCGCACGATCAGGGCGCCCGGTCGCTGGCGCGCAAGCAGCGTAATCAAGGCGGAAGTGGGCAGGCCGATCAAAAAAGCTTCCAGATAGGTGCCATACCAGAAGGAGAGTAGCACGGCTACGGCGAAATGCCCCCAGAGCAGTCGAATGAAGAGAAGGTCGGTGCGGCGCTCCGCTTCCGCCATGGAAAAGCCTTCCCCAGCAAATGTTGTATCCAATCGCATATTCCTTTGCGTATATTTCGGGCGTGTTCGGATATAATTCGTAACGTCCATCCCAATGGAAGCATCGTGCCTCGGAACCCAGGAAAGGTTAGGATATTGGGCGGCATATTATCGGTTAGAATACCAGGTGATTTTAGATCGGCCCGTCGGATGGGTAGCGCTGCCTACTTGGGACTCACCACGCTCCTGGCAGTCCTCTTGTGCCTGCAAGGGTGGACCCTGCCGGCCGGAGCGCAGGTATCCCTGAACGATTCCCCCTCCCATAAGCTGAACCAGGAGGCGCGTGCGATGCAGCTCCTGCAGCAGATGGTCGCCGCCTATTCCCGCCTGTCCTCTCTGGAGCAGAGGACGGAGTTCTATTCGTCCTTCGCTCCGCTTACCCCGTCCAAAGCCGACAAAGCCGCTCCGACGCCTGCAGAGGGGGAGCAGGGAACGACGCTTGACCCGCCGAACGCCGACCCCGACCATGAGAAGAAGCTCGATCTGAGCCTCCATCTCGCCTTTTTGAAGCCGAACCACTTGCTGCTGGAGACGCAAGACGTAGATGCCTCGAATAAGCCGCTCTCCTCCCGCTGGGTCAGCGATGGGAAGACCTTCTGGTCGTATCTTTCGGACCAGAACATGTTCACTCAGGAGAGAGCGCCGGGAAACATCCGCGACTTTGCCCATCTGAAGCATCTCAACAGCGGCTGCCTGGAGATGCTGATGCTGATGGGGATCAATCCCTTTCCGGAACTGAAAGAGGACGTGGACAGCATCCAGTACGAGGGATCGGAGATAGTGCGCGGCGTGGAGACGGACGTAGTCGCGATCCGGGCCACGCAACCGACGGAACATATCGAACTCCGTCTCTATATCGGCAAGGCGGACGCGCTGCTTCGACGCCTCGCAATCGAACGCACCCCGATCCTCAAGAACGCCAGCGGCACGGGGGTAAAAGTCGGCGACGCATTAGACCAGCTTGCCGAAGACTTGCAAGCTCCGCAACCGGCGCAGCCGACCGATCCGTTGCCCGGCGATCCGGTTCAATCCGATATGCCGAAGCCTGACAATCCAACTCCCTTGCCTGCTACTCCGGTAGGTCCGGTCAAGACGCGCCTGGTGTACGACAACACCCTCCGAACCGATGCCCTTTTCGCCCCGCAGCTCTTCGTCTTTACGCCGCCGCCCACCGCCAAGCTCTACCAGCCGGTGGGAGCGACGCCCCAGATGGACCCCCGCTCCCGCAGCCTGCTCAGTATGATCAAGAAAGTCAAAACCCACAAGGTCAAAGCGCCCCGCGAAGTCAATCCCTAGTCGCTCCGGACAGGAAACAATCTAAAGGCCGTCCTCTCCGTAGAGAGGACGGCCTAAATGCGGGGGAGCCCAACGAAACGCAAAAAAACCGGTCAGGCGGCGGCTTTCAGATCATTATGCTCCACGACTACCCAGACGAGCGCTTCCATCTCCTTGCTGAAATGGTTTGTGGCGGAGGTGCCCACCATGGAGCAGAAATGGTACTCTTTGAGCGCCATTTCAATCAGCCATTGCTGGGCGCTTTCCGCGTTGGCGAACGCCTTGACCTGGTAGGCGGGACAATTCATCGGTGTCATGGTGGCGAGGTCTGGCATGGCGAGACTCCTTCCTGTTCGTTCAGGACATGAGCGCAGTTCAGACGGGCGCGAGCCGGAAGCACCGCCAATGGATTTCCGGCAAGCATGCATGCTGAACCGAAAAGTGACCACACAACGCACATTTCCACACAAAATTCGGATTTCCTGCTTGCCGGTAGGTCTTTTTCGCAACGCAAGACAATCAGGCCAGTTCAAACAGCCCCGCCGCACCCATCCCCAGCGCAGCGCACATCGTCACCAGGCCATATTTTGCGCCGCGCCGTTGGCCTTCATTGAGCAGGGTCACGGTCTGCCGCGCCCCCGTCGCACCCAGCGGATGCCCCAGCGCCACCGCGCCGCCGTTCACATTCACCCGCTCCATCGGGAGCGGGTAGATCTTATCCGCCGCCAGCATCTGCGCCGCAAACGCTTCGTTGAACTCGATCAGGTCGATATCCTCGATCTTCACCCCCACCTGCTTGAGCAGTTTCGGAATGGCATAGGCAGGCGCGATCCCGAAGCGCTCCGGTTCGACCGCCGCCACGGCGTACCCAACGAACCGCGCCAGCGGTTTGAGGCCCAGCGCCTCCGCCCGCTCCAGGGTCGTCAGCACCACCGCCGCCGCACCGTCGCTCCGCTGTGAGGCATTCCCCGCCGTGATGGTCCCATCCGCCAGGAACGCCGGCCTCAGCTTCGCCAGCGCCTCCGGCGAGGTCTCCCGTCGCGGCCCCTCATCTTTGGCAAATCGCGCCTCTCGAATCGCGGCTCCTTGCTCGTCCGCCTCCTGCACCTTCACCATTACCGGTACGATCTCTGCATCGAACTTCCCTGCGTCCTGCGCCGCCAGCGCCTTCAGATGGCTCTGCAGCGAGACTTCGTCCGCCGCATCGCGCCCGATGCCGAACTCCTTCACGATGCCCTCGACCGATAGCCCCATGCTCAGATAGGTATCCGGGCGATGCTCCATCAAATAGGGATTCGGCTTCGTGGTCGGCCCCATGAACTGCACCATGCTCATGCTCTCGGTCCCGCCCGCGACGATGGTCTCGGCCTGCCCGGTAGCGATCTTCGCCGCCGCCGTCGCAATCGCCTCCAGACCGGAGGCGCAAAACCGGTTCAAAGTGAGGCCCGGCACACTCTGCGGCAGCCCGGCCCGCAGCGCCGCCACCCGCGCCACATTCATGCCCTGCTCCGCTTCCGGCATCGCGCACCCCAGGATCACATCTTCGATCTCCTCCGCCGTGAGGCCCTTCGCCCGCTCCAGCGCGCCCGTTATCGCCACCGCCGCCAGATCGTCCGGGCGGGTATAGCGGAGCGTACCCTTCGGCGAGCGGCCAATGGCCGTCCGCGCCGCACCCACAATCACCACGTCTCGCATCGTAATCACCTCTTAGTTCTTTAAGGGTTTGCCGGTTTCGAGCACGGCCCGCATGCGCTCCTGCGTCTTCGGTTCGCGGATCAGTTCCATGAAGTGGCTGCGTTCCAGCCGCAGCAGCGCCTCCTCGCGAACCTCCTGTGCATGGAGCACTTCGCCGCTCAAAATAGAAGCGATCTTATCGGCAATGAGCCGGTCGTGTGCACTGATCGCGCCGGACCGGTAGTGCCAGTGGATCGGCATGCGCAGCCGCGCCAGGGCCTCTTCGCCCAGCACCCAGATACTTCTCTGTACGGGTGGGCGATAGCCCGCGTTCGCAAGGGCGAGCGCCTTCTGCTTGGCATCGTAGAGCAGGCGGTCTGCGTTTCGGGAGATGCTGTCGGTCTCACGGAGGAGGCCCATCTTCTGCGCCTCCGCGCCGCTGCCGGCGTTGCCCTTCGTGACAATCAGATCGAAGGCGCGTTCGACACGGGGAAAGGCGTCCGATATGCCGTCCCAGCCCGCCATGGAGCGTGTCAGAACCTCTGTGACTCCGCCGCCCGTCGGCAGCAGCCCGACGGTCGTTTCCGGAAGGCCCATCGTCAGCTCCGGGGAGGCCTGAATCGTGGTACTGTGCAGCGCGCATTCGCAGCCAGCGCCCAGCGTATAGCCGAATGGTGCGGCGACAACGGGGATCTTCGCATACTTCAGCCCCCGAAAGGCCGCCTGAATCGCCTCCATCTCCGTCTCGATGGCATTCCAATTGCTCTCGGCGACCCGGTCCAGGAACCACTTGAGATTGTAGCCTGTGGAGAAGTGCGCTCCCTGGTTGCCGATGACCAGCGCAGCGAAGTCTCGTTCAGCCCGTTCGCGCGCCGTGGTAACAAACTGCGTCAGCACCGGGTCGAAGGTGTTCATCTTGGTATGGAACTCCAGGCAGGCCACGCCATCGCCCAGATCCAGCAGCGTGCCTACTTCTGACTCTAGCACGCGTTTGCCTCTTAGATCTTCGAGGCGGATGTATTGGGGGTCAATGGGTACGGGCTGCAGTTCCGCCTGATCGAAGACACGCATCTTGCGCTCTGGGCCGCTGCCCGTATAGTTCTTGCCTTCGCCGGAGCGGAGGTCTTCGATCTCGAACGGCCCCAACTCCCACTGAAAGCCCCAGCGCATCACGTTGTCCACCGAGAGTACATCGAAGGCGACTTCGGGGGCGACAAAGGTGACATAGGCCCAGAGCGAGTCCAGAATGGCATGGACATAGTGTCCCCACCGCGTGGTGTTGGCGGCAGCGAACGCTGCAAACCGCTCCGCGAGGGGGCGTTTGAGAAGGGCATCCGTTTCGGGGAAGTCGGGCTCCTGGCGCGGGCGGTACTCCAGGGTCTGCAGATCGAGGGCCAGGATCGCCTTGCCCTCCCGTTTGTAGAAGCCTGCGCCCGACTTCTCGCCCAGCCTGCCGTCGGCAATCAGGCGCTGCACCACATCCGGCAGAACGAGATGCTCCCGGAGCGGGTCGTCGGGCAGGCGCTCGTGCTGATTGGCGGCGATGGCGGCGATAATATCCAGCCCCACCAGGTCGGCCATCCGGAAGGTCGCGCTCCGGGGGCGACCCAGCAGCGTGCCGGTCAGGGCGTCCGCCTCCTCGACAGTCAGGCCCTGCTCCACGGCGATACGGATGCTCTCCAGCAAGTGCTCGATCCAGATGCGGGTCGAGATAAAGCCCGGCGTATCTCGCGCCTCCACCACGCGGTGCCCCAATACCTGCTCCGCAAACCGCTTAAAGCCCTCCGCCAGCGTTCGGTCCGTCTGCTCCGTTAGAATGACTTCCAGCAGCTTGAGGTAGCGGGGTGGGTTCAGGAAGTGCGTGCCGAAGAAGCGGCGTTGAAAGTCTGCGCTCCGGCCCGCGCTCATCTCCTTCAGGCTCAGCCCGCTGGTGTTGGTGCTGACCAGCGTCTGCGGGCCGATCTGCGCCTCCACCGCCTCCAGCAGTTCGCGCTTGATCGCCATATTCTCCGCCACAGCCTCGACCACCCAATCGGCATCCTGTAGCGCGGCGAGGTCATCCGAGGTGTTGCCCACGCGGATCCGACTGGCATATTCCGGCAGAAACAGCAACGGAGGGCGGTTTTTTATCACACGCTCCAGCCCGACTGCCGCCAACTGGTTCCGGGTCTTTTTGTCCGCAGGGTCCGACCCCGCCCGATCCAGCAGCGTCACCTGCCAGCCCGCGTTCGCCAACTGCGCCGCGATGCCGCCGCCCATCGTGCCCGCGCCGATCACGACCGCCTTCCCTGTCAAACTCTTCTCATTCAGCATAACGCTCCTCACACCTAGACGATCCGCAGATTGACGCAGATTACATGCGAGCGAACAATCAGGCACCCTGCAGAAGGAATATCTGGCTGTAATCTCCTTTGTTTTAATCTGCGGTAATCTGTGTCAATCTGTGGATGAAACCGAAACGGTCAGGCCGCGGGGGCCGTTGTACTCGCTGTGCGGCCGGATGATGCGGTTGTTGTCCAGTTGCTCGATGATATGAGCGGCCCAGCCCGTGATGCGGCTCATCACAAAGATCGGCGTATAGAGTTCGATGGGGATGTCCATCAGGTAGTAGACGCTGGCGACCGGAAAGTCGAGGTTCGGGTAGAGCCCCTTCGCCTGCATCATGGCGTCCTCGACGATCTGTGAGATATCATGCCATTTCGTGTTGCCGAGCTGTTTGCCCAGTTCGATGCCGTACTGCTTGACGATCTTGGCCCGCTCATCGCCCTTCTTGTACTCGCGGTGGCCGAAGCCCATGATCTTCTTCTTCTGGGCGAGAGCCGTACGTACCCACTCGGCGGCGTTCTCCGGCGCGCCGATCTCCAGCAGCATCGCCATCGCCGCCTCGTTGGCGCCGCCATGCAGCGGTCCCTTGAGCGCCCCGATGGCAGAGACCACACCGGAGTAGAGGTCGGAGAGCGTGGAGACGGTGACGCGGGCGGCGAAGGTGGAGGCGTTGAAGCCATGCTCGGCGTAGAGGATCTGGGTGACGTTGAGGACCTTACCGAAGTAGTCGGTGCGGGCCTTGCCGGTCAGCATGTGGAAGAAGTTAGCGTTATGGCAGAGTTGAGAGTCGGGTGCGATGGGCTCCATGCCCTGCATGATCCGGTAACCGTTGACTACGAGCGTCGGGATCTTGGCATAGAGCCGGACGGCTTTGTTCAGGTTGGCCTCGTGATCGTTGCGTTCGGCGTCGGGGTCGAACATGCCCAGGACGGCGACAGCGGCCTTGAGCGTATCCATCGGGTGCGCGTTCTTCGGGAACATACGGTAGAGGTCGTAGATGCTCTCCGGCACGTTCCGCTCCGCCCCGACACGTTGCGTGAAGGCATTCAGTTCGGCCTCCGTGGGCAGATTGCCGAACAGCAGCAGATAGGCGACCTGATCGAAGGAGCAGTGTTCGACCAGGTCGTGGATATTGTAGCCGCGATAGATCAGTTCGTTGCGCTCGGCATCCACTTCGGAGATCGCCGAGATCCCGGCGGTCACGCCCTCAAGCCCTGGACTGTAGGGTGTACTCATCAGTTTCCTCCCCATCTCCGCCTCGAAACGGAGAAGTCGTGTGTCAATCTGACCGGCAGGGGTTCGTTGTCGCTTTGGAGGTCTAGTTTACTCCCCTACTTCTTCCGCGATCTGCCGGTCGAAGCGTTCGTAGTCGCTGTAGCGGATCAGTTCATAAAGCTCTTTACGGGTCTGCATGCTATCCATCAAGGCCGCTTGCGTTCCGTTCTGTTTCAATTCAGAGTACGTCTCCTGGGCCGCTCTCATCATCACGCGGAAGGCGGTCATGGGGAAAATCACCATCGCGTAGCCCATGGCGGCGAACTCGGATACGGAGAGGAGCGGGGTCTTGCCGAACTCGGTCATGTTGGCGAGTAGCGGCGCGTGGACCTGCTGGGCAAACGTCGCAAACTCCTCTGCGCTCTGGAGCGATTCGGGGAAGATGGCGTCCGCGCCCGCATCCATGTAGCGGTTGGCGCGGTCTATCGCATCCTGTAGGCCGTGAATGGAGCGCGCATCGGTGCGGGCGATCAGGAAAAAGTCGGTATCGGTACGGGCGCGTACCGCCGCCCTGATCTTCTTTGCCATGTCCAGCGCCGGAATGACCTGTTTGCCATCGAGATGCCCACACCGTTTCGGCGCGACCTGGTCCTCCAGGTGGATGCCCGCCAGTCCTGCGTGCTCAAACTCCTCCACGGCGCGCGCCACGTTGAGGATCTCGCCATAGCCCGTGTCGGCATCCGCGATCACCGGCACGCTGACGGCGCGGGCCACGTAGCGGGCCTGCTGCGCCATCTCGGTGAGGGTCAGCAGGGCGATGTCCGGGTAGCCGGTCAGGCTGTTGGTCACGCCCGCGCCGCTGAGATAGAGGGCGTCGAAGCCCGCCTCCTGCGCCAGCTTCGCCGTGATCGCGTTGAACACGCCTGGCATTGTGACCATCCCCTGCTTCAACCGCTCCCGAAACGTCGTTCCTGCTGACACTTTCACCATATTACACAAGGCTCCTAAAGTACTAAACGGAAGGTTCCGGCTTGACAAGGCCCCAGAGGTCTACGGCGATGCCATGCGGTGTTCGGAAGTACCCGGTAACCAGGGGAGATTCGGGTGCGTCCGGTGCGACCGGCTGCTCGAAGACGACGCCGCGCCTCTCCAGTTCCGCCGCCGTGTTCAGCACATCGGTCAGCATGAATTGCAGGCGGATGGCGTCCGGTGGTGTGGGAGGCACGTCTCCCGTCGGTTTGACGGCGAAGTAGAAGTCCCCTTCTTTATTGGTTAGCATGGCGAAATCCGGGCCGAGCGCGTTGCTGTCCAACCCCACGACGTCTAGAAAGAAACCGATCTCGGCGGCGAAGTCCTCCACGCGGTACTCGATGCACTGCTTCCAGCAGGTTCCCCACTGAAAGACATAAGGATGCGCCGGGTCTCTCCAGAGGCGCTGCCAGTCTTCCTGGCTCTTTGCCTCGCGCGATACCGCCAGGCGACTCTCGCCATACTCCCGGCACTGTTGTTTCCATTGGGATGCGTCGGTCATGCGATCCCTCCTTTATGAAAGTATTCACGGAGATACTGTACGCACCGAGCGAACAGCGGAAATACCGGATACTCGTCTGGTGTAGCTTCATCAGGCAGAGTCTTGGTTTCTCCTCTCAGGCAACAGCGCCTGTTCTTCCGTGTTACGGCGCGGCAACAAGTCGGAAACCAAAATAACAGCATTCGTCATGGCGAGCGGCGCCAGGCTTTCCGTCTCTGCGTAGGTCTGAATGACCACATAGCCTGGCTCTCCACTGTTTTCCACATTGACTGTCGGATTGCGATGCACTTCAAGCACACGATCATTCAGGTTCACAATCCAGTATTCCAGGACGCCTGCACGTGCGTAAAGCCGCGCCTTGATTTTCCGATCCGTCATGAGCGTGGAATCGGCCACTTCGATAACGAGAACTGCCGTAGTCGGGTGTTCGACTTCATAGTCGCGTACATCTCCCAAAACAACGGCGATGTCCGGCTCCGGTTCGCTATCGTCACTGACCGCCAACGGCAATTGAGCGCGCACATCATACCCCTCGGCAAAGATACGGTTGAGCAACTTTTCGGAGAGACGAATGCCCGTCGAATGGGGAGTATTCTGAGGCATCTTGTAAACGATCTCTCCTTCCAGAAGTTCGAGGCGGTCATCGGGGGTAAAAACACCGAGATCGATCAGGTGTTCATACTCTTTGCGCGACCAGAGTTTGCGCGGGGGCATAGGCTGGCCTGGAGGGAGTGTCGCAGTCGTCATAGCATTCTCCTTACAGTGGCTCACATTCCTGACAACATTATACGCCACCTCGGATAGAGATCCATCACAGATAGGACCTCTTCGTTACAAATGAGGATGGCAACGCTGTCTATGAGGGCGCTATGGGATGGCGAACAGGGCGAGCAGGTCGCCGATATGGGTCTGCTTCTCCAGGTTCCAGCAGCGATCCAGGATCTCCCCGATGGCGGCATCCGAGAGGAGCGGCTCGGCCAGGGACTTGAACTTGCTCTCCACCTCCGGATCGGTCATCGGGTTGCGGGCGTGGCCGCGCGGGAACGTGACCTCCTGCTCCAGGGTCTCGCCGCCTCTGGTATGGATGCGGATTAGGTTGGGAATGCCCTCCGGATACTTCTTATTCAGTTCGGCGTTCGCCTTGACCTCGATCTTCTGCACCAACCCCAGCAACTTCTCGTCCTTGAGGTGCACGTCGTCAAACGAATCCAGCGTGACATTGCCCTCCGTAAGAGCCACCGCGACGCAGTAGGGCAGGCTATGGTCCGCCGTCTCCCGCGTCGTCGGACGCCACTTCTCCGGCTCGCCCCCGATGATCTCCACCGCCGCGTTGAAGGTCTCGATGGTGATCTTCTCGATCTCGTCCACGCTCTTCAGTTGGGGGCGCAGCGTCAGGGCGGCATCGATGGCGCTCTGGGAGTGGTACTCCGCCGGATAGAACTTGATGTAGGTCTGATTGATCATAAAGGGCTCGCCGTTGCCGCCCAGCGTCGGCAGCTCAAACGGGCCGGAGACCTGCTTCCAGAACCCCATCTCGCCCTCGAACACCTCGCTTGCGCCCGTCATGCCACAGCTCGCCAGCAGGGCGGCAAAGACGCCGTTGCGGCTGGCGTTGGCGAAGGCGCAGCCCTTCCAGTGGGAGAGCATTCCTACCCGCGTCTGGCGCATGGCGTTGTTGGGAACGCCCGCCAGGCCCTGCGCGTGCGTCAACTGCTCCGCGCTCAACCCCAGCAGCTTCCCCGCCGCCAGGCTCGTCGAGAATGAGCCATAGGTGACGTGATCCCAGCCGCGCGCCCGAATGGACGCCGCATCGCACAGGCGGCACTGGATCTCATAGGCCAGCACCGCCGCCGTGATGATGTCTTTGCCGTCCGACCCCTTCGGCTCCGCGACCGCCAGCACCGCCGCCAGATTGTCGCTGGGGTGCGCCGGCTCCTTCGAGAGATAGGTGTCGTTGTAGTCCAGGTAGCGGAAATGAACGCCATTCGAGAAAGCCGCCAACTCCGCCGAGGACTTGTGCTTCGTCCCAATCACCGTTGCCCCGAACGTGCTGCTGACCGTGCCCGCCAGCTTGCGGGCAATCGTCGCCGGTTCGCTCTTGTACGCGCCCATCGCGCAGCCCAGCGAATCCAGCAGCCGCCGCTTTACCTCATGCACCGCTTCCGGCGTCAGGTCCTCGAACTTCAGCCCCGCCGCATAGGCGCTCAACCGCTCCGCAAGCGTCTCCGCCATGACACAACCCTCCATTTTTCACCACCCTAGATGATTTCTTCGATCTGTTTTACCGTTTCAACGATGGTTTTCAGGAACTCCGCGCCCTCCACGCCGTTGATGAGGCGGTGGTCGAAGGTGAGGGTGAGATTGACTAACGTCTTCCCGTTCTGCTCGTAGGCCGCGCCGATGAAGAGGACCGCGATGGCGGGCGCGACCAGGACCGGGATCGCGTCCACGATGTCGTAAGCGCCCATATAGGTGAGCAGGAGTTGGGTGGACGCATCGGCCTGATCCTGCCCTTCGCGGGCCGCCCCGATGCGCTCCTGCGCCGTCTCGATGAAGTCGCGGTAGTCCAGGGCATCGGAATTCGGCACGACTGCCGTGACCAGCTCGCCGTTGGGGCGAGCGACCGCAATGCCCATGTTGAGGTGGTGGTATTCGCGCACGCTCTCATCGCCGATGAGGGTAGAGCGGAACTTGGGATGCTTCTTCGCCGCCTGCCCGACACAGTAGGCGAACGTCTGGAAATCGGTGGGCCGGAAGGTGAAGTCCTCCGCCCGGAGGTCCTCCACGCGTTTACGGATCCCTCCCCAATCAACAGGGCGTTTCATGACGGCGGGAATGACCAGTTGCGCGCTGCGCCGGATCCGCAAGACGAAGACCCGCTGCTGCTGCGAGAGGGGCTGTTCGACATAATCCTTGCTGGCGGGGGAGGCGGTAGGCGTGGGAGTGGGCGCGGGAGCGGCGGATTTTGCCGCGAGATAGGCATCCACATCGGCGGGCATCAGTTTGCCGGAGGGGGCGGCAATCGTGCGCATCTCCTCTTCGGAGAGGCCCTTCTCTTTGCAGTAGGCGCGGGTGCGCGGGGGGATCTGGACATCCGAGGCGGTGCGCAGTTCAGGGCGTGTCACGGGCGACGCAGGAGCGGTGGTGGACGCGGTTGGGGCAGATGCCGTGGGAGCGGCGGAGGCGGTTTCCGTGGTGGATTCGATCCGGGCGATGGGAGCGCCGATGGGCAGTACCGCGCCCTCCTCCGCCAGCCACTCCTTTAAGACGCCTTCGTAGGGAGACTCGACCTCCATCACGGCCTTATCGGTCTCCATGCTGTAGATCAGTTCATCGCGTTTGATCGGGTCGCCGGGCTTCTTCTGAAACCCGACGATGACGACTTCCTGCAGCCCTTCGCCCATTTGCGGTATCAGTATCTCCAGCAGCGCCACGATTTCCACTCCATCCGTTTAAGATTGGACCACCCGACGCCATGTATCGGGAGGACCGTTGTCTCGGATGCGGCACAAACCGGCGACCGACACCAGACAGGGCAGGCAGACAAGACCACTCTGCAGCAACGCCTCCACATCGAGGGCCGCGAACGTTGTCACCGACATCCGAAAGCACCAGACGCGCAACGGGGCCGCGCCTTATGCTATCATACCTCTCCACGCACGGAGTTGTCAAAGGCGTCGGCGCCCAGAGTTATAAAAACTCCGCTGAAAACGGCGCCCTCGGCGACCGGGGTTATAAAAACCCCGTCTACGCTCCGCTTCCCGGCGCAAGCACCGACGCTCCGCCCTCCACGCCTCGGACCAAATTCGCGACCTCTTACGCGAATTTGGACTGCGCGAAGCGCGACCTTTGGCGGCGCGGAGACCACGGCACTTCGGCCAGCCGCCCTGCGGACGGGAATTCTCTGGTGGAACCTGATCGAATACCGAACGAGGCCGCTGCGGTATGCTGCAGCGGCCTCGTTCTGTTGGGAGAGCGGTTGGCGATGGTGTTGTTACGGGTTGTGCCCATACTGCGTTGTGACGGTGATGTTAAGTCCGCCGAGGATGGTGGTGAAATCGCCATTGGCGTTGGAGCCGCCGGCTGTGTTTCCATAGCCGCCGCACACCACGCTGTCGATACCGGTCGCAAAATTGCCATAGCCGCCGGTGATGGAGGCGTAGTTGTTGCTTGCCGTGTTTCCATTGCCGCCGGTGACCGACGACGCCATCCCGGTCGCCTGATTGGTATCGCCTCCGGAGACCGAAGCGGAGTCGCCACCGACGGTATTGTTCTTCCCGCCTCCGATCCAGCCATAGCTTCCGTTGACGGTATTGTGCTGGCCTCCGCTGATGCTGCCGAAGGTCTGGTTGACCGTATTGTACAGGCCTCCGCTGATACTGGCGCCGCTTGCCGTCACAGAATTGAGCTGCCCGCCGCTGATACTGGAATAGAAAGCGCCGGCGGTATTTTGCACTCCTCCTCCGACCCAGGCGGCCTGACTGCTCGCCGTGTTGAGATAGCCTCCGCTGACGCTGGCATACAGCCCATCTACGGCGTTGTTCTCGCCTCCGCTGATACTGGCGAGGACGCCGTTGGCCGTGGTGGTGTTCAGATAGCCGCCGCTGATGGCGGACTGGTTGCCATTGGTGATATTGCCATAGCCGCCCGTGATGGAGCTGGAGATGCCTTTCGCCTGGTTGTTCTGCCCGCCGCCGATGTAGGCGGAGTTGACGGAAGCGACGTTGAGGTAGCCGCCGCTGACGGCGGCAGAGGGTCCGGAAGCCGTGTTGGAGTTGCCCCCGGTGATGCTGCTGGTGACTCCGCTGGCGGTGTTGGCGCCGCCGCCGCCGATGTAGGAGGAGTTGCCGGAAGCCGTATTGTTGAAGCCGCCGCCGATGTTGGCGAACGCTCCGCTGGCCGTGTTGCCATAGCCCCCTTCGACGCAGGCATAGGTTCCGGTGATGTTGTTCTGGTTGCCGACGACGATCCCGCCCCAACTGGAGTAGTTGTTCAGGCGGCCCATCACCAGGTTGTGGCTGCCGGAGCGGTCATCGGTCTGATTATTGCGCAGTTCGGCATAGCCGATGATGAGATTGCCGGTCCCGTTTTTGGTAGGGGTGCTTCCCATTCCGTTGACGATATGGAGATTGGCTCCGGAGATGGTCATCTCGGTTCCGGAGGTGGTGAGGTAGGCGAGTTTGGCTTCCAGAGCGGCGACACGAGAGGTGAGATCGGTCCCCTGCGCATAGGCAGGCCGACGGGAAGCGAAGAGGATGGAGCCGACGATGGCCGCGAGGGCGAGACCGCCAAGCTGGCAGAAGCGTCTGGCGGCATGTCGGTGCTGCTTTGCCGCGGCCTGTTTCTGCTGCTCGGCTTCCCGGAGTTGCTGCGCTGCAAGCTGAAATTGGCGCTCCGCGTCGCGCAGGCGTTGTTCCAATGGGGTAATGGGGTCCTTCATGTCTGGTTCCTGTTCCTCTGTTATTATCCGTGCGATGAGGGTGTAGTCTGTTGTCGTTCGTTTACCACATTCAGGCGAACCTTCTGCGCATCGAAAGGCGCTCTCAGCTTCTGGCCCGCGTCTCGGAACGAAGGGCTGCAAAGATCGCCACTCGCAGATGGGCGACCATGTCCTGGAAGCGCGTGCTATGATAGGTTGTGAAGGCAGGCGCTTCTTCCATAAGGACCAGGCTCAGCGGCATTCCTTCGGCTCCTTCGACGGGTTCCCAGGCTGCCGCAACCCGGCCATTGACGTCGACGGTCCATTTCAGATTGAGCATGGATTGGATCTCCTCTCCTCAAGGGAGTTGGTTCCGTGGGCCGCAGAGAAATTCTCCGCGACCTCGTTTGACGGTACTGGGGACAGGATAACACCGGGGCGTATAACCGGGCGTATAAAATCAGAGAGGAAAAGCGTATATCGGGTGGGAATAGTGGGGGAAGCGTTTGAGCCAGGAAGGATTTCGCCGGAATGAGCACGCGCCACAAGGCGACCATACCACTGGATATTCGAATGTTGGGGCCGATGCGGATTGCGCTGAACGGCGAAACGAGGCCTCTCTCGTCTCGGAAGGGGCAATGGCTGCTGGCGCTGCTGGCATTGCGCTCGGGACGCGAAGTAGCGCGTGACTGGCTGGCTGCAACGCTCTGGCCGGACAACGAAGAGACTCAGGCGTTGTTCAATCTGCGCCAATGCCTGCCCCATGTCCGCAAAGCGCTTGGCGCGGAGGCCCATCGGCTCTCCTCCCCCACCCCACGCACTCTCTGCCTGGATCTTGAAGGCGCCTTAACGGATGTAGACGCCTTTGATGCCGCCATTCAGGAAGGGGAGAGAGAAGGGGCAGCACTCTCCGCGCTGGAGCGGGCGGTCGCGCTCTATCGGGGTCCTTTGCTGGAGGGGTGCGGCGAAGAGTGGATACTGCCGGAGCGGCGGGCGCGGGAGGAAGCCTTTCTGCAGGCACTGGAGACGCTGGGGCGGCAGGCGCTGGAGCAGGCTCGGCCTTCGGTCGCCATCGGATATCTGCGGCGTCTCCTTGCCGTCGATCCTTACCGGGAGAGCGTGTACGGCGCACTGATGCAGGCACTGGCGGAGGCTGGCGATTTCGCCGCCGTGACTCGGACTTATCGCGAACTGCGTCTGCTGCTCCGAGATCAGCTTCAGGCGGCCCCTTCCGCCGAGATCCAGGCCCTCTTCGAGCGCCTGCGCCTCCAGGGCAAATCGGAGACATCGGGCGACGCTTCCGCTCCTCTGTCGCGCCCAACCGTCGAATCGGCCCCCTCCTCGCCGGACTTTCCCGCCGCGCAGCCGCCCAACAACCTGCCCCGGCAATTCACCTCTTTTATCGGGCGCGCATCGGAGCGAAGCGGGATACAGCGCCAGCTCACCTCCGACTCGCTGATCACCCTCGTCGGCCCTGGAGGAACGGGAAAGACGCGTCTGTCCCTCCAGATCGCTTCCGACCTGCTGAAGGAGTTTCCGGACGGCGCGTGGTTTGTAGAGTTCGCCCCGCTATCCGATCCCGCCCTCACAACGCAGGCCGTCGCCGAGGTCCTGGGGGTCCAGGAGGAACAGAACCGCCCGTTGCTGGAAACCCTGACCGACACACTGAAGTCGAAACGCCTGCTGCTGGTACTGGATAACTGCGAGCATCTGCTGGAGGCGTGCGCCCAACTGGCGGCGGCGCTGCTGCGCGCCTGCCCGCAGATATTTCTGCTGGCGTCGAGCCGGGAGGCGCTGCATATTACCGGGGAGACGGTCTATCGTGTGCCCCCGCTCTCGCTCCCGTCTAAGACGAAGCCGCCTGCCGGAGCGCTGGAGCGCGCGCAAGTATCGGATGCCGTTCGGCTATTTGTGGAGCGCGCGGATCGTGTGCGGCCTCCCTTTGCGCTGTCGGAAGGGAATGCCGAGGCCATCGTCCGGATCTGCCGGCGACTGGATGGGATTCCGCTGGCGCTGGAACTGGCGGCGGCGCGCACCAACGCCCTGACGCCGGAGCAGATCGCACAGCGCCTGGACAACCGTTTTCACCTGTTGACCGGAGGCCGCCGCGATGTACTCCCACGCCACCGCACCCTGGAGGCATTGATCGACTGGAGTTATGACCTGCTCGGTGAAGAAGAGAAACTGCTGTTTCAGCGTCTGGCCGTCTTCAGCGGCGGCTGGACGCTGGAAGCTGCGGAGGCAGTCTGTGCGGACCCAGGGAAGAGCAAGGCATTTGAACCACAGAGACACAGAGACACAGAGGAAGCACAGAGAAGAGCATCAGGAGAGAAAATGGGGGAGAGTGGGAAGGAGGTTTCTCTTCCCTCTTCCCTGTTCCCTCTTCTCTTGATTGAAGAGTGGGAAGCGGCGGATTTGTTGACGGCTCTGGTGGAGAAGTCGCTGGCGATCTTCGAGGTGATGGAGAACGGCGAGGGGCGCTATCGTCTGCTGGAGACGATCCGGGCGTATGCTCTGCGTAAACTCCAGGATGCTGGAGAGTGGGAGGGCTTACAGGCGCGCCATTGTCGTTACTATGCCGTGCTGGCGGAGACGATGAAGTCGAAGTTCCATGGCCCGGAGCAAGTGGACTGCCTGGCCGTTCTGGAACGGGAGCATGAGAACCTGCGGCAGGCCCTGAACTATTGCGAGGTCACGCCGGGGCTGGCGATGCTGGGGTTGCGGTTAGCCGCGGCGCTGCAGGGTTTCTGGTGGATGCGGGGACCGCTCTCGGAGGGCAAGGCGTACTATGCCGTGTTGCTGGGCCACCCGGAGACGCAGGCGCTGACGCCGGAGCGGGCCGATGCTCTTTTCGGGGCCGGGGGCGTCGCTTCTCTGCAGGGAGACCATTCCCAGGCCCGGTTCCTGTGGGAGGAGTGCCGGGCAATACGGCAGCAGTTGGGAGACCGGGGCGGGGTGGCGCGAGCCCTCTCCAATCTGGCGATGGCGGCGAAGGATCTGGGGGATGTTGTGGAGGCGCAGCGGCTCTACCAGGAGTGTCTGTCGGTCCTGACCGAACTGGGCGACAAGCAGGGCCGCGCTTTCGCATTGGCGGGGTTGGGCCAGCTTGCCGCCAATACGTACGATTATTTGACGGCACGAGAGCGCTATACCGAAAGCCTGGCGCTCCATCGGGAGGTGGGAAATACGCGCGGCATTGCAGTCTGCCTTGGAGATCTGGGAGCGATCGCCCGGATTCTGGGCGACTATGCCGCCGCGCAGGCACTCTTATCGGAGGGGTTGGTATTGCAGCGAGAGCTGGGGAATCGCACGGGAATCGCGATCCTGCTTTTTTATCAGGCGATGACGTCCACCGATCTGAAGGATTTCACGCAGGCGCATGCGCAGTTTGCGGAATGTCTGGCGCTTCAGCAAGAGCTGGGCAATCGAGTGGACCTTGCCGCCACGTTGGAAGCGTTCGCAGCCCTGGCGTATCGAGAGGGAGATCCAGCCCGCGCGGCTCGATTCTGGGGGGCGGCGGAGACCTTGCGCGAAGTCATCGGCAGCGCGCTGCCGATTGCGGAGCAGGAGGGGTATCGGAGCGAGGTAGATTCGGCTCGCTCCGCGATGGGCGACTCCGCCTTTGCCCTGGCCTGGGCACAAGGCAGGGCGCTGACGGTAGAGCAGGTCGTAGACGAGGTGGTGTCGTCCTGATCAGTCGCATCCGCTATTAACGCCTTCCATATCTCGACTACCGCCAGCCAACCGTCCCATCCGCAGGACGGCTGGCCGAAGTGCCGTGGTCTCCGCGCCGCCAAAGGTCGCGCTTCGCGCAGTCCAAATTCGCTATTCCCTCGCGAATTTGGTCCGAGGCGTGGAGGGCGGAGCGTCGGTGCTTGCACCGGGAAGCGGAGCGTAGACGGGGTTTTATAACCCCGGTTTAGGGCAGGCGGACGGAAAACTCTTTGTGGAGATGGTAGCGGTCACATACGTCCGCCAGGGCATTGTCCGCCAGGCGCGCCGCGCCGTCCGCATCATTGGAGGATGACCCCTTCATGTTTTGAAGTGCCTGGAGCGCAGCGCTGGGATCCCCGGAATTCGCTTTCGATATGGCGGTAGGAATCTGCATGATCATTCCCTCGACCTTACCCAACTGATCGTAATACTTGTCGTGCAGGTCGCGGCAACTGGCCGGAGGGGTACGGTTATTGAAATATGCCGCCAGGTCATCCCAGGGCTTCTGCATATCGCTCAACTGTTTGCGTATATCCTCCAGGTAGTGCTGGTCATCGTTGGTTGCCGCGTCCGCCTGCATGCCAAGCTGTTGTCCCTGGAGCATCATTATATCCGCCGTCTGTTTGTTGAGCAGGCTGATCTTACGCTCTTCCACGTCTTTGAGGAAGCGCAGATAGTCCTCGATGTCGGCGGTAGAGGGCGCGGTCGGGGCGGGGTTCTGGACGATGGGCGGCGCCTGGGAATCGTTGGGCGCCTGTACCAGGCCGTTGTTTCCGGCCTGCTGCGGAGCCTGTACCAGGCCGTTGTTTCCGGCCTGGACCGGAGCCTGGACGATGGAGTTGGAGCTGGCGCGATCCGGCTTCTGCGCCAGGACGCCTGCCAGCACAAAGGAGCCGAGCCCCAGAACGAGCAGGCCCAGCACCACGATAATGGCGACGATGGCGCGGTTATTGGAAGCCGCCGTCGGAAAAGCCGTCTGCCCCGTTGGTGACAGGGAGCCGGACGGCTGGAAAGAGGACGGGGCGGACTGGACCGGCGTTCCACAGCGCAGGCAGAACTGGGATTGAGCTGGTAGCTCCGCAGAGCAGCGCAGACACTTCATAACCGAAACCTCCTGGTCGTATCCCTCACATTGAGCACCCACCCATTAACAATACTGGCAAAAAGTGTTGATTCCAATATACCATAGACTATCCAATTGTCAAGAGTTTGGCTCTTTATTAGTGACGGACGGTCGTGACCTATATATTCTACGTAACGAAAGAGGATATAGGTTCAGACGCTGTTTAGCGAAAGTCTGTTCCCCACCGATAGAAGGGAGGAAAAAAGTTTGGAAGAGAGCGAAACCAATTGGCGCGAAATCTGTCTAATAGGATGAGCGGCGACAAACATGCAGCGCGGCTCGACACACAGGTAGGTGAACATTTTTGTGCCAGGCCGCAACCAAAGAGATGAGGAGTGCGGCAACGCTTTGATCGAACAATCTTTCATGATGCCAGTAAACCCATTCTGGACAATCTTAGATGATTGGGTGACTCCGTCGGCACATAGGGCGACAGGAGGGACGCTTGCGACAGGATAACGTGTGGCAAAACACGTTGCGTCGCTGGTGACGCTCCCCTCTGCGCCCGCTTCGGAACCTACGCGTTCCAGGCGGTTTTTTTTATACAAAATCGAGCGAAATCGAGGCCGAAATTTTCCGGTTCCGTACGCGTTTCTTGAGTAAATCAGTAGAGAAGAAGAGAGACGCGAAACAACCCGGTTCAGGACGAGAGAGAGCCCGCTCCTCATGATAGAGAGCGCGGCAAAACGTAGAAAGGAAGGCAATAGCGATGGTTACCTTGCCATCAACGCAAGCCACACGAGGACGTGAGCAGAAGAGTGGTCGGAGCCGACGGACGCGCGAGACGCGCCGGCTGACCCTGGAGATGGAGCGCGAAATGGCTCTGGAGCGGCTGGTGAACCTGCTGGCCGCCGAGGCGGAGCAGAACCCGGCCCGCGCCGGCCGGGACCGCGCCGACTCCCTGAGCCGCTTAGCGCGACTGCGGGCCATACACGCCTCCTATGCCCTGGCAACCTCCGGGGAGATGGAGCGGGTCGGAATGGGCGCGTGGGTGCGCCGACGCTACTCGGTCAAACCCACCAACTAACAACCAGCCCCAGCCCCTGGAATGAGGAGTTGGGGCCCGTGTCCCCCTCCGCAGGGAGGGCGTGTATAGACATTATAAATTCGGGGCAGGGAGAAATCTCCCTGCCCCGCTCTTTGCCCTATTCTCCCCGTGAAGGAGAGGGGGTTGTTAGGCGCTACCGAAAGCCGCCGCCGCTTCCGGGGAAGTTAAAGGGATTGAGGTGGAAGCCGCCGGGGCCGAAACCGAACGGCCCGAACGAGATGCCGGGGCCGCTGGAATAGCTGGAGCGGTAAGATCCGCCCCCATAGCCATTGTTATTGATGGGCCCGCTGTAGCTGTTGCTGAAGGGACCACCTTTCTGGATGCCGGAACTGGAGTAGCTGCGAGAGCCGGTGATGTTGCCGTTCATGCTCAGGCTGTCCGGACCGGAATCGAGCCCACTGGAGGCTCCGGTCAGAAAGTCCACCAACTCCTGCGCGTCTGAATTCTGCACGACGATCTTCCCGATCTTATAGGACGGTCTACTGGGTCCGGCGGGCGGCGTGGGCGGCGCTTCCGGCGGATCCACCCTCGGGATAAAGCGATAGACGCCGTCTTCGATCTTATAGGACACCGGTTCGCTGCTGACTTTGACCAGCGTATCGAGGGCGGCCTGGAAACGCACATTGGTGAGGTGGACGCTGACCGTCGCCTTCTTCAACGCATTGTCCACCACAAAGTCGGCTCCCGCGCTCTTCATGATCTGGGCCAACGCATCGGACAGGAGGGTGTTGTCGGCGTCTACGGAGACA
>DATGIG010000168.1:0-5752 GCA_035295825.1 Chthonomonadaceae bacterium | reverse complement strand
GATGCTCCCGGCCCCGTTGGCGTGCGGCATGAGGTAGTCGCCGCGATGCAGGCAGTAGGCCCAAGGTCCCCAGCCCATCGGCTTGGCCAGGCGCTCGTTAATGTAATCCTGAAGCTCCATCCCGGTGACATGCCGCAGGACGATGGAGGCGACATGCGGCGAGGGCGAGGAGTAGGAGTAGCCCCCGCCGGGTTCCGTCCAGAGCGGCGTGCGGAGCGAGGACTGGTCCAGATTGCGGATGTCCTGGCCGGGGACGGGCTGCAGCGGAACCACCTGGCCATTCACAACGCCGGGACTGCCCCCCTCGCCGTGATACCCGGCGGACATGCAGAGCAGTTGCCCCAGCGTGATGTCCGCTTTGCGGGGATCGTCGAGCGGAAAGGCTTCGGGGAGATACTGCTGGGTGAAGACCTTCTGGTCCAGCCCGTTCGGGATCTTGGCTTTGAACTCTGCCAGCATAATGCCGCAGGCGATGCTGGTGTACGCCTTGCCGGTGGAGGCCATGTCCGGGTTGGCGTTGCGGTGGGCGCGGCCAAAGTACTTCTCATACACCAGGTAGCCGTGGCGCACTACCAGCAGGCCGCCGTTCTGGCTGCAGCGCTGGGTGAAGTCGAACGCCTGATCCAACCGGGCGAGATCCATACCCGCCAATTTGCGGATGGAAGCGGCGTCTTTGAGGGTGCGCCAGCCTCCCTGGCTGTCCGGCGGGGGAAAATAGTCCGTGGGCTTTGCCAGGGCCAGCATAGGCAGTAATGGAATGAGCAGCATCGCTCCGACGAGCGTAATATAGCGAGAAACAGGGGGATTGCAAGGCCTCATGAGACCGTTTTCCTCTTCATATTGGAGTATTTTCGACGCTTGTTTTCCGGCTGTTTCCGGATGGTTATCCAGTATTCTCTGCGGGCGTCCTCATCAATTTCCACAGGGATCCGCTCGCCGTAGAGGCGGTCGCTGCCATCTCGTTTGCAGCCGGATATCCAGTACTCCTCGCCCGTCGCAATGTCATAGTAATTGGATTTAAAATCGGCTCCGTTCAGACTGTGGAAAGCCTTCCCCCGATAGTAAATCGTTCGGTGCGACTTAGAATATGTGACATATCCGATGCGTGCAGCGCCAATCAACTGGCCTGCTTTCCGTTCAATGTACATAAGACGGCGATGTCCCTTCGCCGGAGGTCCTGTGGGAAAATCTGTTGTCTCTGTTTGCTCCTTGAGCCGCCTCTCCTGTTGTAACTCTTCAATCAGCTCTTCCGCCTGGTCCATGTTCTCGCACGGGAGAAATAGTCTCTGTTTTCCATGCTGGCCATTGGTCACAATGGGAGTTCCTACATCGGAGAAGAGAATCCATAATTCATGGTCAACCGGAACAATATCCATAGGCCTTTGCATTTCAAAATCCTCCTTGCCGCCCTGGATGAGGGAAAAGAAACAGTACCATGGTAGCACAGCCTCCCGGATGTGTCAACAGGGAGGCCGGCTCTTGTTGGGAAGAAACGCGTTAGGAACAATGCAGTTGTGCTGTAACGAGCGGCCTCTATAAAAGATAGCTATAGAACATGCATTTGAAATTGTCAAGAACTCCTTTAATGTTTCCGTGATGATGTGTTATAATGATATTATAACGAAATTCATAATGTTCCCTGGCTTGTGTCGTCGGGTGAACCCGAAAGTGTGCAACTGAAAACAACGCTTCCTAGAGGTAGTCATGCCAACAACTGCTGCGCAATGCGGAGTGCTCTCAGGCGCTTTCTCAACGGGAGGGAGATGATGAACCCGAATAGGGCAGCCTCCGCCTTTCCGGAAGGGATTTCTCTCTGCGATTTTTCCGGACCACAATTGAGGGTCATAGACGCGCTGCTGCGCTCCTCTCCGGATGTCGTCTTTGTGCATGACCGGGAGGGACACTTCTTGTATGTAGGGGTGGCAACCACGCAGATGGTCGGCCATCCTTCCGAAGAGATATTGGGTAAGACCTGCACCGAACTGGGGTTTCCCCCAGAGGTTACCCAACAATTGGATCAGGACCGGGAGCGGATGTTCGCACAGCGGGGGCCGGTATCCGGTGAGCTATTATCGCTGACGCTTCAGGGAGCGCGCGCGTTCGCCTATACGTTTAGCCCGGTCTCGGATAGTGAAGGAGAGCAGTGCGCAGCACTGTGTATTGCCCGCGATGTGACGGAGCGCAGAGAAGCCGAGCGGGAGCGACTACGGCTGGTCGCCAGCGTCACGGATAGCGAAGGTCGGCTGCGCGCGCTCGTGGACAACATGGTGGACGGCGTCATCACGATTGACACGCAGGGAACCATCCAGACCGTCAACCCCGCCACCCTCCGGCTGTTCGGTTACCCCCGAGAAGAGCTCATCGGCCGGAACGTCCGTATCCTCATGCCGGAGCCCTACGCCTCCGAACACGACAACTATCTTACCAACTATCTGCAGACCGGGCAGGCGCAAATCATCGGCATCGGTCGGGAGGTGACCGGCCTGCGGAGGGATGGCACGACGTTTCCGCTGGATCTGGCGGTCGCGGAGATGCGGATCGGCGACCAACCGGCGTTTGTGGGCACCATTCACGACCTGACGGAGCGCAAACGGCTGGAACAGCAATTCCTGCAGGCGCAGAAGATGGAGGGCCTGGGGAGGATGGCCGGAGGGATCGCCCACGATTATAACAATCTGCTCTCGGTGATCCTCGGATACGCGGAGTTGGTCGAGGAGGGGCTGAGCGAAGAGAGCGGGTTGCTGCCCTCCCTCCGCAATATCCAGGGGGCGGCCAACCGCGCCTCCACGCTCACCCGGCAACTGCTGGCGTTCGCCCGGAATCAGGTGACGCAAACGAAAGTGGTCTCCGTCAATACCCTCTTGCGTGAACTGACTTCCCTGCTCAAGTCGCTGATGGGGGCGCAGGTCGAGATGGTGGTGCTCTTCTCGGAAGAGGAGGGGTTTGTGCGTATAGATCCCTCCCAGATGGAGCAGGTGCTGATCAACCTCGCCGTCAACGCCAGGGATGCCATGCCCGAAGGGGGCAAGCTGGTTCTCCATGCCGCCAATATCCTGCTCACCGACCCGTATCGAGGGGAGCTGGGGCGCATGCCGCTCGGGGTTTACTGCCAGATTACGGTGACGGATACCGGGATCGGGATGAGCGACGCGGTACGCGAACGGGTGTTCGAGCCGTTCTTCACCACCAAGGAGAAGGGCAAAGGAACCGGACTGGGATTGGCGACCTGTTACGGCATCGTGAAGCAGGCAGGGGGGTATATCTGGGTCCAGAGCGCAGTCGGAGCAGGGACGACGGTCAAGGTGCATCTGCCCCGAGTAGAAGCTCCTGCTGCGGAGAGGGCGAGTGAGCGCAAGGCGGCGCCGGTCGGCGGGACCGAAACCGTGCTGGTCGTGGAGGACGAACCGCTGGTTCGGGACCTGACGGTCCGTGCGTTGCAAAAGCATGGATATACGGTGTTGGCTGCGGAGAATGGCGCGGATGCCTTGCGCGTCCTTGGGGAACATTCCGGGCCGATCCATATGGTCATTACGGACGCGGTCATGCCCCTGATGGGTGGTCGGGAACTCATCGAACGCCTGCGCACGCTCTATCCGGGGGTGAAGGCGTTGCTGGCGTCCGGTTATACCGAAGAGGACTTTGACGCCCAGGTCGGCCTGCCGGAGAGCGCCGCTTTTCTGCAGAAGCCGTTCACCTCCGCCGCGCTGTTGCGTAGAGTGCGCGAAGTGCTGGGAGAGGATTGATCGTTCCGACAGGCAGGACGTAGGGGCGCTGCTTGCCGCGCCCTGAAACCTGCCCCTACGATGCGCGTCATTCGAATCCGAATGGAAAACCCCAATCCTTCAGTGCCGTTTGTAGAGGATGGGGCAGATGGCAGGGTCGTCAATGAAAGCGGTCAGACCCTGGCGTTTGTCGTCCACCGGGCGGCTGCGGTTGGTGCGCATATGGATGGCGAAACTGCGTCGGGATATGCCGGAGGTATTGGGACCGCTGCCGTGCAGCGTCTGATCGTCGTGGAGGGAGAAGCCGCCGGGCGGCAGGATGGCGGCGACCTCCTGCCAGGATTGGCCTGTGGGGACGGCGATGCGTGCGTGGTCGTCCTCCTGGGAGAAGAAGTCGGCTTCCGGAAAGAGGCCCCAGTGGTGCGAGCCGACCACAAACTTCATGGGGCCGGAATCCGGCCCGGCCTCGCTGAGGGCGACCCAGGCGGTGAGCAGTTCGCTGCCCGGCTCCCAGCATCCCCAGTAGGTGCGATCCTGATGCCAGCCGACCCGGGTCTTCGCGGGCGTTCCCGGCGGCAGAGACGGCTTGAAGAGCAACTGCACCCACCAGGTCTGCACCCACTCCGCGCCGGTGACGGCGGCGACGACCTCGCCGATGACGGGATGCCCGATCAGTTCGCGAATGGCGAGGTTGGCGAACTGGGGCTGCTCGATCTTGCAGAGCCGATCCTCCGGATCGCCCGGCTTCCAGGGGGAGGGCTGAGGAGGCGTCCCTGTTTCGTATTCGCCGCGCCGCAGGGCGTCCATGCCCTCGGAGGCCCTGCGGATGAGATCCGCGGGCAGCATCGGCGTATCGCAGAGCAGAAAGCCATCCGCCTCGAACCGTGTGAGTGAGGCCGTAACGTCGTGTGTCGTCATCCGTTCCTTGTTTCTCCCTGCGAATTCAGGATTTTGTGGCGGCCTTGAGCGTCGCCACATAGTCGTGGACCTGGGTGAGCAGACCGGGGTCGTCGCGGTGGCGATGGATCAGGTCCACCAGGGCGCTCCCCACGACGACGCCATCCGCGAACGCAGCGATGCGGCGTACATGTTCCGGCTGCGAGACGCCGAAGCCGACGCAGACGGGATCGGAGGTGTGGGCTTTGATGCGCGCCACGACCTCCGTCAACTCTGTGGGAATATCCTGCCGCGCGCCGGTCACACCGGTGCGGGAGACGCAGTAGACGAAGCCGGTGGAGAGGCGCGCGACGATGGCGATCCGGTCGGGGGTGCTGGTCGGGGCGAGCAGGAAGATCGTGTCGAGGTCGTTGGCGACGGAGAGGCGCTTCCACTCTTCGGCCTCTTCGGGCGTCAGGTCCGTGACGATATGGGCGTCGGCTCCGGCGGCTTTCGCATCGTGGGCATAGCGCGCCAGGCCATACCGGCGGATGGGGTTGTAGTAGGTCATCAAGATCAGGGGCAGTTCCGGGGCGTTCTGCCGTACCTGTCGGACCACCTCCAGCGCCTTCGCCGTGGTCATGCCCCCATTCAGGGCGCGTTGTGATGCTGCCTGAATGCTGGGGCCGTCCGCCAGCGGGTCGCTGAAGGGCAGTCCGATCTCGACCGCATCCACGCCCGCCCGTGCCAGCGTCGTCACGATCTCGACGGTGCGCTCCGCCGAGGGGTCGCCCGCCGTCACAAAGCAGACCAGCGCCTTCTCGCCGCGCGCCCGCAACTCCTCAAACCGCTGTGCTAACCGGCTCAATTCCGCTCCTCACTCTGTCTTTCGCCAGAGAAAACAAACCACAGACGTCTCAACGCGGAAGCATTGTGTTCGTCTGTGGTCGGCTGACTGTTGGAGTTATTATACCGCAAAAACCGCCGGCTGCGGCAGCCCGAGGGAAATCTACTCCAGGGCCAGCGCATCTTAATTGATGAGCACCAAGCTCAAATAGTCGTTGTCCCATCCCGCCTTCTTCTGGCGAGCCTTAATCCCACGCTTGTTGGTCTTCTCTTGGCGCAGCAGGTTGAGAGTGATATGGCGTATCATC
>DATGIG010000167.1:0-5158 GCA_035295825.1 Chthonomonadaceae bacterium | reverse complement strand
AATCGAGGCGATACAAACGGCGACACCCCGTTGATCCTCACGGCGCGCTACTCCGGCGATGTCGAGACAGCGCGCGCGCTCCGCGAGGCAGGCGCTCAAACCAACGTGAAAAACGCGCGAGGGATGACGGCTGTGGATTCGGCGCTGGCCCGCGGACGTCTGGCGTTCGCGCGCGCCCTGGGATACCGTCCGCAGGGCAGTGTGTCTGTTGACGCAAAGCCGCTTGCCGAACGCGCCCGAATGGCGGTCGAGAGGGGACTGCCTCCGGTCGAACTGGCAACGCTGAATTTTATCAACCGGTCGGGCTGTGTCTCATGCCACCATCAAGGCGTGGGCCTCATGGTGACCGCTATGGCACGCGATCACGGTTACCAGGTCGATAAAAGCCTGACCGAAACGCAAGTCAAGAGCGTTACCGATTTCATCGACCCATCCGCGCCGCAGTTGCGCGGCATCCTTGACAAGCCGGAACTCCACGGCAAAGTCCCGACCGCCGAAATAGGAGAATATGTGCCGTTCATGGCCTATGTTTTCAATGGTCTCCTGGAGCAAAAAGTCCCGACGCGCGAGTCGATCTCCTGCGCTACAGTCATCATGGCGAGCCAGCAGCGCGAAGACGGACGCTTCAGCTTTACGGCGCATCGGGAGCCGATGCAATCGACCGATATTACCACGACGGCTTTCTGTATCCGTCTGTTGCAGACCTACATGCCGGCCGATCGCGCCGACGACGTAGCCCGGCGTATCGGCAAAGCGCGCGACTGGCTGATCGCCAGCCATGCCATCACGACCGATGACCTGGCGTTCCGACTGCTCGGCCTGAAATGGGCCGGCGCTCCACCGCAGGAGATCGACCAGGCCGCCGCCGCGCTTCGTAAGGCCCAGCATGGCGATGGCGGCTGGTCCCAGTTTCAGAAGCCGCGCTTCACACGGGACGCCTATGCGTGCAGCGACGCCTATGCGACGGGCGAGGCCCTCTATGCCCTCAACCAGGCCGGCGCGAGCGCCCCCAGCGACGCATACTACCAGCGTGGTGTCCGCTTCCTGCTGGACACTCAGGACGATGATGGGACCTGGTTCGTTCAGAAACGCGCTACGCCCCTCAACATCTATCTGGATGCCGGCTTTCCGAACGTAGAGTCGCAGTACATCTCCTACACGGCAAGCTGCTGGGCGAACATGGCCCTGATGCTGGCCGCGGATCAGCCGGCGCTGGCGCAAGCTGTCCGGAGATAAGCGGCGAAGGCACGAGCCCTTCTGCAACTATTGCTCTGTTCGGTCGTATTGGGAAGGTGAAGAGAAGGGCGTCGGCGTTCCAGATCGGGAACGACACGGATCGATTCGAACTCTGGCTCTTACCGAGCCTACTCTCTCAAGGAGGAGGAGATAATGCGAGGATATAAGCCCTCGGTATCGCGTATCAGCCTCGTGCTGCTCTACGGTGGAATGACCGGGATAGTGGGTGTGGCTGCGCTGGTCGGGTGCGGTGGCTCCAACGACAGTAGCAGTGGATCGGGGGGACTGCCGGGCGGCAAGGCCACCATGGATCAGGTGACACGCGGCCGCGCCCTGGTGACCACGATGGGCTGCCCCGACTGCCATAACCGGAGCATCAACGATCCGAGTGATCCGAAGTGGTTGTCCGGCTATGTCGCCGGGACACCCGGTCAGCCATTCCAGATTGGTCCCTTCAAGACCTATCCTCGGAATCTGACGCCGGATATGACCACCGGCATCGGAATGCACAGCGATCGGCAGATCTTCAATGCGCTGCGTTACGGTCTCTCCCCGGACGATACCGCGGACGTCACCATCACCTCCACAACGCCGGGGCAGGGCAATTTTCCCGCGACCCCGCACTACCTGGCCCCGCCGATGCCCTGGCCCTCGACCCGCCACCTCTCGGATGACGATACCTGGGCCATCGTCGCCTACCTCAAGCACGGCATCAAGGCGGTCAACAACACCGTTCCTGCCAGCCAGGATCCGCCGGACTTCTGGGCCAGCAGCTATACGGCGAGCGCCGTCGGGCCTGCCACCTTCCCGACCTACCCGGCCGGGAACGAGCAGTTCGCCCCCTGATCGAATCGCCCCTTCTCCCTCGCTCACATGTGAGCGAGGGAGAAGGGGCTTTGCGTCGAAAACATGACCCGAGGAAACGGAAAGGCCCGGATCCCTCTCCCTTCTCCTCCCGCGCAACGGGGCTTCAAGGGCGGGGGTGAGGTCAACTCTCCTGCCGAACGGAGTGAAGAAAGCCGGGGAGAGGAAAGGGTGGGGCCTACCTCCAGTAGTAGTTCCAGGTGTAGCCCAGATCGACGCTCTTGCCAGGGGCAAGGGTCAGTTTCCACTTGATGCGCCCGACGCCGTTGAAGTGGTTCCACCAGCCCGGCCAGTTGTACCAGCCCCACCAGTACGGATAGTCGTAATGCACGACCGCCTCATCGTCTTCCAGCACATTGACCATCGTGGCGACCCCCTCGTGATCCGCCTTGCCGACGTTCCCGAGCACGTTGCGGGTGATCTCCAGCTCTACCGGATGATCCTGATAGTTGGTCACGGAGATCGTTCCGCTCAGATCGATTCGACCATACTCCGCTCCCTGCCAGTTCGCGGCGTTCGGCGTCCGCTGCGTCTCCTTATCGACCTTCTTCACCTTGACATCGACGGCGGTCGTCAGCTCCAGCTCTTCGTTGGCCCCGATCGCCGCATAGGTCATCAGACTCTGCGCGAGTACGCGATCACCGCTCAAGATCAGCGCCGGCGCAGTGGTCAGCGGAAACTTGCCGTTGTTCAGCATCCGGATCTTATGCTGCGCCTTCGGAGCGCTCATCAGGCGCGCCAGATCCTCCTGCTGCGCACTGTTGTTCGATGCGCGCATCTCCCGTGGCGGCGCGTAGGGCAGGTCGATGGCGTAGATGTCCTGATACTTCAGGGAGTACTCCGCAATGGGAAGCACCATGCGCTGCCCCTTCTTTAAGGTGACATGCTTGACCGTAAAGACAAACAGGTCTTCATCCTGTTTGGAACCGGCGACGGCCGGGCCGATGCCGGGGCCGGCTGGTCCCGCTGGGCCCGGCTCGCCCTGATCTCCCATCCGCGCGGTTTGAGACATCAGGGAGTTGGACATGGCGAAGCCGGTCTGCGATCCGTTCTGAAAGTAGGGGGAGAGCTGCGCAAAGCTCTGCTGGAGGGAGATCGGATCGAGTGTGCCCTGAAAAAAGAACGACGGCACGCCGATGACCAGATTGGCGGTGACGTCGTTCAGATCGGTCATCTCGTTGATCATGGTGGCTTCCAGCGCAATCGACGCGCCGCCCTTGCCATCCAGTGTGACCTTGTAACTCGGAATCCAGCGAACCCCTTTCTGCAGATAGACCATGCCGACATCGGCCGTCTTCGCCGCGCGCCCGCCGGGCCACTCCAGTTTCAGGGTCAACAGGTTGCGGAACTCCTCAAAGCCCAGTGTCTTTTTGTACGGCCCCCGAAACGTGACATCGCGAATATGGTCGAAGGGAAGCACGGAGGTTCCTTCTCCGGATTTCACCAAAAGCAGCGCGCCTTTCTCCGGCAGCTTACCGGTGGAATGCTCAAGATCCGTCGCTTCCTGTTCGGCGTCGTTGCGGGTGGGCACACCGACTATCTGCGCGCTGTAGGTCTTGCCGTCCGTCTGGGTGATGTTCACATCGGCGCCCGGATTGGCTTCGAGCAGATCAGGAATCGTCAGCGCCGTGCGCTCCACCAGAACCCGCCGAGGGCTGGCGGTTACCGCCTGTAATTTGACGTTCTTATCGGCGGAGTAGGGCCAGAACGTCCCGATCACCGGGGTTGGCAGGTAATCCATCTGTACATCGCCCTGCGCGTCGGTGGGCATCTTGCCTTCGTGCAGCACAAACGCATGGCCGTCCTTAAAAACGGTAATCTCCTTGACGGGCATTTTGGCCAGCGCGCTCAATCTGGCTACCTCGTCGGCGCCGGCCGACCGGGTTGCCGCGCAGAGCAACAGGATGGACAGTAGAGGCCGTGTTCGAAACATGGCTCGCTCCTTTGTGATTGGTCTTCTGCCATTGGACGGCGTCATCGAATAAAACGTTACCGCGGAAATGGAAGCCACCCGACATTTCGGATCGAAATGTCGCTGTTGCCGGACGCGGTTGGGGTGCATCCGCTTCTAATGTGCAGGAACCGCCTCGCTGCGCGCCGAAGATAGTGTTCGCTTCTGGTTGGAAAAGGAGTGACCGACGATGCGGATTTTGCTCTGGATAGGAGCCCTGCTGTTCATGGTGCAGACGAGTGCGCGACCGGCCCCGACGGAGTTCCGGGTGCATACGGATCGGGGAGCATTAGATATTTCGATGATCTCTCCGGAGATCGTCCGGGTTCGTATGATCCCCAACGGCGCTCGAACCGACTTTCCACGGGTGCAGATCGTTCTGCCGCAGCCGAAGCCAACCTCCGGCTTCGCCATCCATAACGAAGGCGATGCCTGGACCCTGACTTCTCCCCTGCTAACCCTGCGCGGAAAGAGAGACAGCCTGCATGTGGACTTCTACGATGCGCAGGCGCATCCGCTCAGTCTGAGCGCCGCCGACATCGATACGGTCGAGGGCCAGCTTCGGGAGGCACGCTCCATCCAGGAAGAGGAGGAGTTTTTCGGGTTCGGGTTGCAGTTCCATAGCCTGGCGCAACGCGGCAAAACCAAAACGCTCAAAGTGAACGCCGACCCGAACAGCGACCTCGGCAACTCGCACGCGGTGGTCCCGTTCTTCCTGAGCACCAGCGGCTATGGCATCTTCCTCGATAGCCATGCCTACACGCATTTCGATATGGGCAAGACGGATCCCCATCGGCTCACCTTCCAGACACCGGACCCGGTACTGGACTACTACTTCTGCTACGGTCCCTCGTTCCATGCGCTCCTGGCCCGCTACACACAGCTTACCGGCCGCATGGCGATGCCGCCGAAATGGGGGCTCGGCTTCTGGTACCGCATGAAGTCGGAGTGGAAGGCGGACAAGGTGGAAGAGGTGGCGGGGGCTTTCCGAACGCACGGCATCCCTTGCGATGTCATCGGCCTGGAACCGCGCTGGCAGACCCACGCCTACTCCTGCTCCTATCTCTGGGATACCGGCCAGTTTCCGGATCCGAAGGCGTTCGTCGC
>DATGIG010000166.1:0-33822 GCA_035295825.1 Chthonomonadaceae bacterium | reverse complement strand
TTGCTCCCTATGGTGTTGTTTAGAAGGGCATGGTTGCCATTGGCGGTGTTGTAGTTGCCGGTCGTGTTGTAGAAGAGGGCCGATATGCCGGTAGCCGTGTTGTCGATGCCGGTGGTATTGGAGAAGAGGGCATCGAAACCGATGGCGGTGCTGCCACCCCCTGCGGTATTGGAGTAGAGGGCATTCATACCGATGGCGGTATTGGTGATTCCTGTCGTATTGGAGTGGAGGGACTGGTAGCCAATGGCAGTATTGGCGCTTCCTGTATTGTTGGAGAAGAGCGCATGGTAGCCAAACGCCTGATTGGTAACGTTCTGAGCGCTGTTGGAGGTCCCGCCGGAACCAAAGAAGACATTCTGTGCCAGCGATGCTCCGGGAACCGAGCCGAGAGCGATCATCAACCCCGCAATGCCGAGCCGAGCCGAAAACGATTTGTTGAAGAAGGTATCCATTCGAATCTCCTGTATGCCGTAGGTCCGCGTCTGTTGGATACTCCATAGCAGCGTACCAACAGGGCGCCCCTTGGTCCATGTGTGCGTTGTCTTGGTGACTAACGCGTCTATTATGGAGGGCCGGCGTGACAGAAGCGTGGACGGCGTGGAAGAGAAAAGATGGACAGGAGTATTCGGAGCGATGGGGTAATCAAAGGTCTCTCGAGGTAATCGCAAGGTGGAAATCAGTTTTTCTAGGAGCCGTGCCCTCGTCTGCAAAATCCGCCATATAGGGGATGTTTCCCTCCGATACGACGAGCATACTATCCTCCAGTCCTTACTGATGCGGGGAAGGATGGCAAGCACGGAGGGGCAAACGAGCCGACAAGCACTCAGGTAAGCATTCCGGGAAGGGTCCCACATCGGATTTCACCCCAGGCTCCCAATCCCCTCTCGTGGAAACTCCTTGCTCCGCAGGGTTCGGGCATCATCCGTCCAGAAGGAGGTTCTCATGAACACAGGATTGTTCTTAGCGCGTTCCCTTCGTCTTTTCGTTGCCGCCCTCGTGGCAGCGCTCTCCCTTGGCCCCGTGGCGTCGGAAGCGCAGTCGGGCAATACGATCACGGGAACCAATGCACTTGCTTCCGCTACCACCGGCACCAACAACGTCGCCGATGGGTACTCGGCCCTCTTTTCCAACACCACCGGCAGCCAGAATACGGCCAACGGCTTCTATACCCTCTTCTCCAATACCACGGGCAACTACAATACCGCCACCGGCCACCGGGCACTCGGATCGAACACCACCGGCAACTACAATACCGCCAACGGTTCGCATGCGCTGTACTCCAACACCACGGGCAGCTACAACCTTGCGGATGGTCCCCAGGCGCTCTACTCCAATACCACCGGGTTTGCCAACCTGGCGAACGGTCTCTCCGCTCTCTGGTCCAACACCACGGGCAGCGAGAACACCGCGAACGGTTCCTTTGCGCTCTGGTTCAACACCACGGGCAGCCAGAATACCGCCAACGGATTTCAGGCGCTCAGCAACAATACGACGGGGGCGTCCAATTCTGCGGAGGGTTACCAGGCCCTCTTCTCGAACACGACCGGCACCTCAAATACAGCCAGCGGTCCTTACTCGCTGTTCTACAACACCATCGGCAATCAAGACACAGCATACGATATGAATACGCTCTACTCCAACACCACCGGAAGTGAAAACACCGCCATCGGCAGCCAGGCGCTGACCATCAACGCGCGCGGCAACAACAACACCGCCATCGGCAGCCAGGCGCTTCAATCCGCGTTTTTGGGAGGGAACAACACGGCAATCGGTTTCGGCGCCCTGCGCAATTTCTGGGGGAGCGGGAGCATTGCCCTGGGGTACGAAGCGGGTCACAGCATCAGCGTAGGAAGCAACGATATCTATATCGGCAACCCCGGAGCAGATGAAGAAGCTGGGATCATCCGGATCGGCACACCGGGCACTCACGGAGCCGCCTTCATCGCCGGCATCAATGGGGCGTCCGTGAGCAACGGGGTTGGTGTCTTTATCGACGCCAATGGTCGCCTGGGCACCATGACCTCGTCGCGGCGATTCAAGTACGACATCAACGCCATGGGCGACATCAGCAATAAACTGATGCAACTGCGTCCGGTGGCGTTCCACTACAAAGAGGCTGCCTCGGACGGTTCGCATCCGCAGCAGTATGGCTTGATCGCCGAGGAGGTGGCTGCGGTGTATCCGGACATGGTGCAGTACGACAAGGAGGGCAAGCCCTTCACCGTCTACTATCAGCAACTTACGCCCATGATGCTCAACGAACTCCAGAAGGCCCATCAGGATATTGCTGCCCTTGAAGCGGCGCAGGAGAAGCAGAATTCTGAGTTGGCGGAGTTGAAGCAAATGCTTCAGAAACAGAACGCCGAGACAAAGTCGGCCTGGCATCCTGCCGCTGTTATTGCCGTGGTTGCGGCAGTCTGTCTGGCTGGCGCATGGATCTTCTCGGTTAGGATGGGTCAACCTCAGTAGCGTAGTGAACGATGCAGACAGTGGGTGGATAGCATTCGGGCCTGGTAGAACTCTCTACCAGGCCCGAATGTTGGAGTGTTAGATGGGGCCAGTGAGGGAATGCGCTTCTGACGGTATATATGGATGAGGGGCTATCCATAGGATCCCTTATGCAGTGAAGATATGGGAGATATCGAATGAATACCTATAGCGTGCCAGGAGCTACCAGGGCGCATTTCAACTCACATGTGCAAGAATCCACCGCTCTGATAGACTGGCTACGGGAGACGCGCCGGCTGTGCAACGTTTATAATGAAGCCATGACTGCCAGGGCAATGACTAGGGATTCCATCCTGAAGATCGGGGCAACCTCGAAGATCCATCGGGGACAGGAGCCCCTGCCGGATACCTTTGGCTGAGACAGTAGTGGCGAGATCGCACATGTTAAGGGGGCGTACTCCTCTTTTCAATCCCTTTTTCGATCCCTGGTTCCGGTGCATGGGCCTCCGGAGCGACGGGCACGTAACCCTTCAAAAAGAAGAACAGGCCGATAACGCCTACCAGGATGCTGAAGTACCAGACAGGCTTGCGCTTGGTGAGCGCGGCGATGGCTGAGAGAGCGATGGCGACCTGGGTGACCGTAACGGACAGCGCAAACGTCTCATGGCTGATCATCAGTTGGTTCGCCTCCGTATTCGCTTCATCCCGCTGTTTCTCGAATTCTGTGGCATCACTCTGCGCCTTCGCTTTTCTCTCTTCATATTTCTTGGCATCGCTCTGGTACTTTTCCGCCTGGGCAGCCTGCGCGGCGTTGCTTGCGACCAGAGCCGCAAAGTACTGCGCCGTATTGGCTTTGATCCCTGCCCCCTGATAGTAACCCCACTGATCCGAAGCCTGAGCCTGTTTGAGGACCGCCTCGTTCTTGCGCAGGATCGCCTCGTTGACCAGCCCGCCTGCTTTGAGGGCGGCTACCGCAGCGATCACGGCGAGAAAGGCCGTGGATAGAGCGACGAAGCGGGTCCAGGCGCTCTCCTGGGCCTCCTTTTCCCGCTCCTTATGCAGCTCTTCAATGGATTCTTGCAAGTCTTTCGTCTCTACTTCTATCTCTTCGGGCATTGCAACCCCTCCCTCTTCCACAAGAATATAAGCGTTTTCACCCCTTCCATTCGCCAATCCGTTTTCTGACTCCTCCTGTCACCTGCGCGTATTGTAGGGCCGCGCACAGAGAATGACTCCCAGACGAATGTTCAGTCTGTTCGATTCCGATGGATTCTGATAAGATAAAGTGTGTTATAATGGTACTATCCGATCTAAGCTGTTGGGGAGCGGGTACCATGGATGTCACGTCGAAAGTGGAGGGATTGAGACGGTAATGGCTGGCTCCAAATTATTTAACGAGATCATGTTTGCCCTTTGGGGCATCGGCTTTATTATGTGGGCATGGGGCCGTGGAACCTACTATTTCCGGTATCGGGAGCGGAGCGTCGTTTCGGCAATGAAAGTCGAGAGTTTGCCCTCCGCGACCCGCCTCATGCGCTATGGCGTCCTTTTGGGAGTAATCGGAGGCGCGGTTGGCCTCATAGGACTACTTGTATCCTTCGTTAAATAGGGTGAGGTGCAAAAAAACCGGGGAGACCTATGCAGGTCTCCCCGGTTTTTTTGTGTCTCAGGTGGCGGAACGAACGAATTATACGGGTGGGATGTATTTTTATCCCTTATCTGACATGTGATAGAGTAGAAATAGCTGCGGTTCCTCAATGATGATCCGGTGTGTTCAGCAATAGCAAGAAAGAGAGACGGCGGTCTTCGGACCGTTGGTGAACAACTATGAATACGAATATCGTGTTGGGAATCGTGAGTGGAGTACTGCTGATCGGAGGCAGTATGACGATGTTTCTGGAGTGGGTCCTCCGGCGGCAAAAATAGGAAGGAGCAAGACAATCGTGACCAATTTGACAGGCAAGCGGATCATCGTCATCGATGATGAGGGGGCGACCAATTTGTCCCTTCGCCAGGACTGCGAACAGGCCCGCATGGTCGTCGTGGGCTTAGCCTATAATGGCAAAGTCGGGGTGGAGACAGCGTTGGAGCAGCATCCGGATATCGTGCTGGCCGACGTCAATATGCCGGTGATGGACGGAGTGGAGGCGGCACGGACTATCCTGTCGCAGATACCCGCCTGTGTGGTCCTGTTGACCGCCGATCCGGAGCAGAGCGACCCCGCAGAGATCGCGCGACTGGGTGTCCATGGCTATGTGGGCAAGCCGGTGAGCCGCGAATTACTGATCCCCGCCATTCAGGCTGCGTATGAGCGCTTCCAACAAGGCCAGACGTACACCTGCTGAGCCCGCCGCAAGCCCCTGTCGGTTTTCGGCGTCGCTTCGGAGTGCGCGCACTCCGGTTCTCCTATTTCTACTTGCTTTCACAGGCCGGAATAGTATGGAACAATCAGAGCAGGAAACGTTGGGGCGCACCCGCGACTTATGTCGCACCAACTGAATACCAATCACACTGTCGAAACAGCCCGGACGCGTTTCAGCGTCCGGGCTGTTTTGTCTATTCTGAAGGAAAATATGCACATGCAACATGCAATCTCTCGGCCTTCGGGCTATGGTATCGCGCTTCTGCTGGGCGTCGTCGCGGCGCTGAGCACCGGGTGCGGCGGCGGCTCCGGCCTGGTGTCCGCCGGCAACACCCTGGCGGTGTCGGATGCTACGGGGCGCGGCGCCCCCCTACAGGCGGCCTCCTGGTCACGCCTTCCGGACCCCTTCAACAGCAACTATACCCTGGCGCTAGAGGACATCGGGGTGTCTTCCAATGGAAACCTCTATGCCGCAGGCTTTGGCGGCGTGGCTTACTCTGCCAATGGAGGAAAGACCTGGACCAATATCAGTAAGGGGCTGCCATTATCTGCAAACGATAAGGGGCAGCCGATCTATCGCGCGTTAACTATCGGCTTTAACTCTCTGGGAGACCCCATCGTCGAGATGGGCTTTAGCCCGATCATCGGTGTCTACCGCTATACGGGGGGAAGCTGGCATAAGGCGAGCGGAATCACGGCGAATTTTCGCGTCGCGAAGTTCGCTCTGGACAAAACCGGCGCGCTCCTCGCAGTCACCGCTTGGGAGGGAGATGTCTTTCGCTCCACCGACAATGGCAACTCCTTTGTCAAGGCAGCCGGCGCGGTGGGTTCTCCCAATGGAATCACGGTGGGAGCGCTCTGGACCATTCTCAAGGCCAACGATGGCAGCCTCTATACCGCCGGGGAGGTCGAAGCGGGGATGTTCCACTCCACCGACAATGGAACGACCTGGAATAACGTGGGCCTGGGGAAAGCGCAGGGCTACCTGGGCAACATCCGAGCGCTCGGCTTAAATGCCAAGGGAGAACTTCTGGCCGGGCGCACAGGGCCCGCAGGAGATCCCCTCCAGCGCTTGACAAGCACGGGATGGGTCTCCTCCGCCAAGGGCATGCCGGTCTGGCTGACGGTCAAAGGACTGGCGATGACCCCGACGAATGAGATCCAGGTCTCTTTGACCACGGAAACATCCGGCAGTATCTATCACTCCCTGGATAATGGGCAGACATGGCAGAGCTACTCCACCGGACTGCCGAACGCTGCGATGGGCTCCCTGGTCATAGACAAAGCGGGCTCGTCCTATGTGGCCGTTGGCGCCAATAGCATCTATAAGCGCTAATCCGCTGGCGGCGCGGCTTCTATGCTCTGAAAGGAAGAGTGCCATCGGAATCGAATAGTGAGTACAGCCTTTACATAGTCTGTAAAGGCTGTACTTATTTGTGTTCAATGATATGGAATCCGAGATTCCGGATGGTAATTTTGCTGTGTTGTATGGAATGACGATAATATTCTGATGTAAATAAAGTGGGCCATGTTGCCGATTATCTATGTTGTTATACTTACGTAAAGAAAGCGAGTTTTTGGGAGTCATGTGGGAGCAATCCAACAATTATGCGCTTGCGGCTAAACCGTCGGCAGATGAGACAGAAGAACAGGCGCGTGATAAGCTGGAGCAGATCAATACCCAGTTGGAAGAAGCGCTCACCAGGGCGAATGATCTGGCCGCAGCCTGGGCCATTGAAAACAATGCCAGGGCGGCCCTGCTATCCGCCCTGCCCTCCATACTCATCAGTGTGGATGAGGAGGGCTATGTCCAGGAATGGAATGCCCGTGCCGAAAGCACGTTCGGCCTGATGAAGCAAGACACGCTCGGCAAGTCCTTTCTGGAGCTGCCTTTCACCTGGGATTGGCCGACGATCCACCAGGGGATGGCCCATATTCGGGAGAGAGAAGGCTCCTTCCGGCTGGATGATGTGCGTTACACACGCCCGAACGGTAAGCTGGGGTTTCTGGGCCTCACTCTCACGCCGCTGAGACTGGAAGGCTATACTCTGGGTTTCCTGATTTTGGGCGCGGACATCACGGAGAGAAAGAGCCTGGAGAGCCAACTGGTGCAGGCGCAGAAAATGGAGAGTATCGGGCAATTGGCGGCGGGCATTGCCCATGAGATCAATACGCCGATCCAGTATGTGGGCGACAATACGCAATTCATACAGAAGTCTTTCGCGAAGTTACAGGCAGCTTTTGAGGTCTATGAAGGGCTGGCAGCGGCAGTACGGGAGGGGAGCCTGTCGGCAGCGCAGGTGGCCGAAGCGGCAGCGCAGATCAAACAGGCCAAGCTGCCCTACCTTCTGGAAGAGATCCCGGTGGCGCTTCAGGAATCCCTGCAGGGCATCGCACGCGTCGCGGAGATCGTGCGGGCCATGAAAGACTTCTCACATCCCGGCACCGAGGAGAAGATTCTGCTCGATCTCAACCGATCTATAGAGAGCGCCGTGACCGTCTCCTGCAATGAGTGGAAATATGTGGCGACTATGGAGATGGATCTGGCTCCGGATCTGCCCCTGGTCCCCTGCCTCCCCGGCGACTTCGGCCAGGTCATTCTCAACATCATCATCAATGCGGCCCACGCCATCACCTCTGTGGTGGGCGACAGCCCTACCGAGAGGGGAGTGATCACCATTCGCTCGCGCCTGGAGGGGGATTGGGTAGAGATCCGTATCAGCGATACCGGCACGGGAATTGCCGAAGCGGACCGTTCCAAAGTGTTCGACCTCTTCTTCACCACCAAGGAGGTGGGGAAAGGGACTGGGCAAGGGCTTGCCATCGCACACTCTACGATTGTTGAAAAGCACGGCGGCTCTATTGATTTCGAGACGGAAATGGGCAAGGGGACGACGTTTATCGTGCGTCTGCCGGTAACAGAGTTGTCCTCGACGTCGGCGCAAGCCGCCTAAGGCATCCGGAGGTGTAAAGGGTGGAAAGGCTATGAAAGCAAGATGAAGGTCTTATTTGTTGACGATGAGGCGCAAGTTTTGCGCGGACTGCGTCGGCTGCTCAACTTTATGAGCGATGAGTGGGAGATGGAGTTTGTGACAGGCGGGCAGGAAGCGCTGGAGTTTATGGAGCGGGGCGCAGCGGATGTGGTTGTGACGGATATGCGGATGCCGGGCATGAATGGAGCGGAACTCCTGACGCAGGTGCATGCACGCTGGCCCGGTACCGTGCGTATCATCCTGTCGGGGTATGCGGATAGGGAGGCGACGCTGCGTACCGTGGGAACGGCGCATCAGTATCTATCCAAGCCCTGTGATCCGGAGGTCCTGGTTGCAACGATCACCCGGATGCACGCATTATGTGCACTATTGAACGATGAACCGCTGCGAAAGCTGGTGCAGGGGATGCAGTCGCTTCCGAGCCGACCCACGCTGTATCACCGGATGCTGGACGCACTCCAACAGCCTGAAATTTCGATGCCGCAGATAGGGGAACTGGTGGCTCAGGATGCAGGCATGACAGCCAGGATCCTTCAGTTGGTCAACTCTTCCTTTTTCGGGCAACAGAGGCACATTTCGAGCGTAGCGCAGGCGATCAGCTTGATCGGGCTGGATACCATCCGCGCGCTCGTGCTCTCGATCGGCGTGTTTTCGCAGTTCGAGCCGGGGTTAGGGACCCGGTTTCCCGTCGAAAAGATTTGGCGGCATAGCATGCGCGTCGGCAAGCTGGCAAAAGAGATTGCATGCTCTCAGGATCAGAGCCGTGGGGAGGTGGAAGACGCATTCGCCTCCGGCCTGCTCCACGATGCGGGCAAACTCATTCTGGCCGCGAATATGCCCGCTCCTTACGCGAAGGTATTGGCGCTGGTGAAGGCCAAAAAGCTGTTTCTGGCAGAGGTGGAGCGCCTGGCTTTGGGCGCCTCGCATGCGGAAGTGGGCGGGTATCTGCTGGGTTTGTGGGGGCTGCCCCATCCCATCGTGGAAGCCGTGGCCTATCACCATCAACCTCAGCCTCAGCATGCCATAGCCTTTTCCGCCCTGACGGCGGTGCATGCCGCCAACTGTCTGGAGAACGAACGGGACGGCGACGATGAGATGGGAGGCGCCGCTGCTCTGGATGAAGACTATATCGCTTCACTCGGCCTGGCCGACAGAATTCCGGCCTGGAGAGAGCTTTGTCGCACGCTGGAGTAAGGATTTGCCGAAGATTTGCCGAGCATTCCTGTACGCAACCCGAAGGTTTGGAAGAGAGCGGCAAGGCGATCCCGTGCAGGTTCGGTTTCGGAACATTTGCCATGCCTGAGGTTAAGGATTAGGTATGCAGAATAAAATTCTGTTTGTAGATGATGAGGCGAATGTACTCTCAGGCTTTCGCCGGCAACTGGGAGATGCTTTCGAGCTGGACACAGCCTCCAGCGGCGCCGAAGGTCTGGAACTCCTGAGCAAGAACGGCCCCTATGCGGTCGTGGTCAGCGATATGCGGATGCCGCAAATGGATGGTATCGCGTTCCTGGCCAGAGCGCGCGAGTTGGCGCCGGACACGGTCCGGATCATGCTGACGGGGAACGCGGATGTCCAGACCGCCATGAACGCGGTGAATGAGGGACGGATCTTTCGTTTCCTGACCAAGCCGTGCCCTGTGGAGATATTGACATCCACCCTCGAATCCGGCCTCGAATACTATCGGCTGGTGACTGCGGAAGCGCAGTTGCTGGAGAAGACCCTGGTGGGCTGCGTCAGCGTCCTGACAGAGATCCTTTGCTTCACCGATCCTGCCGCCTTCAACCGGGCCAAGAAGCTGCGCGATTACGCCAGGGGCGTCGCGAAGGCGGTCTGCTATCGTGACAAGTGGCAATTGGAACTGGCCGCGCTGCTCGCGGAGATCGGACAATTGACGCTGCCTTCGGAACTGCGCAAAAAGAGCCGTGACACCGCCGCGCTGTCCGAAAAGGAGCAGGCCGTTCTAGCGCGCGTCCCGGAGATCGGTCGCAACCTGCTTGTGAAGATCCCACGTCTGGACATCGTCTCGGATATTGTGCTCTACCAGAACAAGCAGTACAACGGAACCGGGTTCCCGACCAATGGTATTAGCGGAGAAGATATCCCACTGGGGGCGCGGATACTTAAAATCCTCTCCGATCTCGTTGCGCTGGAAGATCAGAGGGTTGCCCGGTCTGTTGCGCTCCGCATGCTTCGCAGCCGGGTCGGTTGGTATGACCCGGCGGTGCTGGAGGCGATCAGCGCGCACTTTATTCCCCCGCTGTCCATCATAACGTTGAAAGAGAAGGAAGAGCCCGCCCCGCGCGTTCGAACTGTGAGCCAGAAGCTGATCGAGAGCCTGGGAATAGACGGGGAGGAAGAACAATCCATGCCGATTGCGTTTTCCGATCTGCTTGTAGGCGACTTACTGCGTGCAGATATCCGGTCGCGGGATGATATTATGCTGTTGCCCGCAGGGAGTACGATCACCACGACGAAGCTGGAAGCGCTGCGCAACTATGCTGAGTGGAAAGGCGTGCGAGAACCTGTTTTCGTCGCCGTACAGACGGAATAGAGAAGGAAGCGGCGGCGTGCTGTGCTCTGCGGGTTAACTCTTGGACATAGGGGACGTTTCTATAGGAAATTCAATGCTCACGACCGCGCCGCCCTCCTCCCGATTCTCATACCTGGTGACGCCATGGAGATCCCAGTGCGCCAGCGATTCGATCAATTCCAGGCCAGTGTGGGCCGCCTTTACCGGATCGAAGCCGTCAGGAAAGCCGCTCCCTTCATCCTCTACCCGGAGGACTGCCCGATCCTCCTGAGCCTCGAAAATCAGCCGAATCTCGCCTCTGCCGTGCTTGATGGCGTTGGATACCAGCTCGTTCACCAGTACTGTCAGGGTCGTGCCCTGGCGGACCGGCAGCCGTATGTCCTGAACCTCCCAGCGGATGGAGCGCCCGTGCGCGATGCCCTGGAGCATGGGAATGAGTTTTGCCAGCGCCGCATGGACGGAGATGTCCTCAACTCCCTCCTCGCGCTTGGACTGGGTGGTCAAGAGATCATGGATCGAGGCGAGGCCTCGGATGTGCTGGTTCAGACGATGCAACTCCTCTACAGGCACGGTCTCCTCATGCTGGAGAACCTGCATGCTGACGAGGGCGCTGATGACCTGAAGATTGTTCTTGACGCGATGGTGCGTCTCGCTCATCGCGCGCCGAAGCCGCTCGTTGAGCGCCTCGATCTCGATCTGGCGCTGCCGTAATGCCTGTTCTGAACGCTTCTGCTCGGTAATATCGCGCGCGATGGTGGAGGCGCCGACGATCTGTCCCTCTTCATTCTGCAGGGGGGACACGCTGATGGAGACGTCGAAAACCGTCCCGTCTTTGTGTACCCGCCGGGTCTCATAGTGCTCGACACCCTCCCCGGCCTGAATGCGGCGGAGGGTGTCGGCCAGTTCGTCGGGTTGGTTGGAGGGGATGAGGAGCGATTTCGATCTGCCGATAATCTCTTCCTGAGAGTAGCCATAGAGGCGTTGGGCAGCCGGGTTCCAACTGGAGATGGTACCACTGAGATCCATGCTGATGATGGCGTCATTTGAGGATTCCACAATGGCCGCGAGGCGCTCCTGGATCGCCAGAGCCCGGCTCAGGGATTCCTTGGCCTCCTGGGCCGCCTTCTGTTGTCTCAGAGCTTCCTGCGCGCTCGCCTGGGCGCTGTTGCGAGACCGGTGTTGGGCGGAGCTGATAATGGCGACGGTGAGGCTTGTGATGCAGAAGGAGAAGATATTGATGATGTCACCCGACCTGGAAACGTTGAACGAATTCTGGGGCTCAAGAATAAAATAGATGGCCATCGGCACGCTCAGAACGAGCGTAAGAAGCGCAGGCCCCAGTTCACAGTACCAGGAGATCATGAGGATGGCAAGGAAGTAGAAGACAAAGGGAGCATTCGCGTGGAGGATGGGCTGAAAGAGCAATCGGACGAGGGTCGCGATCCCGACAGCAAGCACAGCGCTGCCATACCGGAACGCCAGGGAGCGTACGTTCTGAGGATCTCTTGCCGCAGTTTGAGGTTTTGTTGGGGGAGGCCTTCCCGGCTCTGGCTCTGCGTTATGCTGCGGGTGGCGGGTTTCCTGAGTGTTCATGCGCGGCTCTCTTCAAGCAAGATGGTCGGTACTGTACAGGGAATGTGACGGGTAGTTTCGCGCCGAAGCCGCCGCTTTCCTTCCCACTTTGGATAGACTTCCTGCTGCCGGAAAGGGGCAGGCTACCGGGCAAAAACGAATTGTCAGTTCCTGTCACGTTTCTTCGCCTGGAACGTAAAGAGAAGTGGTGCAGTGTGGAGAAGCCCGTTGTGTAGCGCCCTCAATCTCCTGCGGGCTTCGGAGGAAACTCTTATGGTTGGACTAAGTAAAAAATTATGGATAGGAGCCGTCTGCTTTACGGCGCTGTTCTCCGCCTGCATGGTAGGTGGAAAAACGGCCTGGGCGCAGGAGGGTTCGGACCGTGATGCCGACCCCGGTTTTGCGCAGGCCGAAGGTGGAAACGGCGAGACCCCCCAGAACGCGGCCAATGCCGGGCCGGTGCGTCTGGCGCGCTTTGCGTATATCAGCGGTAACGTTACTTTTCGGTGCGATGACCACTCCGAGTGGGCGGCGGCTACGGTAAATATGCCCCTGCGACAGGGAGCCCAGATCTGGGTCACCGATGGCGGTCGGGCGGAGATCCAGTTCGACGATGGCAGCATGGTGCGGTTCGGCAACGGCGCCGTGGCTACGCTGCAGACCCTCTATAGCGACGCCGATGGGGAGTTCACCGAGATCAATTTGAGCGATGGGCTGGCCTACCTGCACCTGCGGCAGGACCACTCGATCTATCAGGTGGACACGCCCCTGGTCTCCGTGAAAGCGGTCGGCCCCGCGAAGGTTCGCGTCGGGGCAGGGGAGGGCGTGGAGGTCGGGGTGCATGCCGGTCGGGCGACCGTTGAGGGATCGCAGGGCAATGCGACCCTCGAAGCCGGCGATTACTTGGATCTGCATGACGCCAACGACGCCTACAATGTGCGCAACATGCCCCGCGCCGATAGTTGGGCGAGCTGGAACGAAGAGAGAGACCAGCTTGAGGAAGCGGCTGCCGAGGGCGCCTCGCATCGCCATCTGCCCTCCAATATCGATATCGTCTCCGGTGACCTCGACGCGTATGGCTCATGGCGCAACGACCCGCAGTATGGTTATGTCTGGTGTCCTCGCGCCCTGGCGGTGGATTGGCGTCCCTACAATTACGGTCACTGGGTATGGGTCAATCCTTTCGGCTGGACCTGGGTCTCCGATGAGCCCTGGGGTTGGGCGCCCTATCACTACGGGACATGGGTGCATGCCTCCTATGGTTGGGGTTGGTGCCCCGGCCCGACGTGCCAATACTGGTCTCCGGCGGTGGTGCACTTCAGCGAGTGTGAAGGACGCGTGGCCTGGGTTCCCCTGGCGCCCGTCGAAGTCCACTATCCTCCGGTGCTGGCCATTGGCTTCCGCGGCGGCAACTGGGCGGCCTTCTTCTCGATCGGCCAGGCGGCGGTCTACTATCCCGTCTCCAGCAGCTACTGCGAGGCGAGACCGTTCAACACCGTGTATGTCAACCGCGTCACGTATGTCAACAATGTGACGGTGATCAACAACTATAACAACCTATCGCCATCTACGAGCCGGTATCAGATGTCGGCGGAGTACTTTGCCGCCAACCACAACACCTATCTGAACGGACGCAGCTTTGTGCCGGTGAATGCGCGGGTCGGGGGAGCCTCGGCTGTCAGCGTCGGCGCATTCGGCGGACGCGGCACGTATACCGCGATGACGGCGAGCCAGTCCGTTGCGCACTTCACTCAGGGCCGTACGGTTACCGCGCCCAGCGGAAATAGCGCTCCGGTTGCCGGGCCGCAGATCGTGAAGCCGACGGCGGAAGCCCTGGCGCCCACGCGCACCTTTGTACGGACCGCGACCACAACGCCTCCCGCGTTGAACCGCTCGGTCTATCGCGCTCCGGTGGCCCCGACGATTGCACGCAGCGCCCAACCCATCACTCCGGCGGGTGTCCCGCTGCCGAACCGTGGCCCTCGAGCCGGGAACGCCAATACGGGGAGCGCTCTCTCCGGCAACAATACGTCGTCCGGGCGCACCGGGCAGACCGGCGTCAACTCCGGCGGGCGTGGCTTTACTTCCAATGGGAACGGGACCTCCGGAACCTCTAATGGAACGCAGCGCGGGAGTACGACAGGGACGACGGGAACCACAGGCAGCAGTGCGTCGGACGCGGCGCGGCGCGCCCGGGAGAGCCTGGGCGTACCGACCCGTGGCTCCTCGTCTTCTACGGGCTCCTCGGGGCAGAGTTCGGGGCGCAACGATAGCTCGAACGGAACCGGGCGCGGAAGCTCCGGCAATGGCGAGAACCATGGCAATACTTCCGGGAACGGGTCAGGTCGGTCGAACCCGCCCTCCAATGGATCGGGGAACGGCTCCGGCAGTTCCAGCGGCGGCTATAGTGGCAGAGGCTCCTCCGGGAACAATGGCGGCGGATCCAGCAACTCTGGCAGCGGTTCCAGCGGTAGAGGGTCCTCTTCGGGAAATGGCGGAAATAGTTCCGGCAGTTCCAACAGTGGCGGCTATAGCGGTCGAGGATCTTCGGGAAATAACGGGAATAGCTCCGGCAGTTCCAGCGGTAACTCGGGCAGAGGCTCCTCCTCCGGCAACAATGGCGGCGGATCCAGCAATTCCGGTAATTCCAGCGGCTCCAGCGGCAGAGGCTACTCTTCCGGAAGTAATGGGAATAGCTCTGGCGGTTCCGGTGGTAACTCCGGCAGAGGCTCCTCCGGCGGCTCTGAAGGCTCCGGGGGGAGGGGATCTTCGTCAGGCAATGGCGGTGGTTCCAGCAATAACTCCGGTGGTCGGGGATCCTCCTCTGGCAATAATGGCGGCGGAGGCGGCAGGTCGGATAACGGTTCCGGGCACTCGGACCATAGTTCCGACAACTCCGGCAATGGACGCGATAACTCCACGCGCCATTAAGCCCAAAACGGCAAACGCGAAACTCCTGCTCCGATCTATTTCGGAGCGGGAGTTTTTTATGGCCGGATCTTTACGGTGTGGTTTCGGTTTGCGGGATGGGGGCGGGCTCTTCCGGCTTTTCCGGTTGGAAGTGGTGCCAGATCCAGTAGCCCAGACCGGCCAGGATCACCACGCCGATGACTGCATCCGCGCCATGAAAATACTTTTTCAGGTCGTCCAGATGGGCGGCGAACTGAATACCGACATAGGCCAGAAGGTAGCACCACGGAAGCGAGCCGACGAAGGACAGCAGCAGGAACCTGCCGAAGGGCATGCGCGCAATCCCCGCCGGGAGCGAGATAAAGGTGCGGACCACCGGCAGCAGGCGCGCCAGGAAGGTCGTGATCTGCCCGCGGCGCGCAAACCAGGCCTCCGCGTGTGCGATATCCCGGCGCTTCAACAGGATGAACTTGCCGTACTTGAAGACGAACTCACGTCCGCCTTTCGCGCCGACCCAGTATGCTAACGCCGACCCGAGCGCGCAGCCCAGGGCTCCGGCAAAGGCCACCATATGAAGGTTGAACGGTTCGCGGTGGTGCTGTTGCGCAAGCGTCGTCAGGGTCAACGCGCCGGCGAACGGCATGATGACTTCGCTGGGAAGCGGGATACAGGCGCTCTCCAGCGCCATGAGAATGAGGATACCGAAGTAGCCGCCGCTGCTGATGAAGGATTGGATCGCGCCGGCAAGCGCTTCTAACAGGTGTGTCAATGCGTCTCCCCTGGGACTATGATACTATCATTCTACCGTAGAATGCGCCTGCCATTCTACTGCATAATGGGCGGGTTTTTCCTGCAGCCGTTCGACCGGCATCTCCCAGTCGCGCTCTTCGGCCTGCGCCTCGATCCGCCCGATGTGGGAACCCGGCGTTGGAGTTAGGGGCAGAACGCGTGCATACACTTCCAGCACACGACTGACCATGCGTTGCGGCGTATAGTTCTCCGCATTGCGCAGGGCCAGGGCGCGCATCCGCAGGCGTAAGGCATCGTCGCACAACAGGCGTACCACACGATCTGCAAAGGCCTCCTGGTCGCCCTCCGGCACGCGAAAGCCGTCTTCCCCCTCCGTCACCGTTTCCGGAGCGCCTCCCGCATTCACCACCACACAGGGCGTTCCCGCCGCGCGGGCTTCGCCGATGACCAGGCCCTGGGTCTCGGAGGGGGAGGGGAAGCAGAAGACGTCGGCAGCCGCATAGAGCGCGGTCATCTGGCGGCGAGGAATGGGACCGAGAAATTGGACCGCCGGCTCAAGTTCCAGGTTGCGCGCTTCGAGCTGTAGCTCCTCCGCATCCGGTCCGCCCCCGGCGATCAACAGCCGGGCTGCCGGCGCCCGCTGCCGAATCCGAGCAAAGACTTCCAGCAGCCAGCCGATGCTCTTCTCTTTTGCCAGGCGGCCCGCGTAGAGGAGGAGGGGCGTCTCCGGCGGGATACAGAGCCGCTCCCGTGTGGCGCGGCGGGCCTCCTCCCCGATGGCTTCCGGCGAGGGCAGCGGGATCCCGGTAGGGATGATCTCAATGGGGCGTTCGACCCGCATCTCCCGCAGCGCATTGGCCGCCACCTCGGACGGGCAGATGATCTGCGTGCAGCGGTTGTAGTACCAGGGCAGATAGTACTCCAGAAAGCCCTGCTTCAACGGGTCCGGCAGGAGCGGTACATAGTGGGTGTAGAGCGAATAGAGCGTGTGGTAGGTGGAGACCAGAGGGAGGTTGCGGCTCAGCGCCAGCTTCATCCCGGTCAGCCCCAGCACAAACGGAGTGTGCGTGTGGACGATGTCCAGGCGCAGGCGGTGAAAGTGCGTCGCCAGCGCCAGGCGGGGATAGAACGGATAGGCCAGCGGGTATTCGGGATTGTAGGCGGTCACAAAGGAGGGGAAGCGGAGCACATTGGTCTCCGGCTCCGTCTGCTGCTCATGAGCGGGCGCAAAGACCCAGACGCGATGCCGACGCTCTCGCAGCCCCGCCACCAGGGTCAGGAGGGACGTGGTGACGCCGTTCTGAACGGGATGGAAGCTCTCCGAGAAGAGACCGATCCGCAGGGTCGAGGGGGCGTAGGCCGACAGTGCGGAGGGGATCGGTGTTAAGAAGGTTGTCTTAGGGCGCTTGCGCACTGCGGCTATCCTGCTTCTGTATGGGAGAGGGCATCCTGGTTCGCTCGAAGGCGACAAGATGCATGGATCCTACTCTTCCGCTTCGTCCTGAGTTGGTAACGAGCCTGATCGACGCTCCTCCCTCTGGCGGTCGGCTTCGATAGCCGCCTGCTGCGTCTCCAGAAACGCCAGGATGTCTGAGAGGCGAAATCGGCGCTGTCGCGTCTCTTTATCGGGGTTGCCGCCCATCGAGGGACGATCCGGCTCTTTACGGTAGTATGTCAGGATCCCCTTGTTGGTATACCGGCGCACCGTGGTCGGACAGACATTGAGTAGGCGTGCGGTATCTTCCAACGAGAGGATCGGATCGAGCAAGCGTTCGATAAGTTCCTGTCGTGTCTGCTGGAAGGGCCGTTTGTAGGAGGATTGAGCCACCTCGGCCTCTACTTCTTCCATACGTCCCAGCGCGAGAAGTGTTTGCACATGCTTGGGCACCGTCGCCCAGAGCTCCGCGGCGGAGAGGCCGGAGGGAACGTAGTCCGGGCGGACATTGCGGGCGTGGCGCGCGCGGGAGCGGGGCGCGCGGCGGGGAGCGTCCACCGCCTCCGCAGAAGGAGGCGTTCCGGCGGCAGGCGCAACGGTAGGGCGCTGGAAGGGGAGGGAGTTCATCGGTATCAGGACTGAGAAGGCGCCATCGGGCAGATGGGCAGGGGAGCCATCGGTCGCCGCTTCCCTGGAGGGTGGTTTGTTGGTCGGCGTAGCTGGCTCTGCCTGCACCGCCGAATGGGTGGCGGGCAGATAGCGCTCGAAGGGGGGGATATCGGCCTGAAGGGCGGGCGGTTCTCCAAAAGGCTGCGGACGGAGCGCTTCCTGGCGACGCGGCTGAGGCAGGGACGCGGTCCTCGGAACCGGGGAGGGGGGGAGAGGCGCTTCCAATAGCGCGCGCTCCTCCGGCGTGAGGAGGTCATGCATTTGACGGGATGGGAGAACGGAGCCTGGGGGGGCGGAGGGCCTCACTGCATGATTTTCCGTGGCAGGAGGGGCGCTCTCACGGTCCGGCTCGACCGGAGTGGACGGGGTATCCTCGACCCACATGCTCTCGTCCAGAGCAAGAGAAGACGGGCGAAATTTTTTGCCGGATGCCGGCTGGGTCGCAATTTTGTCCCTGGAAACAGGAGCGGCTTTCGCCTGCTGCTCCTCATCCAAAAACTGGGCGTCGAGATATTTCTGCCACTCATCCAATCGCACGGGGTTGCTCCTTGTCAGGCGCTATACAATCAACATGGCGTCGCCAAAACTGAAAAAGCGATACTCTTCGCGTATGGCCTCCCGGTAGGCTCGCAAAATCAACTCGCGGTCGGCAAAGGCGCAGACCAGCATGAGCAGCGTGGAGCGCGGCAGGTGGAAATTAGTTATCAACGCCTCCACGACGCGAAATCGGGCGCCGGGGGTGAGGAAGAGACGCGTCTCCCCCACATAGGGCACGACGCGTCGCGTCGCGCTGTCTCCCGTCTGTCGCTCGGCGATTTGCGCCGCAGTCTCCAGCGAGCGCACGCTGGTGGTGCCGACGGCAATCACCCGACCGGGGGTGTCGTTGACGATGCGAGCCGTCTCCTCGGACAGGTACATCGTTTCGCTGTGCATCTCATGTTCGGCGACCGTCTCCGTGCGCACCGGGCGGAACGTGCCCACACCGACGTGCAGCGTAACATACGTAGAGCGCACGCCCTGCGCTGCGATCTGCCGGAGTAACTCCGGCGTGAAGTGCAGCCCGGCGGTGGGGGCGGCGGCGGAGCCGTCCTGAGCGGCGTAGACGGTCTGATACCGCTCCTCCTCCGCATGGGGGAGCGGGGTGTGGATGTAGGGCGGCAATGGAGCGACCCCCCATTCGGCCATCGTATCACGCAGCGCACGCTCTCCCAGATCCAGGACCCGGCCACCCTCCGGCGTCGTGGCGACGATGGGCACGGTCAGAACGACGCTGTCCGGCGGCGGGCCGATCAGGGTCAACGTCTTGCCGGGGCGCAGCGCCTTACCCGGCTTTACCAGGGCCTCCCAGCAGGTTTCGCCGACGGGGCGCAGCAGCAGGACCTCCGCGCTCTGGCCCGATTCGCGTTGGGCTGTCAGCCTTCGGGCGCTGACCCGTGTGTCGTTCAGGACGAGCGTATCTCCGGTGCGGAGGTATTCCGGCAGGTCGGCAAATTGCCGATGCTCGATGCGTCCGTCGGCTCTATGGACCACCAGAAGGCGCGATTGTCCGCGCGGGAGAGGCGTCTGAGCGATGCGCTCCGGAGGCAGGTCGTAGTCAAAAAGATCGGTTCGCATGGCAGCGCCCTTGGATCGGAAGGCTGGCGGAACAGGGATGCCAGGCAGACTTGTCTCTGGCCCTATTGTAGCGTCTGAACCCTGTCATGTCAACCCTTCCGGGGAGGAAATTGGTGCGGATGCGGCATTTTACCGGCGCAGCAGTTCCGGCAGGTCGTCGGGGGAGACGCCCAGTTCCAGGTAGGCCTGCCGGAGCCGCTCCTTGACCAGCGGGATGTCGTCCGCCGGGATGCCGGTGGCGCGATAGTCCTCGCTGAGGTCGGAGACCGCCATGGTGAGCAGTTCGCCGTTCGGCGTGCCGTCCGGGTTCCGATACCGCAGCCGCCAGGTGGTGGGATCGTTGGGAATACGTACATAGGCATAGCACTGCGGGAGCCGGGGCGTTTCGGTATTCTCGCCGTTACGGGCCGACAGGGCGTCGGGACGCAGGACCGCGCGGGTAAGCAATTCGTAGAGGGTCTGGCGGTCCACGCGGTAGTTGGCGGTGCGCTGGAGTTCGCGGCGCAGCAGGTTCAAGGTCTCGTCCGAGAGGATCAGGGCGGCGATACGGCCCGGATTGAGAATGCGGATCTGCTCCCAGTACTCCTCCAGCGCATGGAGCTGCACGCCCTCCTTACTCAGCAGAAAAAAGAGTTCGATCTTCTCCTCGACAGGTGTCGCGTCCAGCAGGGAGACGCGGAAGACCAGCTCCGGATGGCGGTCCGGCCCCACGCCCAGGCGATAGCAGGCCCAGATATCGGCGTTGGAGATCAAGGCCCAATCCGCATACACCGGCGTCGAAGACCCGCTCAATCGCAGGAGTTGGGCCGCATGGGGCGTTACCCCGATGGCCTTGACGCAGAGCAGGATCTGCAGCCGCCCATCCACGAGGACGGCATAATCGGCGTGTTGGCCCCGTAAGCTGCTCTCCGCCGTTACATCGAAGAACGGGTCGTAGCCGAGCATATCGCCGAGCATGGCTTTGATGATGTCGGCGGTGTCGTGCTCGGCCATTCCCCGCTGCCGCGCCTGCGCCACGATGCGGCTATACTTCTTCAGGCCGTCCTGTATGCGATTGTGGGCGCTGTTGGTATACTTCAGCATAGGCGTCGCAGAGGGGAAAGGAGTTGCTGCCCCGAACGGAACCGATCAATCGTACTCCCAGTAGCTGACGTAGATGGTATCCTCCTCGATAGAGGTTTCATAGACGGGCAAGCCGTAACCTCCCAGGGTGAGGCAGTCGCCGGTCTTTAGATCGAAACGGTAGCCATGTCGTCGGCAAGTGACCGTGCCTGTACAGGCCGGAGCGCCTTCGAGGGGCGTGTTCTGATGCGGGCAGAGACTGCCGACCGCGTAGCAGTGCCCCTGATGTAGGAACAGGGCACACTCGCCGCCATCCTCGCCGAGCGGGACGATCCGGCCCGTGTCCGGGGTCAGTTCGCTCACTTTCGCCACTGCAACGCGTACTTTTCGCATCCCACCTTACTCACGATCTCTGCGCTGACAATCTCATGCGGCAGAATGTTCACCCAAATATCGGTTGAAAAACGCCGTAATACGGCGCGCGTACTCCTCCGGCGCGTCACGCAGACAATGGGCGTGTCCGGAGCGCTCCAACAGCCAGAGTTCGCGCGGCTCCTGCGCCGCCTCATAGAGGGCTACGGCGTCCTGCCAGGGAACCAGCAGGTCGCGCTTCCCCTGGATAAGCAGCAGGGCGCGCGGCCCGATCTGACCGACGACTGCCAGGGGCGCAACATCCTTTGCTTCCGCCTGGACCCAGCGCTTGGCCCACCAGAGGACAGGGCGGGCTACCTGCGGGCCGAGCGGCCCCATGACGACACGAAAGCGGGCATCCAGCGCCTTGTGCAGGGTCGCATAAGGAGCTTCAGCGACCACAGCGCGGATGCGCGTGTCCTGGGCCGCCGTCATCACGGCGACCGCCGCGCCCAGCGATAGCCCCAGACCCCCGACCCGTAAGTCCGCAGTATCCGGGCGGGATTCCAGATAGTCCAGCGCGCCGCGTACATCTTCGACCTCATGATACCCGATACTGGAGAGGTCGCCTTCGCTCTCGCCCATCGCCCGAAAGTCGAACAGCAGCGCGGCATACCCGGCGCGATGCAGGATCTCCGCATAGGGGAGCATCTCCTCCCGGTTCCTCGGATAGCCATGGCAGAACACAACCACGGCGCGGGCCTCCGCCGGGGCGGGAACATACCAGCCGGAGAGGCTCCTACCGCTGTGGGACGGAAACCGCACGCTCTCGAAGGGCATGCCGTAATCGGTGGGGCGCTTCCGCACGCGCTTGCGCGGCGGGTGCGTCGCCAGGTAGGCATAAGCCAGCGTGCCGAGCGCCAGCCCTGCGCCCGCCGCCAGCGCACCCAGACCCAGCGCCGCCGGCCAGGGGAGCCGCGCTTTTGGCTTTGCGACTTGACACGCCTTCCGCTTTTGTTTATACTGCTTTTCGGGCATAGAATCCTTTGCGGAGTGGTAGACCTATGGCGGAGATGCGGGACGCAGAGCTCCCTTCCGGTTCGGACATCACGATACGTGCCGGTTGGGAGAGTGAGCGCGACACGGAGCGCTCCAAGGTGACAGTGCGCTGGTTTGCGATTGCGCTCCTGTTCGCCGCCATCCTCTGGGTGCGCCATGAGGACCCGGACGTACACCTCTCCAATCGCGTCCTGCTGGCTCTTGTCGGCGGGGCGCTGGCGATGACCGCGCTGGAGGCGTTCTATCTCTGGCGTCCGGGGCGCACCACGATCCCACCCTTCCTCAAATACCTCACGGTCTTCGGCGACATGACCTTTATCACCGTGCTGCTCTTCTATACCGGATACGCGCGCAGCCCGTTCTTCTTCGTCTATTTCGTCTTCCTGATCTCCAACTGCCTCCGCTATGGCCTGCTGATGAGCCTCTATGTGGCCGCGCTGTTCAATGGGATGTATGTCCTCGTGCTGGCGCGGGCTCCGGCGGGAGAGGCTTCCGTGCTGGGCGGCGAGGGCGTCAAGATCGTCGCCTTCTGGGCGGTGGCGCTCTACGGGGGCGCGATCTCGGCCCGGCTGCGGCGGCAGGCCAATCAGTTGCGGGTCTATGAGGAGACCATCGCCGAACTGCGCGCGCGTCTCATCTCACACTCTCCTGCCGAGACCGGAGTGGAGGGCCGATCTGAGAGCAATCCCTCCGAGGTTCAGGCTGTCGCCAGTGAGGAGCCGGAATGACGCCCGAAGAGCGGAAACCTGAGGCGTCTCCGGAGCGTGGGAGCCGGCTGCGCCCGCTCAGAATCGGCCCTGGCGTGATCCGATGGGCCGGCTTGGGGGTGGTCCTCTCGGCGCTGGGGCTGCTGCTTCTGACACTGCTGGCGCGCTCCCCCTGGCTGTTTCTGCTGTATCCGCTCTTGATAGGGACGCTGCTTCTATCCCTGGGCGCTCTCGCCCTGGCGCTGCTCAACCGGATATAGAGGCGGACTCGGGAAGCCGACGGATCCTCCCTCGGTTTGAAGCCGCTGTTGCGCCTCCGCCTGAAGGCGGTTCATCTCCGTCTCCAGCGCCAGGCGGAACGTCTCCAACTCCGTCTCGTTTGCGCGGGCCGGGACGAAGATCGGCTCTCCGACGACCAGAACGGCTTCCGCAAAGGGCCAGGGCACCTCGAAGCGATCCCAGTTCTCCAGGTGGAACCCGGAGGAGACGGCGGCCCCGAGCGGAACCAGCGCGACCCCCGTCTTCTTGGCGAGAAACGTGGGACCGGCCTTGGCCTTGTAGATCGGGCCCAGCGGGCCGTCCGCGGCGATCATCGAGCCGGTCCCGCTCCGCAGGATCTCCACAAACTGCAACACGCCCCGCGACTCGCTCTTGAACTCGGAAGCGTCCAGCACCCGGTAGCCCATCCGCTCGATGAAGCGCAGCGTCCACCAGCGCAGGATTTGCAGGCCCCTGGTGTAGTTCGGATCGCGAGCATGAGAGGCGTAGAGACAGAGCCGTTCGTTGCGGAAGGCGGCCATCGGAAGCAGGCCTTGCCCATGCCAGATGACCAGCAGGGGGTTATGCTCCTCCTGTTTGACCTGGCGCAGCCGCTCCAGGCCATAGATGCGCAGGTCCGCCGTCGCCTCGAACAGCAGAAAGGCGTTCACGATCAGGGAGGTCGCCAGATAGACGCCCCATCCGGTGATCCGGCGGTACAGCGCTCTCCATACGGAAACTTTATCCATTCTCGGACGGGGAGAGCGGCAGGCGTACCGTGAACTCGCTGCCCGCGCCGGGCGTGCTGGAGCAGGTGATGTGGCCGCCGTGCATCTCAACCAGGTTCTTGACCAGATAGAGGCCCAGTCCGGTGCCGGGGATCTTCCGGATGTCGTCGCGCTCGATCCGTTCATACTGGCGGAAGAGGCGGGTACACTGTTCGTCCGTCATGCCCACGCCGTTGTCTTTCACGCCGAGGACGATATGCTCGGGGCCATCCGGGCGGGCGAACAGGGTGATCTCTCCTCCCTCCGGGGAGTACTTGATAGCGTTGCTGAGCAAGTTTGAGAGGATCTGGTTCAGTTTGTCTTCGTCCGCTTCCAGGGTCTCCGGCGTATCGGGCGTGATGTCTACGATCAGATGGTGGTGGTTCGAGAAGGATTTATAGAAGCGATGCCGCCGGGCCTGTTTCTCCAGCAGGGGCCGCAGTTCGATCGTTTTCAAGGCGATGGTGAGGGGATGTCCGGCTTCCAGGCGGGACACGTCCAGCAACTCATTGATCATATCGAGCAGGCGATCCGAGTCGGCTTCGATGGCCTCATAGAACTCCTGGATGGTCTGCTCGCTCATCGTGTGGTCGGTATCGGCCATTAAGGTCTGGACATAGCCGCGGATCGTCGTCAGGGGATTGCGTAACTCATGGGCGACAAAGCCGACGAAATCGGATTTGAGGCGGCTGGCCTCTTCGAGGGCGAGGCGCTGGGTCTCCTGTTTGTGCAGCTCATCCTGTAAGCGCAGGCGCTCCTCCAGCGAACGGCGCAGGTTGTCATAGAGGCGCGCGTTTTCGATGGCGACGCCGGCCTGATTGCCGAAGGCCGTCAGCATCGCCAGGTGCTTCTCCGTGAACATGCCGGAGGTGAGCCGGTTGTCCAGATAGATGATTCCCAGTAGCCGTTGCTGTGCGATCAGTGGCATGCAGAGGACGGAGCGGAGGTTGGCGAACTTGACGCTCTGGCGGTTGGCGAAGCGCGGGTCCTCCATGGCGTTGTAGGTGACGACGGACTGACGGGTGTCCAGCACATGTTCGACGAGGGTGCGGCTGATCTCCGCCCGGTTCGTCAGGTCTTTGCCGGAGAGGGTCTCTTCCAGGGCAGTCCGTTCGATATCGCGCACTGCCTCCCCCCAGACGCGGCCCGTATCGATATCCACGAGGAGAATAAAGCCGCGTTCCGCTCCCACAAACTGGATGACCTGTTCGATGGCGGTCTCCAGAACCTGCTTCAGATCCAGGCTGGAGTTGAGAATCTGTCCCAACTGCAGGAGGGTCGTCATATAGTCCGGCGGCTCAGGGGCGATGGTTGCCGATAATGCCATGGGTCTTGCTATCCTCTCTAATACTTTGCCCGCAGCCGGCGGGCATATTCCAGAGCATGGTAGGTAAGAATTATATCCGCTCCGGCGCGTTTGAAGGCCGTTAGCGTCTCCGCGACGACCCGCTCCTCATCGATCCAGCCGTTGCGCGCCGCCGCCTTGACCATACTGTACTCTCCGGATACATTATATACGGCCAACGGCACATCGAACGTGTCACGCGCCTCACGCAGGATGTCGAGATAGGCCAGGCCGGGCTTGACCATGACGATGTCCGCGCCCTCCTCCACATCCAGGGCGATCTCACGCAGGGCTTCGCGTCGGTTGGGCGGATCCATCTGGTAGGCGCGCCGGTCTCCAAACTGGGGCGCACTATCTGCCGCCTCCCGGAAGGGGCCATAAAAACCGCTGGCATACTTGGCGCTATAGGCCAGGATCGGCAGATTTTCAAATTCCTGGAGGTCCAGGCCGCGGCGGATGGCAGCGACGCGCCCATCCATCATATCCGACGGGGCGATGATGTCCGCACCGGCTTCCGCATAACAGACGGCGGCCTGGACCAGAAGTTCTACCGTCGGGTCGTTCTGTACCTCGCCATCCTTGACCAGTCCGCAGTGTCCATGGCTGGTGTACTCGCAGAGGCAGACGTCCGGGACGATGAGCAGGGCCTCACCTATGGCCTTCCGAACGGCACGGATCGCCTTCGGAACGATCCCATGCTTGGAGTAGCCGCCACTGCCCTTCTCATCCTTCTCCAGGGGAATGCCGAACAGCATGATCGCCGGGATGCCCACTTCCGCTGCCTTCTCCACTTCCCGGCAGAGATCGTCCACAGTGAAGCGGAAGACGCCGGGCATCGAGGGGATCTCCCGGCTCTCGCTCTCTTCCGTGACAAATAGGGGATAGAGCAGGTCATCCACCGTCACGGTCGTTTCGCGCACCAGGCGGCGCATCGTCTCGCTGCGCCGGAGCCGGCGCGGGCGCGGGATCTGCATCGGCAGTATATCGAAGATGGACATGACGCGAAACTCCTTATCCGAATCCGCCCCCCCAACCCCCCAATTCTGGGGGGAGAAAGCGATTGCGTACCGGAAGGTCGCGACTAAGGTCGCACCAACGGTGCAGTCCAAATCCGCTATCCTAACGCGGATTTCCCCCGGAATCGGGGGCTAGGGGGCGAATATTCCGAACAGTGTCTCCAGCGCGGCGACAAGGCCGGGAATGGTGTGCTCGGCAGCGACCGCATGGGGCGTCAGGCCGTAGGCACGAACCGTGTCGGCGGTGATTGGGCCGATGACGGCGATCTTAGTGTCTCCCACCAGCGCCTGAAGCTGCCCGGCATCGCCCTGGGTGAGCGCGTTGGCAAAATTCTTGACGGCCGACGAGGCAGCAAAGGTGATTGCATCCAGTTCGCCCTTGCGCAGTTGCTCGCGCATGCTCTCCGTATCACTGCTCTCCAGCACAGTCCGATAGGCGATGATCGCATCCACTTCGACGCCCCACTCTACCAGCCAGGTATGGATCAGCTCCCGGCCCTCCGCCGCATGGGGGAAGAGCACTCGCTTGCCGGGTAGATCCGGGTCCGGCCACTCGCGGATCAGGGCCTCCGAGACCGCCTCCGAGGGGATAAAGTCGGCGCGGAGGCGCAACTGCTCCCAGAGGGCGTCCGCCGTCGAAGCCCCGATCACGGCGATCTTGGTGTTTGCAAAGGCCCGTGCATCCAGCTTGAGGGCTTCCAGGCGCTCCGCCAGGACCGGGACGGCGTTGGCGCTGGTGAGCAGCATCCAGGCGTAGTGTTTTAGCTGGGAGAGCGCCGCATCCAGCACCTCCAGGGTTTCGGTGGGAACGATTTTGACGACGGGAAACTCGACTGGATCCGCGCCCGCATGCCAGAGCAATCCGGAGAGCGTGCTGGCCTGCTCCCTGGCCCGGGTCACCAGGATACGTTTGCCGAGCAGGGGCTGCGACGTCTGCTCTTCAAACCAGTGGAGCGATTCGCGCAGCTTTACCACCTCGCCTACCACGCAGACGGCGGGCGGCGTCAGGTTGGCGGCGCGCACCTCCTCCACAATGGTGCTCAGCGTTCCGACAACGACCCTCTGTTGGACCCAGGTGCCCCACTGTACCAGGGCGACCGGGGTTTCGGGGGAGCGGCCATGCTCCTGCAAACGGGCGGTAATCTCCGGGAGGGCCTCCACGCCCATCAGAAAGATCAGGGTATCGGCGGCATGCGCGATGTGCTGCCAGTTGCGCCGGCCCTCCGCCGCACCCGGCGCGCGCGTCCCTGCCTCTCCGGCATCGTCTCGCTCATGGCCCGTAATGACCGCGAACGAGGAGGCCGCATCGCGATGTGTGACCGGGATCCCGGCGTAGGCCGGCGCAGCGATCGCGGAGGTAATGCCCGGCACGATCTCGAACGGAATGCCGGCTTCCCGGCAGACTTCCGCCTCTTCGCCTCCACGCCCGAACACAAAGGGGTCGCCGCCCTTCAAGCGGACGACGCTCTTGCCCTGACCTGCCCAATAGACCAACAACGCATTGATCTCATACTGCTTAAGGACATGCTGGGCGCTGGACTTACCCACATAGATGCGCTCGGCGTCCGGGGGCGCCAGATCCAGCAGGGAGGGGTGTACCAGCCGATCATAGATCACCACATTCGCCTGCCCCAGGACCTCCAGGGCGCGATAGGTGATCAATTTCCGGTCGCCGGGGCCTGCCCCCACTAGATAGACGACGCCTACGCGCGTTTTGTTGCCTCCCTCGCTATCATCGGCGGCAGGGAGCGTCGTGTCGCGAACGGTATAGGTATATTTGGGCGGGTTGCTCATCTTGGTTCTGTTTAGATATCGGGAATTTGCCAGTCGATCTCCGGCTTGCCTGCGGCTTTCAGCGCGGCGTTGGTGGCGGAAAAGGGACGGCTGCCGAAGAAGCCGTTGCGCGCCGAGAGGGGGGAGGGGTGCGCCGACTGGATGACGGTATGCCGGGAGGCGTCAATCAGCGCCAGCTTCTTCTGGGCGTAGCCTCCCCAGAGGATGAAGACGACCGGATCGTGTTTGGCGTTGACCTTACGGATGACGGCATCGGTGAAGGTCTCCCAGCCCTTGTTCTTGTGGGAGTTGGGGGTGTGCGCCCGCACCGTCAGCACCGCGTTCAGCATGAGGATGCCCTGCTCGGCCCACGAGACCAGATAGCCATTGTTGGGAATGCGGAAGCCCACATCGTGCTTCAGCTCCTTGTACATATTGACCAGCGAGGGGGGCGGCGCGATGCCGGGCCGGACGGAGAAGCAGAGGCCGTGCGCCTGGTTGTCGTCGTGGTAGGGGTCCTGGCCCAGAAGGAGGACATTGGTCGCCTCATAGGAAGTGGTCTTCAGCGCGTTGAAGACGTCCTCCTCCGGAGGGAAGACGGTGTATTGCGCCCGCTCATCGGCGACGAACTCCTGAAGCTTCTGGTAGTAGGGTTTCTCTAACTCCTCCTCGACAACGGCTTGCCAGGAGGGCGGCATCACGGCACTCATAAGCGATGAATCCTTTCCTCTATTATGACGCGACCAGAACCGTATCCCGACGTTCCGATTCCACGGGCTGCGGGTAATCCAATATGTAGTGCAGGCCCCGGCTCTCATGACGCTGCAGCGCGGAGCGGACAATGAGCAGCCCGACCGTGGCGATATTGCGGGCCTCACACGTTTCGACGGAGGAGCCGACGGACTGCAGGGTGGCCAGGCTCTCTGTAAGCAGCGGCAGCATGGTTTCCAGCTCCGCGACCGTACGCACGATGCCGACGCGATCCTGCATGGCCTTCTGCACAGCATCGCGCAGCGGTTTGATGGCGGCTGTTCCTCCCGGCGCTATGGGAGCGTCCACGGTAGGTTCTCCCGGTATCGGACGGGTGTTCGCCGTGTGCCGCAGGGCGTGGTGCGCGGCACGGCAGCCGAAGACCATCGCCTCCAGCAACGAATTGGAGGCGAGCCGGTTCGCGCCGTGAACGCCGGTGCAGGCGACCTCCCCGGCGGCATAGAGATAGGGGATGTCTGTCGCGCCGTCGAGGTCGGTTACCACGCCGCCACACTGGTAGTGCTGCGCCGGGACGATGGGGATCGGCTGGCGCGTGATGTCGATGCCGACGCTCAGGCAGCGCTCGTAGATCGTCGGGAAGTGGCTCTTGAGAAAATCGGGGTCGAGGTGGGTGGCGTCGAGGTAGACGCAGGGCACATCCCGCCGTTTGATCTCACTGACGATGGCGCGCGCCACGATATCGCGGGGGGCCAGCGCACCCAGTTTATGGTAGCGCTCCATAAAGGTCTCGCCGTCCGCATGGCGCAGGATGCCGCCCTCGCCCCGCAGGGCCTCGGTAATCAGGAAGGCGCGCGCTTCCGGGTGGTAGAGCGTGGTCGGATGGAACTGGATGAACTCCATATTCGCCACTTTCGCGCCGGCCCGCCAGGCTATCGCGACCCCGTCGCCCGTGGCGACCAGGGGATTGGTCGTATGTTGATACACCTGCCCGCAACCGCCCGTGGCCAACAGGGTCGCCCTCGCCCGGAAGGTCTCCAGGGTATTTGTTTCGCTGTCCAGCGCAATCACCCCGGCGCATGCCCTGCCCTCCGCTGTTGGCGCCAGGAGCAAGTCCGTGACGAAGAGGTGTTCGTAGACGGTGATCTCGGGTCGTGCCTTGACGGCTTCGAGCAGCGTTCGCTCGCACTCCCAGCCCGTATAGTCCGCGGTATGGACGATGCGATTGCGGGAGTGCCCTCCCTCGCGGCCCAGCGAAAGCACCCGCTGGCCGGTCTCGTCGGTCTCCATGTTGAAGCGCGCGCCGAGCGCCATCAGGTCTCGGATGCGCTCCGGGCCCTCCCGCACCAGCACATCCACCGCATCCTCATGACACAGCCCCGCGCCCGCAATCAGCGTATCCTGCTTATGCAGTTCGAACGAGTCGTCCTCCGAAAGCACGCCTGCGATACCGCCCTGCGCCCAACTGCTATTGGCATCGGTACGGGTCTTCTTGGTGAGGACGGCGACCCGATAGCCCTGCTGTGCGATGGTGAGCGCGTATGTCAGACCGGCCAATCCGCTGCCGATCACCAGATAGTCCACCTCGACACCCATCGAAATGTATCAGCCTTTCAAAATCCTGTCCGCGCCCTTTTCGTATGCCGTCTGCGCAGTCATCTCGCCGAGATATATGGCGCGCTCAAGAGGGGAGGCTCGTTCGGAACGGGATGACTTGCTCCAGAACTGAGGATCGTACCCCAACTCCTGATGATTTGAGAAATGTATGGAATGGCTGCCATCCGGTGCGAGGATGATAACTTCCAGGATCAGCCATCCGTCAGGCCCAAGTGTCGCCAGCGCACCTGCAGGAACAGAACAACCGCCCCCTAATCCTGCCAGGAACGCTCTTTCCGCCTCCACGCAGAGGGCCGTGTCTGGGTCATGGATGGCAGTGAGAAGCGCAACCGTTGCGCTATCGCCGGCTCGTGTCTCCAGCGCCAGCGCCCCCTGTCCCGCAGCCGGAACGCACACCTGGGGCGAAAGCGGCTCTACAATGCGCTCTGCCAGCCCCAGACGATGCAAGCCGGCGCAGGCGACCACAATCGCGTCGTACTCTCCCGCATCCAGTTTGCGCAGGCGAGTATCCAGGTTGCCTCGTAGCTCGACCAGTTTCAGGTCCGGACGACGCAGGCGGAGTTGCGCCTGCCTCCGGACGCTGCTGGTGCCGACGACCGCGCCTTGCGCCAAAGCGTCAAAGCGCAGGCGGTTTCGGGAGATGAGGGCATCGTGTGGGTCTTCCCGTTTCGGGACGCAGGCCAGTTCCAGGCCGTCGGGCTGTTCGGAGGGCATATCTTTCAGGCTATGGACGCCGACATCGATGCTGCCGTCGAGCAGCGCCTGCTCGATCTCCTTGACGAACATCCCCTTGGTGCCAACAGCAGTAAACGGAACATCGCGCCGCATATCCCCGGTCGTCTCGATGATTTCCAGGGCGATCTCCAGGCCGGGATGCGCCTGTTGCAACTGCGCGATCACCCATTGGGTCTGGGTGTGTGCCAGCAGGCTGCCCCGTGTTCCTATCCGCAACGTTTGCCTCGATGCCGTCATGGGTGGCTCTCTCCTTGCAAAAGGTAAATAACAGTATACCTGAAAAAGTGAGCGCGGCCTGTCTGCAATCAGACAGGCCGCGCCATGGCCAGTGCATCTTCCTTTCGTCCGCCCGTATCTGTATGGCCGGAGCGAAGCGCTCCGCTCTATTTACTGCCAGATGTGGTCCTTCGGACCCAACACGCCCGCCAGCAGCTTCTGCTCTCCTGTGAACCGTCGCCCATACAGCAGCTACCCATAAGAGAGCTTGGCTACCGTCCTATGGCTGTGTATCCACAGCTCGTGATGAGAGGAAGCGCAATTGTGCTCTCTTGGGAAGTAGTGAGTGGTTACTATCGTTGTCTAAAGCGTAAACGTAGAGTTTCCCGTTTTGAAGCACATAGATCGCCCCGTGGTCAGCAACCATTTGCGAGGGTTGAGTTGCCTGGTTAGGCGGTTGCGCGATTGCAGGGGGAACGATGAATAACGGGCGCAGGAGCAACGCACAAAGCAGGCCAGCGATAGTTGTCAGCAAGACCTTGGTGGTTTTGTCTACCATCTCTTCCTCCTAATCCGAAATTGCTTGAAGCATTGCTTGGCTTCAAAATGCGAACATGAGTGGTGTTGCATATCGATTCTGATCACAGAATCGATATGCAGAGTATACACTTTTCTCTGTGAAGAGAGCCAACAGGGTTATCCCGTTGCTAACTTCTTCACGTATGCGATTAAATCAGGTAGGGATTTAATATTTTTGCGATCTGCTGGCGGAATCCCTCTCCACAAATCATCTCCTTTATACTTGAGAGAGACATGACCGATAACTCCTCCTATTTCGACAGTGATCTCATCCGGAACCCACCAGGGCTTTTTTGATGATTCCCCGTTGCCAGATGCGTGACTACCTGATGAGTGATTGTGGTTACCTGATGAGCTATGGTGTCCTGACGAGTGGCCGCGCCCCCCCGATTGAGGGTTATGCCCATCAGGGTCGACAGCATTGACCGGATCATGCTCACAGTAGAGGTAGGGATGCTGATCCAGTTCGGTATCTCTTGTGATGAACCTTCCGACCTGAGCATCGTAGTAGCGGGCGCCCACATGCAATAGTCCGCAGTCCCCATCATCTCGATACCCACTCGTCGCACAGAACTTGTAAGGATTGGTGCTGGACCCCGTCGTCGCCACTGTTAACCCGAAACCATCCTGGATTATCGTTCCCGTCACCGTCTGGCTGGAGTTGGTCACCGTCCGCTCGCTGCCCAACCCATCGAACATCGGGTACTCGCCATCCTTGCGGATCAGTCCGTTGCCATAGGCATATGCACTGGTGAACGTGCTCCCCTGCTTCTCCGTCAGAATGCCACCAGGGCCGTAGGAGAAGACGGTCGTCGTTCCGCCGTTGGTGCGAGAATATCGGCGTCCCAGCGCATCGTAGACCATGCTGGAGACCGTGCTCCCTCCCGTGGAGGTCGAGGTCAACTGACCTTCATAGTCATAAGCCAGCGTCCAACTTGTGCCGCTGAGGGTTCTGCCGGTCTGGTCGCCTGCGTTGTTGTAGGAGTAGCTGTTGACAAAGCCACCGGTCGAACTGCTGGTGGCGGTCAGTTCATCGTCGTTGTCGAGAGTGAAGGAGGTGGTCGCCGAACCGATGGTCTGACTGGTGCGATTGCCCACGCCATCTACCGTGAAGCTCTCGGAGTAGGAATTGCTGCCCGTGCGGCTCTCGGCAGTGAGATGCCCCTGAGCATCGTACGTCCAGGATACCACATCGCTGTTGGCTTCCGTGCATGTCGCACAGGTGTTGTCGTTATTGTAGGTGTAACTGAAGCTGGAGAGCGTAGTGCTACTGCTGTTCTTGTTGGTCACACTGGTCAGTCGGTCGGAGTTGTCGTAGACCTTCGTGACTGTGGCCGTGTTGGGCAGCGTGATTCCCGTCTCGTTGCCGTTGGCATCATACGAATAGCTGATTGTGGCGCTGTTCTCGGTCACCGTGTACAACTGGTTGCGGCTGGTGTAGGCGTAGGTGATCGTGCGAGAGTTTGCATCCGTTACCGACGAGAGCAATCCCTTCTGTCCGGTGCCATCGTAGGAGTAGGAGCACTGGGTCGTTCCGCCCAGGCTCTCACTGGTGATACGATTGTCGTTGTCGTAAACCCGCGCCCAGGTGCCCACATTGTCGGTCCAGCCAGTGAGGTTGGAGTTGGCATCGTAGGTGAAGGTGGGATTGGTCCCGCTCGGATAGGTGATGGTGGTCACCCGATCCCAATTATCCAGCGTGTAATTGGTGGTGTTGGAGAGCGCATCCGTGCGGCTGGTGCGCACTCCGATCCCATTGACGGTCCAACTGGTGGTGTGACTGTTGGGAGTGGTGACGGAGGTCAACTCCCCGTTGGTGTTGGTGCCGTAAGTCGTGGAGTGGCTGTTGTTGTCGGTCTTGCTGGCAAGCACGCCATGTCCGCCCGAATCGTAAGTAAACGTCGTGGACGCCAGCAACGTACCACTGGAGTTCTTCTCATCTACCTCGGTGAGGTTGCCTGCGGTGTCGTAGGAGTTGACGACCTTGTTGCCCAGAGGATCTGTCAGGCTGGCGACATCGTTCATTGCGGTATAGGTCCAGGTCCACTCGTGCGAGAGCGGATCGGTCTTGGTGAGCGTGTTGCCGCTGCTGTCGAACGTGTAACTATAGGAGTGTCCGCGCTGATCTGTCAAGCCCGTTCGGTTGAAGCTGGTGTCATAGGAGTAGCTCTCGGAGTTGGTGAGCGGGTCCTCGACGCTGGAGACTTTGTAACTGGAGTAGTTGTATACTGTCGCATGGCTGTTGGCATCGGTCACGGTGGTGGTGCTGTTGGAGCCAGAGGTCGAATAGCTGTAGGTACTGGCGTTGGAGCAGGCGTCGGTGGCGCTGGCGAGGCTGTCGTT
>DATGIG010000165.1:0-6231 GCA_035295825.1 Chthonomonadaceae bacterium | reverse complement strand
GCTGCCCCAACTGTTCAGTTGAAGGCCGGCGGTCTTTGCATCTTCGCCATTATAGATCGCCATAATCGTCGAGCCCTGCCCCCTGGCTATGGCAGGGGAGAGTGCGAGGGCGACTGCCAGACCGGCCCCTGCGAGCAGGGGAGCCCGGCGAACCAGAGTGGATCTACCGGATAGAACGTTCATTGTGGGAGCGCCTCCTGTATCTGGATACGTCTACCCACCGGATTCCGTACTCGGAGCTTCCGAGCTTTGGGTCAGGTGGGCGGGAACCTGAATACGCTGAATGGACGTTGCGCGCCCGGTGGCAGGAACGATGTCCACCAGGACCGCGCAGAGTTGAGCGTCGCCTTCGGCGACTTCAAAGCGAGCCGGAAGCCCGCTGAGGAACCGGGGAATGACGATATCGCGGCGCATTCCGATGATAGAATTCGTCGGGCCGGTCATCCCCACATCGGAGAGGTAGGCGGTACCCTCCGGCAAGATCCGCTCATCGGCGGTCTGTACGTGGGTATGGGTGCCGATGACCGCACTGACGCGCCCATCCACATACCAGCCGAACGCCTGCTTTTCCGAGGTGGCCTCCGCGTGGAAATCGATGAAGATGACAGGCGTCTTTTTCCGCACAACCTCCAAAATCGTATCTATGGCCCGGAAGGGATCGTCCACCGGTTCCATAAATGTGCGGCCCTGGAGTGCGATCACACCCACCGGCCCCAGCGTACTCTGGTAGACGCCGTATCCCTGGCCGGGCGAGCCGGGCGGATAGTTGGCGGGGCGCAACAGGCGCGGCTCCATATCCAGGTAGGGGTAGATCTCGCGTTTACCCCAGGCGTGATTGCCGAGCGTGATGACGTTGATGCCTCCTCGCTCGAGCAGAGACGTGGCAATCTCCGGAGTGATGCCGATCCCGCCCGCCGCATTTTCCGCATTCACGATGACAAAGTCTATGTGGTATTCTGCTTTGAGTTGCGGGATCCACTCCTGTGCCGCTTGCCGCCCCGGTTTGCCGACCACATCGCCGACCATCAGGATACGCATTGTGTGCCGTGTGGCTTTCTAAGGGTTCTGTCGCCGGGTCTGTTCCGGCGCAACGCCAGGTAATGATTTAGACGAGAGAAGCTTGCAATACGTTACATTTGCGCCTCCCCCGCTCTGGAGGAGGCGATGGCAGTCGCATGCTCCAGGGCGGGAGGCGCTCACTTCGCGAAGTCTACGGCGCGGGTCTCGCGAATGACCGTGACCTTGATCTGGCCGGGATACTCCATCTCCTCCTCGATGCGCTTGGCGGTATCGCGCGCCAGTTTCATCGCCGCCAGGTCGTCGATCTGCTCCGGCTTGACGATGATCCGGACCTCACGCACGGCCTGCACCGCAAACGCTTTCTCCACGCCCTGGAAACTGTCCGCGATCTCCTCGATCTTCTTGACCCGTTTCACGTAGGTTTCCAGGGTCTCTCGCCGCGCCCCCGGTCGCGCTGCAGAGATCTGGTCGCCGCAGATGACCAGGATCGCCTCGATGGTCGCCGGCTCGACGTCGTGATGGTGCGCCTCCGCCGCGTGGACCACCGCTTCCGGCTCCCGGTTGCGCCGCAGGATCTCGCCGGAGATGAGCGCATGCGGCCCCTCCACCTCGAAATCCACGGCTTTGCCCAGGTCGTGCAGCAGCCCGGCGCGCTTGGCGACATGGATGTCCGCGCCCACCTCCGCCGCCAGCATCGCACAGATGTGCGATACTTCGATGGAGTGGTTCAGCACGTTCTGGCCATAGGAGGTGCGGTACTTCATCTTACCCAGTAGATGCACGATCTCCGGGGCCAGCCCGGTCAATCCCGTCTCCAGGACCGCGCGCTCCCCCGCCTCCTGCACCCGCTGTTCGACCTCCGCCTGCGCCTTCTTGACGATCTCCTCGATACGCCCCGGATGGATACGCCCATCCACGATCAGGTTGGTGAGGGCGATCCGGGCCACCTCACGCCGCACCGGGTCGAAGCCCGATAAGACGACGGCCTCCGGCGTGTCGTCGATAATCAGGTCCACCCCGGTCATGGTCTCAAAGGCGCGTATGTTCCGGCCCTCCCGGCCGATGATACGCCCCTTCATCTCATCATTGGGCAGCGGAACGACGGAGACCGTGGTTTCCGACGTCTGGTCTACGGAACAGCGCTGAATAATATCGGTGACGATCTGGCGCGCTTTGCGCTCGCCGTCCCGCCTGGCCGTATCTTCTATGTCGCGCATGAGCTTGGCGGCTTCATGGCGACTATCATCTTCCACGGTCTTCAGGAAGAGGGTTCGCGCCTCTTCCGTAGACAGCCCGGCGACCCGCTGCAGCTCCTGCCGCTGGCGGTTCATCAGGGTCTCCAGTTCGTGTTTTCCGCCGGTGAGTTCGGCGTCCCGCTCCTGGAGTTGGCGCTCCTTCGTCTCCAGTCCTTCTGCGCGGCGCTCCAGGTTCTCTTCTTTCTGGGCCAGTCTTCGCTCTAACCTCTGGATTTCGGCTCGTTTCTCCCGGTTTTCATTTTCGACTTCGGTACGCAGTTGGAGTGCATCTTCCTTTGCCTCCAACAAGGCCTGTCGCTTGGACGACTCCAGATCCTTATGGGCGTCCTCTTTGATACGATGGGCCTCTGCGATCTGGGCCTGTACAACCTGTTCGACGCGGGCTTTCTCCCGCGCTTCCATCGGGCGAATTAAGACGTAGTTGGCTAACACCGTTGCCAGCCCAAAGGCCGCAACAGCGATCAAGATAAATTCCAGAATAGCGCTTGACGTGTGTAACAATCCCTCACCTCCAGACAGTGGCATGGGCGAAAAATCGCGCCTCTGTCCGAGGTTGAGCGAGGGCAACGGCGGGAAGACTACTCCACAGCGACAGCGTCCACACCCACCCATTCAGACGATTGCCGAACGGAAAAGGGCTGTAGCGGGCCTCTGTCACAGACAACGGAGACGACCGTCCTCCGCCGATGACTGGCAAGTTTACTGCGATTTGCGATCCAAAAACAACCGCTGCTCGTCAGAACCTAGAAAAGTTCCTCTTCATTCACCATAAGTTGTGCGAATACCTGCTTGATTATGGCCCATGAGAAGCCTCTTCGCAGTAAAAAATTCGCTAATTTTCTCTTTTCCGCCTGCAGAGTGGCGTTATCGGCCCCCTCCAGGCGCTCCGCATGCCATTTTGGGCGGGCGGCGGCCAGCGCGCGCTGCACTTCCGCCTCGTCCTCCACGTCCCCTACAGCCTTCTCGATGAACTCTTTCTCGACGCCGCGCCGCTGCAGTTCTGCCTTGAGCCGCCCCTTGCCATACTTTTTGCGGTCGGCCCGGTCCGCGATCCAATCCTGGGCGAACTGCGCGTCGTTGAGGTAGTTCTGCGCCTCCAACTCCGCCACGACCGCCGCAATGACGTCCGGAGGAAACGCCTCGCGCTCCAATCGCCGCTCGATCTCGGCCCGGCTCCGAGCCGAGATCCCTAAATAACGGAAGGCGACCCCACGGGCGGCCTCCAGCGTCTCTCTCTCCATGCAAAACCTCATTTAGACAGGATGGACAGGATGTTTCAGGATGAACAGGATGGCTCTCAGGACCTATCCAGCACTGCACCGGATAGATGGGTTTGGAATCATCCTGTCCCATCCTGAAACATCCTGTTAATCCTGTCTTATTTTGTCTTTGGGTGGTTGTACCTGTCCCGTAGTTGCTTGCTCCAGGAGCAGGGTGCTGACCGGGACGACCTCATAGCCGTTCTTCTCCAGGTAGTCCAGGATACGCGGCAGCGCCTTCGCGGATTCGAGGCAGGAGACATGCATCAGGGTAATACTGCCGGGCTTGATCCTGGTCTCGATCCGCTGCGCGACGAAATCCGCCGACTTCGGCTTGCCCACGCTGTCCAGTGAGTCCAGCGTCCAGTGGATCGGCTGATACCCTGTCTCGGCAACCAGTTGACGGGTGCGGCGGTCGCTGTCCCCATAGGGAAAGCGAAAGAGGGGCTTCGCGCCACGCCCGCAGGCTCTCTCGATAGCGTCTTCCGCATGGTCCAGTTGGTCGAGCACCTTCTCATCGTCCAGCTTGGTGAAGTGAGGGTGCGTATAGCTGTGGTTGCCCAGCTCCATGCCCGCATCCGCAATGGCGTGCGCGGAGGCCGGGTAGTGGTTGCAGAAAAAGCCGGCCATAAAGAAGGTGCAGTGGAGGTGATGCTCCGCCAGCGTCTGCAGAATGAGCGGCACGCCGACATCGGAATAGCAGCAATCGAAGGTGAGCGCGACCCGCGTCGGAGCCGTCTTCCCGCCCCTATCGAACAGCTTTGTGCTGGGCGGATAGGCCGCTAACGCCGCATTGGCGACGGGGCGCACGACCCTGGGAGCGTGCGGGGAAGCGCCGGGCTTCCATGTGGCTCGGACGCCGGCACGCGCTGTGCCGGGCGGGCGTCCTGACGTAGAGACGGCAGCGGGAGGGGGCGGGAGCGTCACAGGCCCGGAGGGTGGAACCGATACATTTTCAGAGCGGCAGCCCGCCAGCGCACAGGCCGATGCGAGGAGAGCCGAAACCGGAAGGAGGCGAAACCGATTGCGCGTATTCAACGAAGTCTTCTTTCATTGCGGTCGGCCCGACGCGAAATGTGCGTCGGGCCGGTTCTGGGAGCAGGGCGAGGGCTGGGACCGGACGGCGCTCAGGGCAGCAGGCGCGGCGGTGGAAGGGAGCCGGAGCTGCTTGCCGAGGCGGTCACGGTCGGCTGGAATTTCTTCGCGGCTTCCGTGGCTTCCGCCACCGATTTGTGATCGAGGCGGGCGCGCAGGAAGGCGAGGGCGGCCTGCAACTGGTTGTCGTTGGCTTTATCCTTGAAGTCCTCTTTCAGCTTCCAGGCCTCCGAGGCTCCTATCTCGATATCGGGCAGGATACCGCCGGTTTTCTCGATGCGGTTGCCGTCCTCGTCCCGGTGGTAATTGATGTCGCGGTGGGAGGGCGGATAGTAGAGCGCTGTCGTCAGCTTGAGCGCTCCGTCCAGGCCCTGGCTCATCTCATAGAGGGTCTGCACCTCGCCCTTGCCGAACGTCCGTTCGCCGAGGATCGTGCCGACGCCATAGTCCTGAATGGCCCCGGTGACGATCTCCGAAGCGGAGGCGCTGCTGCCGTTCACCAGGACGACGAGCGGCCGATCGCCATACTTATGCTCCAGAGGCCGCAGGGCCGCGCCCTCCTCATGGCTGTCGCCATAGCGCATGATGATGACGTTGTTCTTCAGATCGGTCCGGGTTCCCGTCGGCACGAACATGCTGGTCACATCCACGGCGGTCTCCAGCAGTCCCCCCGGATTGAAGCGCAGGTCCAGCACAATGGCCTTCATTCCCTGCCGGTCCAGGTCGGTGAACGCGGCGTTCAACTGCGCCATGCTCTTCTTGTTGAATTCCGATAGAACGATATGCCCGATCCGGGCCTGGGCATCCTCCATCCAGTGCTGCACGACCGGCGTTTCGACGCGCGCGCGGAGGATGGTGAGCTCCACGGTCTGTTTGCCGCGCTGGACGGTCAGGCGTACCCTGGTGTTGGGCGGGCCTTTGATGAGGTGCACGACATCGTTGATGTTCTTGCCTTTGATGATCTTGCCGTTCACAGCGATCACGACATCTTCCGCCTTGAGCCCCGCGCGCTCCGCCGGGCTGCCGTCAATGGGGTGCACAATCCGGAGGGTGGTTCCCTCCTGCTGGAGGATCGCGCCGATCCCATCGAAGTCGCCCTCGGTCATCGCCTCCATGTCCTGCCACTCTTCGGGCGCAAGGAAGCTGGTGAAGGGGTCCTGCAGACTGCCGAGCATGCCCCGGATCGCCTCGTAGGTGAGCTGGCGTGACATCTTGGTGTCTATCGGTGCGCCGTAGTAGTTCTGGCGCAGCAGCTCCAGCGCGTCTTTGTAAGCGGCGAGCGGGTCCGACGCGCCGCCCCCGGACACGCCCTGGCGCGCGGATCCCGGATCGTCCGAATCCGTATCCGACCCCTGCGCGATCTGAGAGACGCGGCCCGCCCCCCCGGATCGGGCCTTTGCGCCGGGAAAGAGGTCCGCGCTGGCGTACCCGACGATAATGGAGGCAAAAATCAGCGAGAGGACAAAGGGCGTCAGCAGAATGCGCGCTCCACCGGAGGGTTTCATTTCGGGACTGGAAGTCATCGTTCGATCTACCTGCCTCTCATGCGCCGAGGGCGCGCAGCGCACGCTGCAGCGCCGCGTCTACGGCGGGATCGTTGC
>DATGIG010000164.1:0-5321 GCA_035295825.1 Chthonomonadaceae bacterium | reverse complement strand
CGAGAGGACGTGAATGCCCCTGGAGAACGCCTCGATGGCGATAGGCGGGTGGAAATAGTGCGGCGTCGCGATCACCACGGCGTCTACCAGCCCGCTATCCAACAGCTCCGTATGCGTGGCGAAGCCGGGAACCTCGTGCTTGCGCGCGATGTTCGCACGGGTGTTCGGGTCAATATCGCAGATGGCAGTCAATGCCGTCTCCGGGATCTGGGGGATCATATTGCAATGGCCGGATCCCATACCTCCCGTACCGATTACGCCGAAACGCACCTTGTCCGATGTCATGATGACGTGTCTCCTTTGCCATTTCAGAGCAAATGCGTGTTTTCTTACCCCATCATTCGCCACGGATGGCTCTCTTCCCTCCTCGCATCGTGAAAATCCTTTCACGTAAAGCGGTCCAGCTAATCTTACCAGCCAATTTTGCCGATAATCCGGCCCATATCGGAGAGTAGCCCTCACGATCTTCAACCGTGATAGAATGGTATTAAAGAGTATCATTGCAAGACCTATAGGTTGCAAGGAGGCAAAACCCATGTCCATGATGACCAATTTGAGAGTACGCAATAAACTTCTTCTTCTGCTGGCGTTTCCGCTCGCCGGCCTGCTCTATTTCTCTTTGATCCAGGTGGTCGGAAAGAGCCACGTACAGAGCAGTATGCAGACCCTGGAAGCGCAGGCCGCGCTTGCGGTTCGGCTCAGCGCAGTGGTGCATGAGACCCAGAAGGAGCGCGGGCTGTCGTCTCTCTTTCTCGGGAGCCATGGGACCAAGTCGGGCGAAGAGCTGAAGGCGCAGCGCGCGAAAGCCGATCAGGCGATCCAGGAGATGGAAGCGCTTCTTCAGACGTTTCACACAGGGCAATTCGGCCCGGAATTCGAAACGCATATCGGGAAGGTGAAGGATCAGTTGGCGCAGCGGACCGAGAAGCGCGATGCGGTGAGCGCAATGCGGATCCCGGTGCAGGAGGCTGTGGCCTACTATTCGGGTGTCAATGCCTCCTGCCTGGATACGGTCGCTTTGATGGGCGCCTTGAGTACCGACGGGGAGATAACGACGCGTATCGGCGCGTATGTCAGTTTTTTGGAGGCCAAGGAGCGGGCGGGGATCGAGCGCGCCATTTTGAGCAACACCTTTGCGCAGGGTAAGTTTGCGCCGGGTATGTTTGTCAAATTTTCCGGCGTGGTCGCGGAGCAGAATGCCTATCTGCATACCTTCCAAACCTCGGCAACGCGCGAGGAACTGGACTACTTTCAGGAACAGAGCAAACAGGCATGCTTCCAGGCGACGGAACAGATGCGGAATACGGCTTTCACCGGAGCTGCGGCGGCCCTGAAGTCGGTTACCCCCGAGGCGTGGTTTCAGCAGCAGACCGACAAGATCAACCTGCTCAAATCGGTGGAAGATCGGCTCTCAACCGACCTGACGATGCGCACGCAGCAGATGCGCGCGCAGGCTGTCAAGGACCTCTCTCTGTTCTCGCTATTGACGGGCGTTGCTCTGGGGCTTACGCTCCTGTTTGCCGTGTGCATCACCCTGTCGCTAGTACGACCGATCTCCGAGTTGACGACCGTCGCCTCTCGGATCGCCCAGGGAGAGATCGAGCAGGCGATCCACCATCGCTCTCGGGATGAGATCGGTCTCCTTGCCGATGCCTTTCGCGCACTGATCGGCTACAGCCAGGAGATGGCCGCTGCTGCAGTAACCATTGCCGAGGGAGATCTGCGGCAGGATATTCAGCCTCGCTCTTCCAAGGACGTTCTAGGCACGGCGTTTGCGGAGATGGTCGTTGGGATGCGTACGCTGGTCGGCGACGTGAAGGAGCGCGCTGCCGAGGTTGTCGTGACAGGCAGCCACCTCTCCACGGCCTCTTCACAGACCGGGAGAGCGGCGGAGCATATCGCGCATACGATCCAGGAGGTGGCTTCCGCTGTGAGCCAGGCGGCGACGACCAGCCAGGAGATGGCGCAGGGCAGTGAGCAGTTGGCGGAAGCGGCGACCCTGGCTGCCGGCGCGATGGAGAAACTGAACGGCGCGATCCAGCAGGTTCAGGCTCAGGGGCTGGAGCAGCAGCAAGCGGTACAGTTGGCCGACAATGAGGTGCTTCAGGCGGCGCAGTCCGTGGAGCAGGTCGCCCATTCCGCCCGTCAGGTGGCGGAGAACGCCCAGCAATCGGCTGGCATCGCCCGGTCCGGCAGCCTGGCCATCGAGCAGACCATTGCCAGCATGACCCGAATCCGTGAACAGGTTCAGGGCTCGGCCGCAAAGGTGCGTCAACTGGGAGAGAAGGGGCAGGAGATCGGCGCGATTGTCGAAACGATTGACCAGATCGCCGAGCAGACGAACCTGTTGGCCCTCAACGCTGCCATCGAGGCGGCCAGGGCCGGGGAGCATGGCAAAGGCTTCGCCGTGGTCGCGGATGAGGTGCGGAAACTGGCCGAGCGTGCGACCATATCCACACGGGAGATATCCGCTCTGATCGGCGGCGTTCGGCATGAGGTGGATGAGGCGGTTGTCGCCATGGATACCAGCCAGCAGGAGGTCCTGGATGGTGTGAACCGGAGTGAGGAGGCCGGAAATGCCCTTACGCAGATTATCGAGGCGGCGCAGAGGGTAGCATCCGAGGTGGAAGGAATGACCGTAACGACGGAGAAGATGGCGGAGACGGTCCAGGGCGTTCGCACTCTGGTAAGCATGGTCCATCAGCGGACGGAGGCGAGTATGCAGTCGGTTTTGACGATGGTGACGGGCGCAAACCAGGTAGAGTCGGCCATCAGTACGGTGGCGGCTATCGGAGAACAGACAGCCGCCGGGGCGCAGGAGATGAGCGCGACTTCGGAGGAGATCGCAGCCTCCACACAGACGGTCGCTGCCAATGTCCAGGAGCAGACGGCCAGCATCGAGGAGGTGAGCGCGGCGACCAATGAGCTCCACGCACTGGCTCTGCACTTGCAAGAGTTGGTGAGCCAGTTCCAGTTGGAAGCCGAGCAACAGCCGGCAGAACCGGCCCTACGCCGACGCCAACCCCTTGCGGCTTGACCCGAAACAGAGAGGCGCGAACTCCGGGTATTTTCAACATCCGGCAAGAGAGGACAAGCGTCTTCCAGACGCACCTACCCCCAACCCCCTCCCTACGAGGTAAGGGGCTAGATGTAGCGTCTGGCAGACGCTTGATTCGTTCTAATGGGGAGTTTCAATCTCCTGGACGTAACAGCGAATTGCTTGACTTTCTCCTGCGGGCGGCGTACAATGAAACTGCCATCTTTTCCTGGAGAGAAACATGTCTCGACACATTCGCCGTATCTCTAACCCCATCCGGGCCATTACGAATTTTGTGGTGCTGAGCTGCTTGCTTACGGCTGGATTATTCCTTTATACCAGGTTCATGCCCCAGATCCTACGTGAGCGTGCCTCGAATATGGTCTGGTGCGCGGCGATTCAGAACCATCCGGACGCGTTGCTGAGCGCGTTACAGCAGGGAGGCAATCCCAATGCCCGAAATCCCTCCGATGAGCCTGCGCTGATGGTCGCCGCACACAATGGGAATACCGAATGTGTGCGGCTTCTGCTGCAATACGGAGCCGATCCGAACCTTCGTGGCTCGCAATCCGCGACGCCCCTGATACATGCCGCACGTAACTCCCATTCCGATATCGTCGCCATGCTCTTACAAAAGGGTGCGAAGCCCGACCTTGCGGACGCGGATGGAGACACACCTCTCACCGTCGCCGCGTGGGTAGGAGATACCGCGACGGTACAACTCCTGCTGGCAAGGGGAGCGAATATCAATACCAACAATAAAGCAGGGGGCACCCCTCTCGGTCTTGCCATCCGTTACGGACATCCCGATATTGTTGCGCTTCTCCGCCAGGCAGGCGCGCTGCAGTAGAGTTTCCGAAACGCATTGAAGAAGTGCAACTCATTCGTTCCGGTGACTGTCAGAGAAGGCAAGAAGAAGCATCGGAGTGATGGAGGACACCATTGAATGCTGAGAGGAACGTTGTCATTCCCCAACGTCTCGTCCCTGGAGACACGGTCGCCGTGCTGTCGCCCTCGTGGGGTGGGCCGAGCTGCTTCCCCCACGTTTATGCGTTGGGGCTGCGGAACCTGCAGGAGGCTTTCGGCTTGCAGATCCGGGAATACCCAACGGCGCGTATGGACGCCCAGGAGCTCTACCACAATCCCCAACGCCGCGCAGAGGACATCAACACCGCATTCGCCGATGTCGAAGTGCGCGCGATCCTCGCCAGTATCGGCGGGGACGACTCCGTACGGATACTGCCCTTTCTCGATGAGGAGATCCTCCGGCGAAATCCCAAAATCCTGATGGGCTACTCCGATACCACGACCCTGCTGACCTACCTCAACCATCGCCTTGGATTGATCACCTTCAACGGTCCTTCCGTCATGGCCGGGTTTGCCCAACTTCGTCATCTGCCTTCGGATTTTGCCCGGCATGTCCGCTTCCTGCTCATGGAACCTGCGCCCACCTATCTCTACCGGCCTTATGGTGTGTGGACCGAGCGGTACGTGGACTGGAGCACCCCCGGCTACGACGGCGAAATCATGCCCCTACAAGGGGACGAACCGGGCTGGCAGTGGCTGCAGGGGCAGGGAGTAGTAAGCGGCAGGCTCTTCGGAGGGTGCATCGAGGTGTTGGAGTTTATGAAAAGTACGCACTTCTGGCCCGCACCGGAGTTCTGGCAGGGCCGCATCCTCTTTCTGGAAACGTCCGAAGACAAGCCAACCGTAAGTCAGGTAAAGTGGATGCTCCGCAACTATGGGATGCAGGGCGTGTTCGACCGCATCATGGCGCTGCTGATCGGGCGCGCCAGGGACTACACGACAGAGGAGACGCGAGCGCTCTATCAGCAGGTCGTGGAGGTCGTCAATGGGGAGTTCGGCAGGTCCGACCTGCCCGTCGTGGCGAATATGGACTTCGGCCATACCGACCCGCAGTTCATTCTGCCACTCGGTGTGCTGGCGGAGGTGGACTGCAATCTTAAGCAGTTCCGGTTGGTCGAGCCTGCGGTAGTTTAGAGGAAAATGAGATTGGCAGAACCGGATTTACCGCTTCCGATGCCCGAGATCGTCGGCCACTACAACGAAGGCCGGGAGCAGCAACGCCTCGCTTCCGGCATCGGGCGGTTGGAGTATGCCAGGACACAGGAACTGCTCCAACGCTGTCTTCCCCCGCCGCCCGCCACAGTTCTCGATATTGGCGGAGGGGCGGGGGTATATTCGTTCTGGCTGGCCGAACTCGGCTATTCCGTTCATCTGGTGGACGCCATGCCGTTGCACATCGAGCAGGCACTCCAGGTCG
>DATGIG010000163.1:0-7997 GCA_035295825.1 Chthonomonadaceae bacterium | reverse complement strand
CAAGGCGCAGGGGCTGTTGCGGGAGCAGTATGCGCCGGTCGGGGCGGCGGCGCGGCTGTCTTTGGCTGCTGCAGTCGGCAGTCTCCAGCAGGCGGTGGGGCGCGGGGTGGAGGTTGGAGCAGTGATGGCGCGGTTGCAGGCGCGCGAGGAGGATATTGCGCGCTATACGGAAGCGTATGCCCACTACTGCTGGGAGGTGCGCGGACTGGAGGACCTTCGCTTAGCGCCATTCCATCTGCTGGCGACGGAGGGCAGGACCTACTTCGACCACGACCATGCGTGGCATGTCGCGACGCTGGCACGACTGGCCGAGCAGAGCGCGCTGTTGATGGCGACCGAGACGCGGGCTGTGCAAACGGGGGAGGAGGCTTCTCTGGCGGAGGGCGCAGCCTGGTGGCAGGAGCTGACGGCGGCGGGCGGCGAGGGCATGGTGGTCAAGCCACGTGACTTCCTGGTACGCGGGCCGAAGGGCCTGGCGCAGCCGGCAGTCAAGGTACGGGGGCGCGAGTACCTGCGGATCATCTATGGGCCGGAGTACACGGAGCCGCAGAACCTGGAGCGATTGCGCCAGCGCGGGCTGGGCGCAAAGCGGAGCCTGGCCCTGCGGGAGTTCGCGCTGGGCGTGGAAGCTCTGGAGCGGTTTGTGCGCAAGGAGCCGCTGCGCCGGGTCCATGAGTGCGTCTTCGGCGTCCTCGCTCTCGAAAGCGAGCCGGTAGACCCGCGCCTGTGACCTTGTTCGCTCTCATGATCGGGCAGGGCGATGAGGAGAAGGCAGGGGAAGCGCTCTAGCATGAAGAATATCTCGGGGATTGTGAGGCTGAGCGGTTCGGCAGAACACAAGCAAAAGAGAACACGATGGCGCAGAATGCCACAAATACGATATGGCGCGTGAGACTGTTTGATGGGCCTGTCCTTGAGAGCGTGGATGGCGATGCCATCCGCCGCTTCCGGTCCCATAAGGTGGGGGCGCTGCTGGCCTACCTGGCGCTCCACCTGGACCACCCCTGCCCGCGCGAGACGCTGTGCAGCGCGCTCTGGCCCGATGATGACGACACCAAGGTGGTGTCCAACCGGCTCCGGGTGACGCTGGCCTCGTTACGCCAGCAAATGGAACCCGCCGGAGTGCCGTTCGGGGCGGTGCTGGATGTCAGTGACCCCAGCCGTGTGCGTTTGCGGGCGGAGACGACCTGGTGTGACCTGGTCGCTTTCGAGGAGGCCTGGAAGGCGGGGAGGATCGCTGAGGCGGCGCGCCTGCTGCGCGGCCCGTTCCTGCCAGGCTACTTCGAGGAGTGGGCGCTGGTCGAGCAGGCGCGGTTCGAGTTGTTGCGAGATGAGTTGGTGGGAGAAGCCCTTCCGGAAGGCGCGCCGGAAGCGCCCGATCTTGCGTCTGCCCTTGGCACGCCTACCCAGCGCCTGCCCCTGTATCTGACCCGCTTCTTTGGCCGGGAAGTGGAGCAGCAACAGTTACAGGAGCAGCTTACGGCAAACCGCCTGGTGAGCCTTACCGGACCGGGCGGGATCGGGAAGACGCGCCTGGCCGTGGAGGCGGTGCATCGGATGCCGTTCGCTTCCGTCTTTGTTTCGCTTGCCGAATTACCGGACCCCGAGCGCCTTGCGGACGCTATGCTTCAAGCATTTTTCATCGCTGCACCGACGGATGCGGATCCGATTCAGCATCTTGTGGAGGTGCTCCAGCGTCGCGCTCCCCTGCTGTTGATCCTGGACAATGTGGAGCATCTGCTGGAACCGGTCGCGACGCTGAGCCTGCGCCTGCTGGAGGTGGTTCCCGATCTGCGTCTGCTCATCACCAGTCGCCAGCGCCTGGATGTGCCCGGAGAGGTCGTCTTCTCCCTCCATCCGCTGGAACCGCCGCCCTACGCCACCACCCCCGAGCGCCTGATGGAGTTTCCCGCCATCGGCCTGTTTTTGGACCGTGCGAGAAACGCGCGACCAGACTTTGCCCTGACTTCGCGCCATACCGAGGCCGTGGTCGAGATCTGCCGTCGCCTGGAGGGGATGCCCCTGGCGTTGGAATTGGCGGCGGCGCGTGTGACTGCTCAATCCCCTATACAGATCGCTGAGGCGCTCTCTACCAACATGATGGATCTGAAGTCGCGGCAACGCGGCCTGTCGGAGCGCCATCGCTCCCTGCGGGCCGCTATACAGGGCAGCTTCGATCTGCTTTCGGAGGATCTACGCCGCTTCTTTGCGCGGCTCTCGGTATTTCAGGGCGGCTGGACTGCGGAGGCGGCGCGGTCGGTGGCGGACTGCGCGGAAGCGGAGGCGTTTCTGGAGGAACTGGTCCTGCACTCGCTGGTGGCGGTGCGGGAAGAGGAGACGACCGGTGCGCTCCGCTACTCCTTTCTGGAGACGCTGCGCCAGTTTGCCGCCGAACAGCTCTCCGAGTACGAACGGGAGCAGTGCACCCGGCGTCACAGCGATTACTATCTCTCTGTCGCCGCCGGGGTCCGGGAGGACGACATTCGCACTGTGGTCCCTCTGGATGCCGAGTATGAGAACCTGCTGCTTGCGCTGGACCGGGGCAACGAGTCGCGGGAGGAGGTCTTCTGGAGGGGGCTGATCGGCGCACTGATCCATGCCTTCCTTCGCGGGCACCATCGGATCGCCGTCCGTTGGATAGACGCCACAGCGGACGTCGTACCGGACCTCTCAGATCTTGCGCTGCGCACCCAATGGCGGTATGCCGCCTGGCTCATCCTGCCCGACATCGGTCGGCTGGAGGAGACGGCTCGGATCGCGGAGGAGATGCGAGCCGACTCGGAGGCGCATAACGACCCGGTCGGCGTCGCGCTGGCGCTCTGTATTCAGGGCTATGTGGAGGAGAACCGGGGTTCCAGAGAAACGGCGGTGCAATTGCAGCGAGAAGCCCTGCGGCAGGCACGAACGCTCCAGGACGCCTCGCTGGTGCAGGTCTGTCTCTCCCACACGAGCGGTATGCTGCACGGCTATGGCGTGGTGCTGGGCCGGGAGACCGAAGCCGGGCGCGCGGCCTTGCAGGAGGCGGAAGCCCTGGCGCGCGAGTTCCGGAACCTGGTGCCGCCCCACTCGCGAAGGATCTCCCTGGCGCCCTCTCTGCTGGCCGTCGCCCTGATGTTTCAGAACAAAAAGCAGGAAGCTTATACCTATTTCAAAGAGACCCAGCGCGCCTGCATCGCCCTCGGCACGACCTCGGAGTTGATGTACTCCTTTATCTATGAGAGCGAATTCGCCATCGAGCAGGGCTTTTACAAGCAGGCCGCACTGCTCTACGGGGCCTTTCTGGCGCTTCAGGAGCGTATGGGTTACAGCCTGGCCCGCGCGCAGTCGTTTCGTCCCGACTGGATACAGCAACTCTGCAGTGTCCTGGAGAAGCAACTCGGCTCGGAGACCTTCTCCCTTCTGGTCCGCCTGGGCAGGCAGATCCCTCCCACCAAGTTTGCCTCCGAGCAACTCCCCTATGAAGCCATTGTTATCGGTGATTGAACGCCTCCCCTCCTACAACCCCCGAACGACCCAGGGGTCGGCGCTCTGGGTCACGCCTTTCTATGCCTGACGCCATAGAGCCTTCTTGTCCTACCTTTGGTTTTGGCACGGACAGACAATCTCTTGACAATCTGCTGAAAATGTTGTACAACAAGATTGTTGTACAACATTTTTGTTGTGTTTGGCGGGCGAAGGTGCGGTAGGGAGGAGCGCATGGTTGTCAATCGTGTCGGGACGCCTGTTCGCGGCGAGGATTGTTATGGACGCGAGGCGTTTGTCGAACTCGTCTGGGAGAAGATCGAACGCGGCCATGTGCTTCTGGCCGCCCCGCGCCGTTTCGGCAAAACGAGTGTGATGTACCGGCTGATTGATGCCCCGCGCGGCAATTATCGAATCGTCCACGTAGACCTCCAGGGCATGACGGACCCCGCATCTTTTCTTACAGAGCTTATCGCCGACCTTGCTTCGGATAATCACATGACAAAGATCGTCAGCGGATTGAGCTACTTTCCACGGACGATATGGCAAGGTTTTCGGCGCAATATCGAGGAGTTGGAGATCGTCAAGTTCAAGATCAAGCTGCGCGAGCAGATACGCCCGGACTGGCAGCAAAGCGGAGAAGAGTTATTCAAGCGGATTGCTGCCGCCGGACAACCTGTACTATTCATCTTGGATGAGTTTCCCATGATGATTGACCGTATGGCTCGCTCGGAGACGCACCGTGAGGAGGCGAAAACGCTGTTGCGCTGGCTGCGGGCGTTGCGGTTGGCGCCGGATTTCGGCAAAGTTCGGTTTCTGATTGCGGGTTCCATCGGGATTGGGCATGTTTTGAACAGCCTGGGCGAGATAGCGGCGATCAACGACTTCGAGCAGTTGCGTCTGGAGCCGTTTTCGGCAAAGGTTGCTGCGCAGTTTGTGGATGAATTGTCGAAGACGCATGAGATGGCGTTGTCGGATCCCAGCCGTCGAAAATTGCTGCAACTGCCGGGAACGCTCGTACCCTACTTCATTCAGATCCTCTTTTCCGAGGTCTACAAAGCCTATCGCCTGGACCGAGAAGCGGTCACTCCGAAGAAGATCGAACAGATCTACCGCGAAAAGGTGCTGGGGGTGGACTGCAAGACCTACTTCGACCACTATCACGGACGCCTGCGCGACTACTATCTGCCCCAGGAGGAGCGCGCCATCAAACGCCTCTTGCGCGAGTTGGCGGTGACCGGGACGCTCAGCCGGGATGTCTGTTGGCAATTCTACAAACGGGAGCGGGGCGAGGAGGCGGACATCGAAGCCTTCAATGCGCTGATGACCAACCTGGAGAACGATTTCTACATCCGCTACGATGCGGAACCGCGACAGTATGCGTTCGCCTGCAAACTCCTGCGGGATTGGTGGCTGCGACACTATGCGATGGAAGCGAGCGATTGAGGCAAGCCGATGGAGAGTCTTTATAATCCCGATCTGATGTCGGAAGAGGAGATCAAGCAGACCTTTGTTGCGCGTCAGAGCGTCGTAGACGAACTGATCGGCCTGATCGAGCGCCAGCCGGAAGGGGCCGGGGTTCAGCACGCCGTCCTTATCGCGCCGCGCGGCATGGGCAAGACGACCGTGCTGCTGATGGTGCAGTTTGCTGTGCGAGATCGGGGGCTCGATTCGCGCTGGCAGGCCGTGCGTTTCCCGGAAGAGTCCTATGGCATCAACGACCTGGCTGACTTCTGGCTCGAAGTTCTGGGTCTGCTGGCTCAAGAGAGCGCCGAACCGGCATTGCAGCAGGCAGCGGAGCAGTTGAAAGCCGAGTTCCGCAACGCAAATGATTTGCAGGAGGCCGCCTTCGCCCGCATCAAGGATTGGAGCCATCAGCATAACAAGCGCCTCATACTGCTCGTGGATAACCTGGATCTCATCCTCAGCCAGATCAACAATGAGCGGGACAACGCACAACTCCGTAATGTCCTGATGAACGACGGCACGCTGATGCTTATCGGCGGCGCGACCACCTTCTTCCATGAAGCGCGTTCTTACGACCAACCCCTCTACAACTTCTTCAAAATCCTCGACCTGAACAAGCTGACCTTTGACGAGGTACAGGAGTTGCTGCGCCAGCGAGCCAATCTGGAAGGCCGTCCGAATTTCGACGCGTTCCTCCAGGCAAACCGCTCGCGCTTGCGGGCGCTGGAGTACTTCACTAACGGCAACCCGCGCCTGGTACTGATGCTCTATCGCATCATCACAAAGTCCGAAGTGATCGAAGTGCGGCGCGGGCTGGAGGATCTGCTGGATCAGGTAACTCCCTACTACAAAGCCAAGATCGAGAGCCTTCCCCCACAGCAGCGCAAAATCCTCGACCATATCGCCCGCATCAGCAGCCAGACCCATGAGGGCTTAACTCCCACTGAGATCGCATCGGGCACCCGCTTAACGCCCAACGCTGTCAGCATGCAACTCAAGCGCCTGCTGGATTTAGGCTATGTCCGCAGCGCCAACGTGCGGGGCCGCAAATCCTACTACACCCTCTCTGATGCTCTCTACGCCCTCTGGTATCAGATGCGCTTCGGTCGCGACGCCCGCCAAAAAATGCGCTGGCTCATAGATTTCCTCAAGAGTTGGTATGATTCAGAAGAACTAAGCCTCGCCAACCAGCGCCTGGAAACACGCTTCCAGCAATTCTTCGATTCTGGTCTAGTCCGCGAAGCTCACGATGCTCTCACAAACCGCCGCTACCTCGTCGAAGCAATTGATCAGCCAAAGGTTGAAGAGCTTGAGAAGATAACTTGCGATTACCTTAAAATCGGTGACATAGAAACGCTTAAGCAGGAGATTCTCCCCACTATGAGATTGGGACAGTTTTCCACCGCTACACTCGAAGCCTTATTCAGAGAGGGTTGCATTACTGAGGAGAGAGATTGGATCATTAATGCCAGCAAATTCATTGATCAGATTGAAATAGAAATAAAATTAGCGAACGAAGCTTCGACTGAAAAAAATGATAGCTTATCCCTAAGTTATCTCACCAAATCGTTTTGTGAAGCATGTCTTGATAGATTGGAGCAGGCCAAATACGATTTTCAGAGGTCTGTACAAATAGCTATCCCATCTCGTGCATGGTACAAACTTAGTCTATTCTTATGTATGTCAGGTGCATGGGCAGGTCATAGGGATGTCGTAAGAGACATTATTCAAGTAGCCAATAAAGATGAGATCTTTCTTCCTTTTATTCGTGCCGTCGAATATCTACAGACAGCGAATGCAGAATCAGTAGATAAACTCTCTCCAGAACTAAAGGACATTGTAAAGGAGATCATCGCAGAGTTGCGGAGTGTAGTATGTGAAGAAGAGGAGGTCGAGACGTCTCCCTCTCTGGTACAATAGAGATATGGCAAACACACTTGACGACAAGACGGCGAAGTGCATCCGGTGCGGGTTCTGCCTGGATGCCTGCCCTACGTTTCGATTGACCGGCCAGGAGACGCGCGGTCCCCGTGGCCGGATCTATCTGGTGCGCTCCTGGCGGGAGAAGGTCATCCCCTTCGATGCGGATGTGGTGGAGGCGCTGGACACCTGCCTGGGCTGCCGCGCCTGTGAGACGGCCTGCCCCTCCGGCGTGGAGTACGGCGCGATCCTGGAGATGGCCCGCGCCCACATCGAGGAAGCGCACCTGCGGCCCTCCGCTCAGACCTTCGCCCGTTCTCAATTCCTGTCCACACTGACCAGCCCCGGCAAGCTGGTCGCCTCGCTGAAGGCGGCGGGGCTGCTCGGCAAGCTGACCGGCGGCAAAATGCCCGGCTTTGCGGCGAAGATGCTCTCCGGCTCCTCCGATGCCGCCGTCTCGCTGCCCCAGCCGCAGGGCGAGGTCAAGGTCTACGAGCTGCCGGAGCGCAGCCCGGCGAAAGGAACGAAACGGTACACGGTCGGCATTCTGGCGGGCTGTGTGATGCGGGTGCTGTTCGGCAAGACCAACGAGGCGACCGTGCGGGTCCTCCAGGCGAACGGCTGCGAGGTGGTCGCGCCGAAAGCGGCGGGCTGCTGCGGGGCGCTGCATCTGCACACCGGCTTCCACACCGACGCCCTGACCCGAATGCGCGGCCTCATCGACGCCTTCGCCCCCTTCCTGGACGAACTGGACGCCATTATTCTCAACTCCGCCGGCTGCGGCTCGACCATGAAGGAGTACGGCGACCTCCTGGCGGACGATCCCGCCTATCGCGACAAAGCGAAGGCGTTCGCCGCCAAAGTCAAGGACGTCAGCGAGTGGCTGATGCAGATCGGCATCACCCCTCCCACCAAACCGCTCAATGCCACCGTCTCCTACCACGATGCCTGCCACCTGGCGCACGGCCAGAAGATCCGCCTACAGCCCCGCCAACTCCTGCAGCAGATCCCCGGCCTGAAACTGGTCGAAATGGACGAATCCGACACCTGCTGCGGCAGCGCAGGCGTCTACAACATCACCCAGCCGGAACTGGCCCGCCAACTCCTGGACCGCAAGATCGCCAACCTCAAGGCGACCGGCGCGACCC
>DATGIG010000162.1:0-14203 GCA_035295825.1 Chthonomonadaceae bacterium | reverse complement strand
TGCCAACGGCCTGGTCACCGGGCTGGCGCGGGGCCAGGCTGCCATCAGCGTCCGCTACCTCGATAAGCTCCAGTCGGTCCCCATCACCGTAGTGGAGGACGTTCCGGGGTTCGCCTGGAACAACCCGCCGGAGGCCAACTTTGTGGACCGCCTGGTGGACGCGAAGCTGAAGCAGCTCCGGTATCTGCCCTCCGAGACCTGCAGCGATCCGGAGTTTCTGCGTCGGGTCTCTCTCGATCTCACCGGCCTGCTGCCTCCGCCGGAGCGAACGCGCCCGTTCTTACAAGATCGCAGTTCCGACAAGCGCAGCAGGCTGATCGACGTCCTGCTGGAGACGGAGGAGTTCGCCCGGTTTCAGGCGCTCAAGCAGGCCGACCTGATGCGCGTCGCGCCGGCCCGCCTGAAAGAGGGCCGCGCCGACCTGTTTGCCCGCTGGCTGGTGGATACGGTGCGCAAGAACACGCCCTACGACCAGGTCGTCCGCGAGATCCTGACCGCATCCGGCGACACCAGGCAGGTCGCCCCGGCCAACTACTTTCTCGCGATCCCCACGACGGAAGAGCGAACGGAGATGACCACCGAACTCTTTATGGGCTCGCGGCTCGAATGCTCCAAGTGCCATAACCATCCGTTCGAGAACTGGACCATGCGCGACTACTACCGCATCGGCGCGGTCTTCGCCCGGACGCAGGCGAACAACGGCATGGTGCAGCCGGCCCGCAGCGGGGAATCCGTGCTGCCGACGACCGGGGAGACGATGACGCCCTGGGAACTGCCAAAGGGGGAGCAGCCCCAGGATGCGGAGGACCGGCGCGTGCGCTTTGCGGACTGGCTCACGAGGCCGGGTAACCCCTACTTTGCGCGGGTCGAGGTGAACCGCCTCTGGGCCGACCTGATGGGGCGGGGGATCGTCGAGCCGGTGGACGATTTTCGCTCCTCCAATCCTCCCGCGAATGCACCGCTGCTCGATGCGCTGGCGCAGGAGTTCGAGCGGAGCGGCTACGACCGCAAGCACATCCTGCGCCTGATCTGCAACAGCCGGACGTATCAGCGCTCCAGCCGGACCAACAAGTTCAACGCCACGGACGAGACGCTCTGCTCGCATGCCCGCGTTCGCCTGCTAACGGCGGAGCAGATGCAGGACGCGCTCGGGCTGGCGACACGGACGCTGGCCTATCCGGCGGCCCCGGCAGATCCGAAAGAGAGCCGGATGCAGTACGCCACCCAGCGCCCCTATCCGGAGCACTCCGAGTTTACCGTCACCTTCGGGCAGCCGCAGCGCGATACCGCCTGCGCCTGTGAGCGCCAGAGAGCGCCGACGCTCCTACAGGCGCTGGAACTGCTGAACGGCGGCACGGCCTACCGGATGGCGCAGAGCGGCGCGGGCCGCTACGCTCCTCTGGAGGACGACCGCCTGGTCGAGGAGTTGTACCTATCCGCCCTGTGCCGCTTCCCCACAGAACAGGAGCGCGCCATCGCCCGAACGTATCTGAAGCGGGGCGGCAACCGCGATTCCGCCATCATGGACCTGGTCTGGGCGGTTGTCAACATGCAGGAATTCCTATTTCAGCATTGATATCCTTATTTCCATGAGAATCTTTCATCGAACTTGGATCGAACCAACGGGCGTTAGTTTCGTCAATTAGAGCGTAGAGGCTGGTGGACCGGTTTTTCGCCGCTCCCCACGCCGGAGTTGCCATGAAAATGCGCTGGATACGCACCCTGCCGGTCTTTCTCGTCTGCTTCCTAGCGGCGCTCCCGGCGGCTGCCGATGTCAGTTTTGTGCGTGAGATCGCCCCGATCCTGCTCAAACGCTGTACCGGCTGCCATGGCGAACGGGCGAACCTGGGCGGCTATCGAACGCATACTTATCAGAATTTGATGCGGATGGGGGCGTCCGGTCAGGCTGTCGTTGTCCCCGGCAAGCCGAATGCCTCCCGTCTCTTCCGGTTGATTACGGCGCAGGCGGAAGCGGTTCGTATGCCACGAAGCGACGAACCGCTGTCTGCGGTCCAGATCGAACTCTTGCGCAAATGGATCCTGGAGGGGGCGAAGTTCGATGGCTCCGACCCGACCACCCCACTGAAAAGCCTCTCCGGGCCGCGCGTGCATCCCGCCGCGCCCGCTGTCTATCGTGTCCCCGTACCGGTACTGGCGCTGGCATTTAAGCCGGGCGGGCAGGAGTTGGCGGTCGGCGGCTACCACGAAGTAACCCTATGGAACCCGGCCACGGGCGCACTGCTCCGGCGGCTGCAGCACCTGCCGCAGCGGATCCAGGCACTGGCATTCAGCCGCGATGGGAAGCAACTGCTGGTGGGCGGCGGAACTCCGGGCGAGTATGGCGAGGTGGCGTTGGTGGACCCGGCGACAGGCGAGCGGACAAAGGTGCTGGATACCTTTTCCGACATCGTCCTCTCAGCAGCGTTCAGCCCGGATGGGAAGCGGATCGTCGCGGGGGGTGCGGATGCCGGCGTGCGGGCTTATGAAACGGAGAGCGGCAAGCGGCTGTGGGTCAGCAACATCCACGCCGATTGGGTTACGAGCGTCTGTTTCAGTTCCGACGGGAAATTCGTCGCCAGCGCCAGCCGGGACATGACCGTAAAGATCCACGAGGCGCAGGACGGAGCGCTGTTCACGACCTATAACGGGCACAATCGCCAGATCGGGGCGCACCGAGGCGCGGCTCCGGTCTATGCGGTCCGGTTCGATCCCGCCTCCGATCTCGCCTATAGCGCGGGCGGCGGAAAGTGGATCCAGGTCTGGGACCCCATCAAGGCGAAGGCGGAATCGGGCGACGCCGGCGATATGGAGGAGCGCTTTGCCAAGGACGGTCACGCCCGCTATATCGCGCATGGCTTTCAACAGGACGTCTATGCGCTGGCGGTGCGCGACGGGCAGCTCTTCGCCGCCTCCGCCGATGGCGCGCTCAAACAGTTCGATCTGAGTACGCTTCAGCCGGTGCGTACCTACAGCGGCTATAGGGACTGGGTTTTTACGCTGGACTATGATGCGGCCTCGCACCGGGTGGCGGGTGGCTCCTACGGAGGCGAAGTGCGCGTCTGGGATACGCAGACGGGCCGACCGCTTGCCGCCTTTCAGGCGCAGCCGGGCGCCCTCTCAAACCCTATCGGCACGCTCTAGAGCAGGCATAGCACCTTGAAAAAATTTAAAAAAACCGAACAATTGCAGTTGATTCGGGAACCAATACCTGGCAATTCTGCGCTTTTTGCTGTATAATATTGCCAGTTAGGTTGACAGTTAGGCGGCTCTGCTCCCAGACTTGAGGTTGTCCCTGCCTCGAAGAGCAATCTGCACCGCCCTCAGTAGCCGTTCGCCGGTGCGCCACCGGTCCTATCCCTCCAGGTAAATAGGAAACCGGCTAGGATCACGCTTCTGTGATCTTCCATTCAGTCGAAGTAGGGCTGATTCGCATGCCTGCTTCTCAAATCACTCCAGTCTCCCTTCTCTATTTTGCCGGCGACAGACCCGGAGTGATTGCTACTGCAGTTTGTTTTGCGCTATTTATGAAGCTTTACCTATGTTATCGGGATATATCGCTGCCTATGCAGTCTTTATCATGCGAGACATCCGGTAAGACAACCCAACTCCTTCATCAATAGAGCATGAAAGGGAAGGAAATGATACTCAAGAAACCCAGCATTATCGCCTCTCTGGCAGCCTTGATGTCGCTAGGGGCACTCTCCACCGCCCACGCACAATTGACGACGTTCGCGCAGTTCCGGGAGACCAACAACAGCGTAAACGCCTTCTCGTTCGTTGACTCAGGCCCCACCAGCAGCTTCCATGTGGTCAATGTCCCGGTGGAGTTCGCCTATGGCGTGAACAACGGTTACAACGGCAACAGCAACGGCAACATCGATGCGACGATGAGCTTCGATGCCACCGTCAGCAACAAGCCTGTAACCGTAGGCTCGTTCTTCGAGGAGAAATTCGTCAATGTCCATATGGTGTTTACGGCGGACACGCCCGTCAGTGGCCTGACCAACTTGCTCACCGTAGATGGAAGCTCGGAGTTCCATTTCTTCGGCAAGGGCAACAGCGCCAGCACCAATGCGGACACGGCCTCCGGCGACACGGTAAACTTCAGTTCCGATTTTCTTATCTTCACCAATACGACGGAGCGAGATTATGCCCTCTCGTTCTCGTCGTTGACGCCGGCGCTCTCGCTGGACATCAACGGCTGGCTGAACTCCTTCACCGCCTCCGGTACGGGGACCTTTGCCTCCGCACCGCCGCCCTTCTACACGCCGGACGGTACGAGCCTCTCCCTGCTTTCGGGCGGTCTGCTGCCCCTGGCGGGATTTGCGCTCTATCGCCGCCGCCGCGCCAACAAGTAAGTCAGGTGGCTCTTAATTAAGCAAGTCTGATCTCTCTATTGACAACCGCGAGTGAGATGCTCTCACTCGCGGTTTTGTTTTGCTTCCATCCCTGCCCTGTGAGGGCTGGCCCCGGATGCCGGGGCGGAGCGGCGTTGCATTCGCCACTGGCGCAACAGATGGTAGCCGAAGAGCCAGAAGTCACGATGATAGCGTTTGAGCAGACGACGCGGCTCCTGCGCAAGACGATGGAGCCACTCCAGGCCGCGACGCTGCATCCAGAGCGGCGCACGCCGGGTACGCCCGGCGAGGAAATCGAAGGTCGCTCCCACCCCGATACAGACCGGGACCTCCTGAAGGCGTTCGCGATTACGATAGATCCACTTCTCCTGCTTGGGATTGCCGAACGCGACCAGGAGGATGTCGGGCCGCGTGCGCGCAATATCGGCCAGGAGCGGCGCGTTCGCCATCGTTTCGAGGGGGACATCCGGCGGGGCGGCGCTGCCGACGATCTGCAGGCCCGGATAGTCGGATCGCAGACGGTCGCAGGCGCTTGTATTGACTTCGGGCTGCGCTCCCAGAAGGTAGAGGCGATACCCTTTGCGGGCGGCAAGGAGGGCGAGTTGCGGGACCAGATCCGCGCCGGTAACGCGCTCCGATAAGGGGTTGCCTAGCAGCCGGGAGGCCCATACTACCGGCATCCCGTCCGGCGTAATGAGATGTGCAGCCTGGAGGATCTCTCTCAGTTCGGGGTCGTACAGGGCATTGACGAGATAGTCCGTATTGGCCGTGGCTACCTGGTGAAAGCCACGTTCGCAGAGAAAGGTCTCGATACGTGCCAGCACGCCCTGCATGTCGAGGCGGTCTATGGGGGTCTGCAGGATGGAAACGATATTACGCATGTTACGTCCGCTCCGTGCGTTGCCAGCGCAAGGGGGTTCGCCGCAGCGCCAGGCCAATCAGCAGCGTGAGTTTCCAGATGAGGTATACCGGCGCAAAGAGGAGCGAAAGCACGGCGCGGCGCGGAACGCGGGCAATCCGGAGCGCCATCGCAAGCGTCGCGACCTCCAGACCGATAATGGTAAAGAAGCCTCCAGCCAGGAGGGCCATGGAGAGACCGGGAGCCCTCTGCGCGATGAAGCAGGCAAGCGCCGCGAGTGCAAGGAGCAGGGCAAACCGCTCGGCAAAGGGCGGAATGAGGAGGTCCAGAGCCCGGTCGATCAGCAGGCGATTGCGCGTTCGGATACCCTCCAGCAAGAGCGCGGGCGTCTGGCGGAGGAGTTGCCAACGCCCTGCCTCCCAGCGCCGCCGCTGGGTTGCGGCGCTCCGGGCATTGGCTGCCATCTCGCCATAGACGACGGCATCCGGGCGGAAGGCCACGCGTACTCCCTGGCGGACGAGCCGCAGGGTGTAGTCGAGATCTTCTGCAAGGGCGTCGCCGCGCCAGGGAGTACCGATCAGGATCTCGGGGGTGAGACACATGCCGTTGCCTTTCAGGCTATCGGAGAGGTGCAGTCGCTCGCGCCCCAGGGGCTTGGCGATGTGGATCAGCGCCAGGGCGCAGGCGAGGAGGCGGGTGCGCCAACTGGCATTGGGGTTGCGGACCTCATAGCGGGTCTGCTGCACGCTCTCGCCACGCCTCAGCCCTTCGGCGAAGACCTGGAGGAGGTTAGGCTCAACGAGGGTATCGGCGTCGAGAAAGACCAGGGCGTCCGGATTTTCACCAGTCGCTATGCTGGGGACACAGAGACACAGAGGATTCCCAGAGAGAGGATCCGCAGAGGGGGGAGAGAGAGACAAGAGGGCCTGGATGGCATCGTTGAGGGCGTAGCCTTTGCCGACGCGAGTGAGGTCCTGACGTTCGTACACGCAAACGCCGTGTTCGCGCGCAATAGAGGCGGTACGGTCGGTACAGTTATCGGCGATGACAAGGACTTCGTAGGCGGCGCTTGGATAGTTCAGGGCTGTCAGGGAGCGTAGTGTATCGGCAAGGAGGAGTTCTTCATTGTGAGCGGGAATGAGAATGAGGAAGCGATAACCGGGGCATGGGTTCTCCTCCCCATGGCTCCGCCTGGCTTCTCTCCCCCCCTTATCGCTTGCCTCTGTCCGTAGGGCAGAGACGACAAAACGGAGATTGAGGGCCACGCAGCCCGCGAAAAAGGCGAGTGGGGGCAGGAGAGTGAGCGTAAAGAGCCATTCCAGCCCATTTGTGGGTAAGATTCCGTGCAAAAGGCGTGCCTCGATGTCGCAAAACAGTGCGGGTTGGGAAACCTGTCCCCATAGTGTACCATGAGTCGCAAAGGAACCATACTGTAAGCATCGCGCGTATAGTGGCGATAGGAATTCTGAGAGCGCCAGGCCGGAGTTGCCTGGCAAACGCGCGTCGCCGCGCATATGGAGGATAAGGGAAGGACCGTTATGGAGCAGCAAGAAGCGCACCGCTTGAGGGCGGAGGAGAGGGAGCGGATGCAGGCCGCACTTGAGGCGCTGCCTCCGCCCTATGTGACCTATGCGCTGCTGGCAGTAATCATTCTGATATTTGGGGCGATGGTCTGGGTCGGGGGGCAAAACGGCAGTATCTGGGCCACGGCGGCAAATGCGCGCACCCTGTTCGGAGATAAGGATAACGCGCTGATCCTGGCCGGCCAGTGGTGGCGGTTTGTGACGCCGATCTTCCTGCATGGCGGCCTGCTGCATCTTGCGGTCAACTCCTATTCGCTCTATCGGCTGGGCACGCAGATGGAGCAGTTTTATGGGTCGCGACGCTATCTGATGATCTTCGTCGTTGCCGGTATCGCCGGGAACGTCGCGAGTTTTTGGCTGAACCCGCTGGTCCATTCGGTGGGGGCTTCGGGGGCGCTGTTCGGACTGATCGGGGCCGGGTTGGTGTTTCCCTGGCGCTATCGGGCGCTGATCCCGGCAGAGGAGCGGAACCGTATTTTCCGGCAACTGGGCCAGATCACCCTCATCAACCTGCTCATCGGTTTCTCGCGCAGCGATATCATCGACAACTGGGCGCATATCGGAGGGCTGATCGGAGGGGGATTTGTCGCGCTATTTCTGATGCCCGACGCCCTGATGAGCCGCCCGCTGCGTCCAGCCGCCAATGCGGCGCTCTGGGTTGGGGGAGCGCTGGCCGTGGGGCTGCTGGTCCTGGCCGGAGTGGAGCAGGGAGCGTGGGCGCTGCATCTGGGAGGCCCGCAGATCCTGCCGCTGCAAGCCGCGTACCCGCCGGATTCGACCGTTCCCTGGTGGAGCGTGCGCGTGCCGCAGGGCTGGAAACTGGAGGGAGCCGTCAGGCTCTCTGCGGGAACCTGGCGCGCTCCCAGGGGGTGGACCCTGGAGATCCGGGATAGCGTACACGATCCCGAGGTATTCCTCCTGGCAAAACAGTTGGCCGACCAACCGGTGTCGCAGGTGCACCATGGATTGATAGACCGCAAACCCGCCCGCACCTTTACGCAACGCTCCGGAGACCGCACGGCGGACATCTACCTGGTCGATGCATTTGATCGGAGTTTCGAGATCAAGTTGGAAGCCGACACGCAGAGTTATCCGCAGGCCCAGCCCACGTTTCAGCTCATTCTATCGAGTGTGCGTTTCATTCATCCGCCGACGATTGAGGAAGATACCGCCCCTCCCCTTGCGACCGCACCTTGATTGAAATATTTCGACGCAGGGAACTTTCCGTAAGTGCTTCGCGCTTAACAGGGGAGGAGGAGTAGACCCAACTCCATGTTTAGGCTGCGCAAATCGAAGTCCGCTGAGGCGGAGCTATCGCGTTCCCTTTTCGAAGACCTGATACGCCAACATCAGGCCAGTATTTATCGCGTCGCCTATCGCCTGACCGGCAATCATGAGGATGCGGAAGATCTGGTGCAGGAGGCGCTTATCGAGGCGTTCGAGGCGTTTGGAAGATTTCGCGCCGGAACGTATTTCGACCGTTGGCTCTTTCGTATTTTGCGCAACACCTATATCGATGAGGCGCGCGCCAGGCCCAAGATCGTGCTTCAATCGCTGGATACCCCGATGGAGAACGATGAGGGGACGGCGTTGGCCCGCGAAATCATGGATTGGTCGAGCCATCCGGAGTCGCTGTTGCTCGCGGCAGAACTCGACGAACCGATCCAGCAAGCCCTGATGTCTCTCCCGGAAGATTTCCGTCTGGTGGTGGTACTTTCGGATATGGAGGGCTTGAGCTATGAAGAAGTGAGCCGGATCGCCGGATGTCCGGTAGGAACCGTGCGATCTCGCCTGCACCGGGCGAGAATGCTGCTCAAAGCGAAGTTAAAAGGCGTCGTTCCGGTACGAAACGTGGGGTAGGACGCGTTCGTCAGCGGGGCCGGTAAGAGAAACCATGTTAAAATGCGCTCGTTGTGTGCAAAAACTATCCGATTATATGGATGGCGCCTTAGGAACCCGAGAAGCCACGCGCCTGCGCGAACATCTGGCGAGTTGTGCCGCGTGCCGGGAAGAGTATGAGGCCCTGCTTGCCCTCCGCAAGGTATTGCACGCTGCGCCTACCCCGGTCGTGCGGTCCGGCTTCTGGCAGCATATCGAACTGACATTACGAACCCACTCTCCGCTGGGGCGTCGGGTTCCCCTCTTTTCTGTCCAACGCTCCTGGACTTGGGCGGTGGCGGGTATGCTGCTTCTGGGTACGATAATCTGGGTGCGGGGCGTTCATGCGCCCGCCTCCAAGCATGAGAAGAAGACAATGGTTGCACAGGTCTTCCCAAAGGAGACCAGTGGCACGGTCTCGATGGATGCGATTGTGTCTCTGCATACTCGGATGAGCGCGGCACATCCCCTCGCGGATGCCGGACGGCTGCGCTATCTGGATTCTGATTCTGAAAAGGCCGATCTGCAAGATGGAAAACTGGACATCCGCTAAGAAATGGGGTCGTCTACCGCGTCTGGCGGTTTTACTGGGGGTTGGGGGACTGCTCTCTACGTGGGCGAGCAGTGTCGATTTCGCTTCGCCTCCCGCCCTGGTGGTCCGTGAGAGAGAAGACGCGCGGGCGGTTCAGATCCTACAGCGCGCTCTGATCGGCTCCGAGCATAACTTCTTCTCCGGCGAACAGACCATCCTGAACTTCGATACGGGGGATGGCTCCGCCTGTGTCACGCAGGAAACGCACCTGGGTCCGAACCGCTTCCGCATCGTCTACCAGAACCCTCCGGATGCGCGGGGACGCCTTCAAATTGCCGATGGGACCTGGTTTCAGCACTATCTACCGCAAACGAACACCCTGATCCAACGCCGCATCACGCCGTTGTCGGTTGCGGAAACCAATACGCCCGCCCGTCTGCAGCATATACGGCAAAACTATCGCCTCAACCTGGCCGCGCAGACGGACAACCTGGCTGGGCGCGCGGCCTATGTGCTGGATATCATGCCGCGTATCCCGGATCGCCCGCACCAGAAGCTCTGGATTGACACCGAGACCGGCCTGGTGCTACGGCGCGAAACGTACAATCCGGCCGGGATCCAGACCTCCGTGACCTCCTGGCGTGATCTCCATTTCTATACTGCGCCGCCGGAGGCGGCTCTGAGTTGGTCGCCGCCGGAGGGAACACGAACACTGAAAGAGGAGGGCGAAGCGATCCTGCCTCTCGCCGAAGCGCGGGCCAATGCGGATCCGTGGGCCGTCGTTCCGGAGAAATTGGGAGGCTCTTTCTATTTTGAAAGCGCTTATCTTGCCAATACGCGCGGCGGGCGTTGTCTGCACTGCACCTACTCGGATGGGATCTGTACTCTCTCCTTGATGCAACTGGCCGGAACCCAATCCTTCCAGACCACAAGCGGGACCATCGATCCCATGCCGATTGCCTCCTACAACGCGGAGAGCGCTCAGATTACCACACGCGGCTCGGTAAACATTCTCTCGTGGAGCAATCCACATCGCGGAGCGACCCTTAGCCTTCTGGGCGAACTGACGGATGACGCTCTGATCACCATGGCCCAATCGCTGCCCTGATCCCAACGAGCAGACCTGCGTGTCTGCCCAGGGCGAACATATATGTGCAGAAGGGCGAACACATTGGTTCGCCCCTACACGGGCAACCAGAGAGGGCGCCCCTACAACAAAATCGAGCCGCCGCCCGTACGGGCGGCGGCTCGATTGACTTCGGCTTCCACACGCAACCTCTATCGGGTTCCGTCTCCATTCCCCTAATGGGGGGCTGTGCTGGGCATCATAGGCGCGAGGGGCAGGGTCTTCACCTCGCCCTCGCCCTCGGCGGCATTGATTTTAATTGTAAGCGGGTCTCCGGTGGGCGGCGCATTGAGCGGGACGCGCAGCGTACTCTCTTTTTCCGAGGTCACGGCAGCGTCCAGAGCGCTGGCGCTGCCTCGCGGCGCACCTGCCAGATTCACATGATAGTGCAGTATATTGAGGCTTCCGTCGGCTTTCGGCCTCGCCTGGAGGTGTATCTCCAGCGCTCCGTGGCCCTGTGCATCGGGAACCCAGTCATAGTAGCCCGTCTGTAACTCCAGTACCGGAGCGGGGCGCGAGAAGAGCTTCAGCAGCGGGCCGATGGGATCGAAAGAGGCGTGCACGGCGTGCAGGCCGCCCATCAGGACCAATAACAAGATGACGCTTGCGGCGGCATAGGCCAGAGAGCGCACCTGGAACCAGTTCCTCCAGTCCCAGAGGGCGCGTTTCCGGGCGGTCTCCGCTTCCGCTTGCGCCGTATCCGCCGCAATACGGCTCATCAAGTTCTCATGAAAGAAGGGGGGTGTCTCCACGCTGGGCGCATCATCCAGCACGGACCACGTCCAGCGCAAACCTTCGGCCTCCTTGCGGCAGTTGGCGCAGTCGGCGAGATGGTTCTCAAGGCTAACGGTGAGCGCGCGGTCCAATTGTCCCGAGACATAGTCGGAGAGCAGTTCCGTCGCATTTTTGCAATTCATCAGTGTATCCTAAATTCGCGCCATTTTGGGGGGTGAGACCATGGCAGGCGAATGCACGGCCTGCCGCTCGTAACGGAACGAAGTCTGTCCGTTTACGAGTATAGTGTTATGATACCGTTCTCTTTATACTACGATCCTTTTCTTCGACGACATCACTTTCCGAATAGTTCCTTTTGGGGTTCCAGTTTTTCGCGCAGCACCAGGCGGGCGCGGTTGAGGCGGGATTTGACGGTTCCGATAGGCAACTCCATCACGCCGGCGATCTCTTCATAGGAGAGCCCCTCCGTGTGATAGAGCACGATCATGGCCCGCTGGTAGTCGGGCAGGGAGGCGATGGCGCTCTGGAGGACGTCGTGCCGCTCCCGCTGTTCTGCGGCTTCGCCCGGTGTGGGAGAGGGATCTTCGATCTGGCGTGCAACACTGTTCTCTTCCAGCTCGATATACTCTTCCAGGGAGAGGTGCTGTTTGTTGCGGGTGCGCTTGCGGCGGTCCAGGTAGACATTGGTAACGATGCGGAAGAGCCAGGTGGAGAAGTTGGCGTCGCCGCGAAAGAGTTTGAGGGCCTGAAAGACGCGCATAAAGGCGTCTACGCTGATATCGTTGGCCTCATCGTAGTGGCCGGAGAGGCGATAGGCGAGGTTATAGACCCGCTTCTCGTAAGCCCGTACCAGCTTATCGAAGGCGCTCTGTTCGCCGCGTTTGCAGCGCTCTATCAGCAATTTCTCTTCCGTGTCAGCCATAAGCTTGGAATCGTAGGGTAATCAACGCGTCGAGCTTTCACGCAGGGCGCGGGTCTCCTCTTCGGAGAGGGGATGGCTGGCCCGTCCGTTCCGGATCGCCTTGGCGTAGACGCGCACATCCATCCGGCTGTAGACGCTGGTGAGCACCACGCCGTTCCCCTGGCCGTCCAGCAGCGCCAGGGAGAAGCTCTGTTCGCCTCCCACGTCGTCAAAGGCGTTATAACGGATGAGGTGCGCTTGCTGAAGGCAGGAGGGCATCTGCGCCTGCAGGACCGCGACGGCCTGCTCCAGGATCTCCATGCGGGCGACGGTGGCGTGGACCGTGTCCAGGTGTGTCGTCAGCACCTCTTCCAGATTGCGCCCATCGCTTCCGCGCGTCAGTGCGCCCAGTTGTCCCTTGAACTGCCGCAGGCGCAAGGCCATCAGCAGCCATCCCAGTAGGAGCAGCGCAACCAGAGCAGCCAGCGTCAACAGGGTCAGGGCGACATTGTCGCCGTGTGCAAAAAACGTGCGAACGGTATCAGGCACTACAAAACCTCAGTCAAGGAGTGGTTCGCCATGCGTAACGCATCGCGCCGACAGACAATTTTAATCGCCCTCTTTCTGGTGATCGTCTTCTTCTTCATGACGATGTTCCGCATGGGCGTCGTGCGGGGGGCCTCCATGGAGCCGACCTACTTTAACGGGCAGGTGGTGCTGGTGCGCCGCATGAATTGGTTCAGCGGGCGTCTGCATCGGGGCGATGTCGTGCTGCTCCGCAAAGATCGCGATGTCATCATCAAACGGATCTATCGACTGCCCGGTGAGGAGATAGACGCATCCGGTCCCAATGGCCCCAACGTGGCTCTGGCAACGTTTCGACACGACCTGGCGGACTACTACGAACAACAGGTTATCGATACACCGCGCGGCCCGCAAACGCGTCTCACGGTGCCGGAGGGCTTTGTCGTCGTCATCGGCGATAATCTGAAGGTGAGCGAGGATAGCCGCGTCTTCGGTCCGCTTCCCCTGCGCGATGTGCTGGGGGTGGTTCCCGGCGCGCCGCCCGCGCCTTATGACAACTCGGGACCCACGCCTGGGTCCTCACAGAGCACCGCGTTGGCGCCCTGACCCGGTGACCGCCATCCTCCGATCGCGCTCGAATAGCCCCCCATTGTAGCATGTTCGCCCGGACTTGTAAACACCCGATCCGCCGTCCACGAGGAGGAGTTTTCATTGCCGCCCCGATCCCCAGGAATTCGGGTATAATGACTCTATCCCTATCTGCCGGGAAACAGGATGACACAGGAACCTTTCTCGACTACGCCGCTCGAACTCGGGGTCACGTCCGCAACGGCTTCGCCACAACCGGATCGTCAGCGCCTACGCAGACGGCGCAGGCAGCGCATGCTGTCGGCGCTGGTCCTGGTGCTGATGCTGTTGGTCTTTCTCTCTTATATCGGTGTGTTCGGCGGCAATGTCCGCACCGTGGAAGCGGGGCGGGTCTACCGGAGTTCCCAACTCACCGGAAGAGGCTATGAAGCCCTCAGCGCCGATCTCATCGGCAACTCGCTGGACGCCGTGCTGGACAGCCGTCACATCAAGACGGTTCTGAACTTGCGCGGTGGGTCCGATAAGGACCTCTACTACCACGACGAGGTCCAGATCTGTGCGGAGCATCAGGTCGCGCATGTGGATGCCCCCTTCAGCGCCCGGCACCTTCCCTCGCCCGAAACCCTCACCAAAATCCTCAATACCTTCGACCATGCCGAATACCCGATCCTGATCCACTGTCAGGCGGGATCGGACCGCACGGGTCTGGCCAGCACCCTCTACGCCTGTCTCTATGAGCACGAACCTCTGGATCAGGCGCTTTCCGAGGAGTTGACCTGGCGCTACGGCCATTTTCGGGTCAGCAATACACGCAAGATGGACGCATTTTTCGACCTCTACAAGCAGACAAATCAGGGGTTGGACATGCGGGCGTGGATCGCACAGGTGTATCCCACACTCTATAGGGAACAGGAACCCGAAGAGGCGAAGTCGCAACGGAGAGAGACGCAAACAACCACAAAATAGACGGAAGAGGATGTCGCGCTGCGCGGTTTTCGTACGGAAACCGCCTGGGGCAGGGCGTCATGGGCTTTTTGACGCCGGGTCCGGAGCGGCAGGCGTGGACGCCGTGTCTGCATTCAGGGCCGTCTTGTCGAGGCGGAGGCGGGTGAAGAGCA
>DATGIG010000161.1:0-8679 GCA_035295825.1 Chthonomonadaceae bacterium | reverse complement strand
TGTTCAACTGCTGGAAGCGCTGTGTCAGGGCGACATGGCTCATCTTCTGGCGGGAGGCAGGATTGTAGTCGTTATGGTAACTCCATTCGCTGATTCCCATCTTCTGGCTGATGAGGTTGACGCCGAACGGCAGGCGCTCCGTAATCGGTGTGCCCTGGCAGTAGTTGTTGATCGAGATCGCCGCCTGGTGGGCGTGCTCGACGGCCCAGATGATGTTCTTCGGGCCGAACGCGGCGTCGCCCCCGAAGAAGACGCCGGGCAGCGTAGATTGCATCGTCACTTCATCCACCACCGGGACATCCCACTTGTCGAACGCGATGCCGATATCCCGCTCGATCCAGGGGAAGGCGTTCTCCTGGCCGATGGCGAGGATGACGTCATCGGCGGGGAGGAACACGGTGTCTATGACCTGCGATTCCCGCGCCGCTTTGTCCCATGACAACCGCTCGAACTCCATTCCTGTCAGCTTGCCGCCTTCGATGACGAACCGCTTGGGGGAGTGGTTGATAAGGATCTCAACGCCCTCCTCCTCGGCATCCTCCAGTTCCCAGTCGGAGGCCTTGAAGAACCCGCGCGGTCGGCGCGCCATCACCCGGATCTCTTTGCCGCCCAACCGGAGCGAGGACCGGCAGCAGTCCATTGCCGTGTTGCCGACACCGATGATCAGCACGCGTTCGCCCACCGAGTCGACGTGTCCGAAGGCGATGGCCTCCAGCCAGTCGATGCCGATATGGATCCGGTCGGTGTCGTAGCGGCCCGGAATGTCCAGGTTCTTCCCTCGGGGCGCCCCGCTGCCGACGAACACGGCGGCGTAACCCTCTCCGAGCAACGCCTTCATGCTCTCGACGGGGGTGTTGTAGCGGATGTCCACGCCGAGGTTGAGGATGGTATCCACCTCCTCATCCAGGACGCTGGGGGGCAGGCGAAAGGCGGGGATGTTCGTGCGCATCAGGCCACCGGGTTGTGGGAGCTTTTCGAACATCACGATCTCGTATCCCAATGGCAGCAGGTCGTTGGCGACGGTCAGAGAGGCCGGGCCTGCGCCGATGCAGGCGATCCGCTTGCCGTTCTTCCGTTTTGGGATCGGGGGGAGGAGGGGGAGGATGTCGTCGCGGTTATCCGCCGCGACGCGCTTGAGCCGGCAGATGGCGACCGGCTTCCCGTCCACCCGTTCGCGGCGGCAGGCGGGCTCGCAGGGCCGGTCACAGGTGCGCCCCAGGATTGCCGGAAATACGTTCGACTCCCGGTTGAGCATATAGGCGTCGGTATAGCGTCCCTGCGCGATGAGTCGGATGTACTCGGGCACGTTGGTGTGGGCGGGACAGGCCCACTGACAATCCACGACCTTATGGAAGTAGTCCGGATTGGTGATGTCTGTAGGCTTCATGGCTTTGTCCTGCAGCTTGGTACTGACGTTGTATCACCATTATACCACTAGTTACCATCATACCGCTTGCTCCACAGCCTCCCGCGTACATCCTCCAGAAAAGCTGGAGGATTAATCACGGTGGAACTCGAATGGTTCCAGAAAATTCACCCTGGAAACGATACACGATGCCTTTCCGAAACGCCTTCCATACATTAGGAAGCAGAGGATCGCGTGGGGTAGAGGAGACACGCAATGAACAAGGGAGCTGATGTGGGGGTTAAGGATATTTCCTCGATACACCAAGAGACGGGCGCCGCCTGGAATGAAGTCGCTGCCAACTACGAGCGCGGAGAAGCCTCCGACATCGCCTTTCTGCGGGAGGGAGGCAACCGGCTATTTGAGCCGGAGCGGCAAATACTAGGGGATCTTTCTCCCTGGTGCCAGCGTGCCATTCATCTACAGTGTTCGGGAGGCACCGATACCTTATCGCTGCTGTGTCAGGGCGCCTCAGAGGTTGTCGGTGTCGACATCAGCGAACGCATGATCGCTGTGGCCCGTCGGAAAACCGAAGTGTTAGGGGCAAACGCTTCGTGGTACTGTTCCGACGCGCTGCAGGCGCCGCACATCCTCGATGGCACGGCCGACCTGGTGTACACGGGTTGTGGCGCGCTGCCGTGGATGATGGATATCCGGGCCTGGGCACAGGTCGTCGCAAGGCTCCTGAAACCAGGCGGCCGTGTGTTCGTGTTCGAGGGGCACCCTCTGGACTGGGTGTGGAATAGCGATGCAATAGGGTACGAATTCGATACGGAACGCGGCGACTACTTTTCGGAGCAGTTGGATGACAGACGTTGGCCTGCTCCCGTCCTGGCCAGGCTGGATCTTCCCGAAGACAAGCGCCCCAGCGCCCGTGAACATCAGTGGACGCTGGGGCAGATCTTGAATAGTCTGGTGGCTGCCGGGTTGCACCTGGAACATTTCTCGGAGCATCCGGAGCCGTACTGGGACCTCTTCCCCAATATGCCCGAGGATGCCGTGCGCAGGTTGCCCCACACGTTTGCACTACTCATGAGCAAACCGACCTGTTGACAGATCGTGACTTTAGGGACCTTCTCGAGGCCTGCCGTCCGTCACGGTTTCAGGGCTTTTCGGGGAAATGGAACCGTCGACTATTTCACGTTCTCGTGCAGCCAATCGGCCAGTTCGGATACCTTGAACCCGTTCGGAAAAGATAGTGAAAATCGCTCCATCGAAACGATGGAGCGGCTTACCGCCATATCGGATCCCAGCGGCTTTAGGCAGTGGTTGGGCGACCGCCCTGCGTGTCCAGCATTTCCCGGACCTTTCGCCTCAATTCCGCCACCGTATACGGCTTGTGGAGGAAGCTCACCGTCTCGTCGAGTACGCCATGTTGCAGGATGGCATCGTCCGTATAGCCGGAGGTGTAGAGGATCTTTATCTGCGGCTGGAGATCCATCAGCCGCAGGGCCAGGTCCCGCCCGCTCATGCCGGGCATGATGACGTCGGTGAGCAGCAGATGGACCGGGCCGTGATGCTGATCCAGTCGCCGCAGGGCCTCCTCGCCGTTGCCGGCCATGAGTACGGTATAGCCGGCGGACTGCAGAATGCGCCGGGCCAGATCGCGCAGCGCATCGTCATCCTCGACAATGAGGATGGTTTCGGAGCCTTTGACCACGGCCAAAGGCCGTTCGGGGCGGGGTTCCTGCGGTAGCTCATCCACCTGCGGCAGGTAGATCTTGAAGGAGGTCCCTTTGCCGGATGCGCTGTCCACGCAGATGCTGCCGCCGCTCTGCTTGACGATCCCATAGACGGTGGACAAACCGAGCCCGGTGCCTCTGCCCTCCTCCTTGGTCGTAAAGAACGGCTCGAAGATACGGGTACGGGTTGCCTCGTCCATCCCAATGCCTGTGTCGCTGATCGCCAGCATGACGTGCGCCCCTGGCTGAAGGGGAGGGTTCTCCGCGGCAAAGGCTGCGTCAAGATCCAGAGCCTGCGTCTCCAGGGTGATTTTGCCTCCGTTGGGCATGGCATCCCGGGCGTTGACAACCAGGTTGACAATCGCCTGCTCGATAAGGCCGCGATCCGCCCTGACATTGCCGACATGGTGGCCCAGCACGAACTTAAGATGGATGTCCTCACCGATCAGACGCCGGAGCATGCTCTGCATGTCCGAGAGCACCGCGTTGAGGTTGAGCGCCTCCGACTGCATGATCTGTCGGCGGCTGAACGCCAGGAGTTGCCGGGTCAGAGCGGCTGCCCTCTCTCCGGCTCGGTGGATCTCCTGGAGATCCGCACGCAGGGGATCCCCTTTTTTCAGATTGACCAACGCGAGATCGGCCATACCGTTGATCACCGTCAGTAGGTTATTGAAGTCGTGCGCGATGCCGCCTGCCAGCCGTCCCATGGCTTCCATTTTCTGGGAGTGCAAGAGCTGCTGTTGCAGATCCTTCAAATCCGTGACGTCGCGGGCAATGCCTTCCATGGCGATCCGTTCCCCCACAGCGTTGCAAACGGAGATATTGCGCTGTTCGATCCAGATGACCTGACCGTCTTTGCGCACCCAGCGCAGGGTGAGCGCCTGTCCGGACCGCGTCTCCTTGCGCGCCGCTTCCAGTAAGGGGCGGTCGTCGGGGTAGACGAGTTTGAAACCCAGATCCGGGTCGGCATAGTACTCTTCGGGGGTGTAGCCGGTAATGGCGACAGCAGCCGGGCTGACATAGGTGAAACCGGGTTTCGGGGTGAATTCGTAGCGGTAAATCACGTCTTGCGCGTTCTCGGCCAGATGGCGGAAACGCGCTTCGCTCTCTACCAGGCTGCGGTTGAGCCGATCCATCTCCAGCATTTTGTCTTCCAGTTTGCGGATCAGGGCCTCGTTGTACAGCCGATAAAAGACCATCTCTTCCTGCGGGGGTGGGGGGACGTTTAACTGCCCAGCCGCGTGCGCATCCCGTACCTCGCGCACGATGGCAAGAAAGTCCTCATTCTCGATGGGCTTGATGATGAAGCGGGCGGCGCCCAACTGCATGGCCAGGGCTTGATCGCGTGGGTCGGTATAGGTGGCCGTGTAGAACAGGAAGGGGATCTCGCGCAAATGTGCGTCGTGCTTACACTCGCGACATAGCGCAAAGCCATCCATCTGGGGCATGAGGATGTCGGAGATGATCAAGTCGGGCGGGTTGCGGCGGGCCAGTTCCAGCGCTTCCGCGCCATTGGCGGCTTCCAGCACCTCATCGCCATATGCAGTCAGCATGACGCGGAGCAGGTACCGATTCTGCTCGTGGTCGTCAACAATCAGAATGGCGCTCATAGGCACCTCACTTCTCTTTCGCGCCGGCAGATGGGTCGGGCGCTAGATGGGCCAACACCTCCGCAAGGAAGGTATCAGGATTGATGGGCTTCTCAATGTAGCCGTTGCAGCCTGCCGCGAGGATGCGTTCCCGGTCGCCGGCCATGGCGTAGGAGGTAACGGCGACGATGGGCGTGCGCTCCAGGGCGGGGTTGCGGCGCAATTCGGCGGCCACCGTATAGCCGTCCATGAGCGGCAGTTGAATATCCAACAGGATGAGCTCGGGTCGGATCTCTTCCGCCAGTTGAATGCCCCGTCTGCCATCGCGCGCCGCCGTCACCACATGGTTGCGCTTTTCCAGAATGAAGGTGACCAGGTACAGGTTCTGCTCATTGTCTTCAATGATCAGGATGCGCGCCATGCGACGCTCCTTTCTGGGCCAGCGGCAGCGTGAAGGAGAACGTGCTTCCTACGCCCCATTCGCTTTTGGCGCGGATCTGCCCGCCCAGCAAGCTGACAAGGTTCTTGCAGATGGCCAGGCCCAGCCCGGTGCCTTCATGAAGCCGGTTGAGCCCGCTCTCCAGTTGTTGAAAAGGCTCAAAGAGTCTCCCCAGGTCTTCCGGGCGGATGCCGATGCCGGTGTCGGTCACGCTGATTTCCAGCCATCTATCCAGCATCCGGCACTCCAACCGCACTTCGCCCCGTTCGGTGAATTTGATGGCGTTGCTGAGGAGATTGAGCAGGATCTGCTCGACCCGCCTCCGGTCGCTGACCACAACGCCGATGCCGGGGGCGATGGCGGCAGCGAGGGCCAGCCCCTTCTTCTGCGCCTGGGGTGACACTGTCCGCAGGGTATCCTCGATGGTGGCGCGTATCTCAAACGGCGCGCGGGCCACTTCCAACTGCCCTGCCTCGATTTTGGAGATGTCGAGAACGTCGTTGATCAGCGCCAGCAGATGGCGGGCGCTGTCGCGCGTCATGCCCAACTGCTTCGATTGTTCGGCGTTCAGCGGCCCGGCCAACTCCTGTAGCAGCACCCCGGTAAAGCCGATGATGGAGTTGAGCGGCGTGCGTAGCTCGTGCGACATCGTGGCAAGAAAGGCCGATTTCATGCGGTCGGCGTCCTGAGCCCGGATCATCGCGTCCCTCAACTCTTCCGTGCGTTGGGCCACACGCTCTTCCAATTCGGCGTTCAGGCGGTGCAGTTCGGCTTCCGCGCGCACCCGTTCGGTGACGTCATGCACGGCCCCAATGAGATGGGTACAGTTTCCATCGGTACCCAGGATCGGGGTGACGGAGACCTCCCCATGCCTTTTGCCGGCCGGGTAGACGGAGACCTCCTCCCAGTGAACCGCCTTTTTGGCCCGAAGGGCTTCTCTGTATTTTTCGAGCACCAGGGCGTGAGCGGGCTCCGGGATAACCTCTTGAACCAGTTTGCCGATAACCTGGCCTTCCGTCAGGCCGGTAGCTTTGAGAAACGCGGAATTGACCGAGAGGAAGCGATACCGATCTTCCGCTTCGACCGCTATATAAAACAGAATGTCCGAGATGCTCGCAAAAATCAGAGAGTGCTGGCGCTCACTGGCTTGCAGCGCCGCTTCGGCGCGCTTGCGCTCGGTGATATCGGTAACGGTGCCGACATAGCCGATGATCTGCTGCTCGGAATTCAACTCGGGAACGGCCTGTCCCATGACCCAGGCGACCGTCCCATCCGGGCGCACAAAACGATATTCCGCATAAGAGGGCCGTCCCTGGTAGGTGGACTGCTGCCAATTTCTGCTTAACGTTTCTTTATCGTCGGGGTGAATCGCATCGAGCCATCCCATCCCCATTCCCTTCTCATAGGATAAACCGGTGATAGCGCACCATGCCGGATTGACATAGGTGGTGGCGCCATTGGGGTCGGCACGAAAGATTCCAACGGGAGAGATCCGGGCGAGGGTGTGATACCGTTCTTCGCTTTCACGCAACAGGAGGACGAACAGCCGTCGCTGTTCGTCCTCCGCGATGAATTCCAGCGCAAAGGCGATGTCCGCCGCCATTTCGTCGAGCAGCGTGAGTTGGTCATCCCCGAAGAAATCGGGTTCGGCGGCATACACATTGAGCGTGCCACGTACCTCGCCTGCAACCATAAGCGGAAAAACGGCGGAAGCGCGGTAACCCATTTGCAGGGCATCGGCACGCCATGGGGCTATGTTCGGGTCCCCCTCACTCTCATGGATCACAACGTGCTCACCGGTGCGCAGGGCGGCGGCAGTAAATCCGCCTACGCTATCGTCCAGCGTCATATTCTGTTTTTCCAGAAGGCTATCTATCTCGCCCGCAGAGGCAGCGGGCTTCACTTGCTTGGTCTGCGGGTCGATCAACCCGATCCATGCCATGCGGAACCCACCCTGCTCGATGGCGCTGCGGCAAATCGTCTCGAATAACTCCTGGGTTTGATGTACGCTCGCGATGGTTTGATTGACGTCGCTCACCAGGGCGTAAGTGCGGTTCAGTTTGGAGAGGCGCACTTCAGGGACGGCGTTGGAGATGTCCGCCCGCGCAGGGAGGGAGGAGTTCTCCCGCTTCGAGGGGGAACGCTGGGAAGATTGGGGCGAAGCGCCTGGGTTCTGCTTGTTCGCGCTCATCGCATTCCTTTGAAACCTGGCAGAGACAACGATTCCGGCTACTTTCCATACCACATTTCGTCATCTTGAGCGAGATTCCTGCCCAGCGTGCACTTTTTTAATGAAGCGTTGGAATCTCTCGCAGATAGGCATGATCCAGGTTAAGCAGAACAGCCTCTGGTTTGTGCGCGACGCGGATACGCATATTTGGTTTCGATGGAATGGGCCTGGGGCGGTCACGGATCTCGCTGACTGGGACGCAAGAGCTTCTCTGGCTCGGCTTTCTGTTGTCCTCCCGCAGGGCGCAAGAGGGTGTCTTCATGGCTCGCTGCGGCATTGGCCGCACAGAGCAGTGTTCGACTGTGGCCTGCGCAATCGGCGCGCAGTTGCAGAGCCGGCATGCACGCCTGTGCTGCTTCCTGGATGCGCTTCTCGCCCTCTGTCTTGGTTTCCCCCTTGGCCAACCGCTCCACCACGGGAAGCGCCTTGCTATCGCCTACTTGCGCGAAGGCTTGGAGTATGGCGACACGAAAGGCGATGGCTCGGCTGTCGGCAGGTCGGAAGAGGGCGCGAACGTCCTTGTGCAACGGGTTCTCCACTTGCTCGCCTGATGTCTCATCATCCTTCGCATCGTGCATCCCATTCTTCAACATGAGGTAGAATAAACATCAGGACGCTGCTCTAACAGCGTTCTGATGTTATTGCATTCGGTGTGCCATGCGAGACGCATTCCTTTGAGTTTTTACAAGGCGCCTTGCCTTTAGCACGTGTTACAACGCGTACTCGCGTGATAGCGCCGGCCGGAACAACCGCCGACAATATGACGGCGTCCTCCGCTTATCCTTGAGTGCCAGCGCATGGACAATGCTCAGTCAGAGAGATTGGAGCAAGCTAAGACATGATCGCTCCCCGACAAGCGGTGCCTGTTTACCCACAGGCCAACGATGGCCGAGCGCTCGACCTGCTCCGCATGCCGAACCATATTTTGTCCTCGCGGAACCGGCAGTATGCCTGGCGGGGGATCGGTTCGCTCTCCATCAAGACATTTTGGGAAGGCCGGGCGTTCTACAATGTCGGCGACGGCCACTTTGTCGTGGATGAGTCTTCTTATCTGCTGCTCAATCATGAACAGCCCTATGCCATCACCATCGACTCGGATGTGCCCGTGGAATCGTTCTGTCTCTTCTTCGGCGCGGAGTTTGCGGCGGACGCGCTGTATGCATTAAGCCAATCCTCCGTGCTGCTATTGGACATGCCCGAACCGCCGACCGGTATCCCCGCCTGTTTTTATGATCGCACGTATCCCCATGACGATCTGCTTTCGCCGCTGCTGTTTGCGCTGCGGCAGAGCATTAAGCGGCGAGAGTACGAGGCCCTCTGGCTGGAGGAGCAGT
>DATGIG010000160.1:0-5112 GCA_035295825.1 Chthonomonadaceae bacterium | reverse complement strand
TACTACTGCGGCACGGCGGGCACGGCCACCGAATATACGGAGGCGCAGTGGTATGAGCTGCTCTGGAAGTCGGTCCAGATGGAGCCGCTGGTGGTGCAGCAGCGCGCCCTGATGGATGCCTTCGATCCCGAGCGCAAGATCGGCCTGATCGTGGACGAGTGGGGGACCTGGCATCCGCCCGCGCCGGGCCGCAACCCGGCCTTCCAATGGCAACAGAGCGCGGTCCGGGACGCATTGGTGGCGGCCCTGACGCTCGACATCTTCAACCGTCATGCGGATAAGGTCATCATGGCCAACATCGCCCAGACCATCAATGTTCTGCAGGCGCTCCTGCTCACCGACGGCGACCGGATGCTCAAAACACCCACTTACCACGTCTACGCGCTCTACCGGCCGCATCTGAGCGGGCAGGCCGTGCGGGTCGTCTTCGACGCCCCGGAGAAAGACGCCTCGGCGGAAGGCGCGTCGCTCCGCCTGCCGCTGCTCTCCGGCTCGGCCTCCCTACAGGGCAAGACGCTCACCCTCACGGCCGTCAACGCCAGCGCGACCGATCCGCTCTCGGCGGAAATCAACCTATCTGGGGGCGCGGCCATCGCTTCGGCGCAGGCGCATGGCCTGCGCTATCCGGCCGGGGACATCCGCGCGCACAACACCCATGATGCGCCCGATACGGTCGGGCTGGAGGAGAAGGAAGCGCCCCAGGCCGGCGGCTCCCGCCTTGCCGTCACCTTCCCGCCGGCTTCCGTCACCCGGCTGACGCTGGGGTTATAAGGATTTACCGGTCCGTGGGTCCGGTGTCTGCGTCCGGCGCATATTTGAAGGTGGTGATGACGAGGTTTTGATGGCTGTCATTGCACTGCCCGCTCACGATGACGCCATTCTGAGCATCTATCGCCACCAGCGAATCATCGGGGCCCCAGACGTAGCCATAGACCCCCTTCCAGAGGATATTGCCTGTCCGGTCGTATTTGAGGGTGACATTATCCCCTCGGATGATCGGCTCGGCTGCCATTCCAGGGCGTTTCCCGGCGCCGGCATCCTGGGCGTAGCCGGTGACGATCACGTTGCCGGCATGGTCGAAAGCCACATTATTGGCGTGATCGGGGCCATTGGCGGTCCCGTTGTACGTGTTCGCCCACAGCAGGGCGCCGTTCGGGTCGTAAAGGACCGTCAGGTAATCCAGGTTTATCTGCGGCCCCGTATGCCCGGCGACACAGACAGCGCCGCTCTCGTCCACGGCCAGGGCATCCGGGGAGTCGTCCATGCGCCGGTTATCATAAATTTGCGGGGTCCATAGCTGATTACCTTCGGCATCGTATTTTAAGGTCACAAAATCGTTGCGGGTGCCGTTATTCTCCGGATCGCCATCGTATTGCTCGCCGATGATCGTGACGTTGCCGGCGCCATCCAGAGCGAGCCGGTGGGCGAAAACGTCCCCGAACCCTTTTCCGGGGTAGGTCTTTCGCCAGACTACGTCGCCATTTTGCGCATACTGGAGGGTCAATACATTCGTCTTCGGTCTCACTCCAAGCAAGGTCATGTAATTTCCCGTGACAGTGACATCGCCGGCCGGGCTGACGGCCATATCCACCGCCTCGGCTTCTAAATTATCTTCGGGAGGGCGCTCCTCCCGCACCCACATCTGCCTGCCGCGCAAGGGTTCGTACTGGACGACCTCCCATTGCTTTCGGAGCCAGATCCCACCGTTCAGGTGGCGACGTACTATCGAATATCCGGCCACATAGACAAAGCCCTGCCGGTCCACGCAGACTCTGACAGGCCGGTCTTCGCCATCATCGGGGCTATTGTAGCGCGCCACCCAGAGCTGTTTGCCGTTCGGATCGTACTTGACGGTCGCCCAGTCCAGCCCGGACGCGCGGGAGGCGCCATTGCCCTTGCCGTTATCCGAATCGCCGGTGACGTAGACATTGCCCTCCTTATCCACGGCAATGGAGCGCGCCCGGTCCATTGTAGCGGGCTCTCCAGAGGAGCTTGCCGTTGGGATCGTATTTGAGGGTCAGGAAGTCCACGTCGTTGTGCAGGGTCCGCACGAAGCCGGTGATATAGATATTGCCGGCCGCATCCGTGGTCATCGCCGTGGGCTCGCTGTCGGCTTTTTCATCGGCCGCGGCGGGATAGGTGACAGCCCAGAGCGGCTTCGCATCCGCAACGTAGGGCTTCGGGCCGGCAGGAAGGCGCCGATAGCGCAAAGTCAGGGGAATAAGCAGGAGGACGGCCAGCAGGAGCAGCGAGACGGCGCGGAGGGGCAGCCAGCGCCGATAGGAGGGGCGCGCCTGGGAGCGAAGCGGGGGAAAACTGACGGGCAAGCCGGCCTGCGCAAGCTGAAACACGCGCTCGGGCTGCTGCAGGTCTTTGAGACGGTACCAGCCCAGATCCTCTAATATCATGCTGGCGGGCAAGCGGTCCGCCAGGGCTGCGCAAGCCGCCCCAGACAGAAGGATCTGACCTCCATGCGCGGCGGCGCGCAGGCGGGCGCAGCGATTGATATCGATTGAGTGATAGTCGCCATCCTGCAGCTCTCCCTTTCCAGTATGCAAGGCTATGCGCACGCGCAGAGGCGTCTCGATGGGCCACTCATTGGCGTTCATCTCCCGCTGGATGCGGGCTGCCGCCGCTACGGCCTGCTGTGCGTTGACAAAGACGGAGAAGGTGCTGTCCCCTTCCCCCCGATCGCGCACCATCTGGCCCTCATAGGCCGCGACATAGGCGTAGATGATGGCATGATGCCGGGCCAGCGCCTGGGGCATCGCTCTCGGAAAGCGTTCCCACAGGCGCGTGCTGCCCTCGATGTCGGTCAGCAGGAAGGTAAGCGTTCCGGTGGGTAAATCCTGCAGGGGATGAGAGCCAGGCATTGCGGGAGCAGAGGCAAGCGAAAGAGATCGAAATTCAGGGACGTTTTCCGGTGCGTCAGAGGCAACCGCCGGGACCGGTTCCTGCTGAATCGAACGGGGCACTCTTTGCTGGGCGCTCTGCCGCAGCGCCTCCATCAACTGGCGAGTGGCCGGGGAAGGCTCCTCGCCAAACTCCTCCTTGAGGATGCGCTCCAGTTCCTGATACTGCTTTACAACCGCTGAGGGCTGGCCTAACTCCGCAAAGAGACGCATCAGGGTGCAGTGCGCCTCTTCCATCAGCGGGTCGAGCGCCACGGCGCGGCGGGCGCACTCCACCGCCCGCTCCAGATCGCCCGCCTGCTCGTAAACCTGTGTGAGCAGATGCAGGGCGCTGGCATACAAATCCGAGAGCCGGTTGCGCTCGGTGAGGAAGCAGTCCTGGTAAAAGCCGGGGAGAAGGTCGCCTTTATAAAGATTGACCGCTTGCGCCAAATACCGCTGCCTCTCGGCGGGATCGGTGGCTGCGGTGGCTCTGGAGAGAGCCTGCTTGAAATCCTGGACATCGGTGCTGACGAGGGCAGGGTCCAGGCCGATGGTCTGGCGCGTAGACAGCAGCAGATCATCCTGCGCAAAGGGCGGCTGCTCGAATCGCTGGCGCAGCAGGTGCAGGCCGCGGCGCAGCTTCTTCTGGGCGGCCTCGCCCGCTTCCTCCTCCGGCCACAGCCGCGCGGTCAACTCTTCCCGCGTGTGACTCTTCTGCGGATGCAGCGCCAGATAGGCCAACAGGGCATTGGCCTGCTGCGGGTGAAATGCGACCGGTTCCTGGCCGTCCCGCGTAATCTGCAAGCCTCCCAACAGTTCAATCCGCCAGGGTTTCATAGGCTCTTATTGCCACTTTCTGAGATACCTGAAGATTCACCTTACCAGGGGCTGTCACCTGCTTTTTTTCACGGATTTATTTGAATCGGGCAAAAAAAGAGGGAAAAGGGACGATACCGGGACGGAAGCGGGACGATAGCCTGTTATCATTGTCATCAGACCTGATCGATTGCAAGTCGGCCCTGTCGCCACCTTCGCCCTGAAGCTCCCAGGTCTCAACAGCCTCCCCATCCGGATCATCCTATGCTGCGAACCGGCCTGACACAAGTGTGGCAGCCCCTATGTAGCGCTATCCTGCATACTCTCCGGAGCTACCGGCTACTGTACCTTGCGCAGCGCGACCAGAAAGGTGGACCATCTGTTCGTTCTGAGGCGAAAAGAGTTATCACTGCCATCAGTCCATTCACCCTCGCTACTCTGCAGTCCCTTGTCGTCGGTCCTGCCGACGACCTACCCCCGGTTCCAACGAACCGACAAGGAGATTCTTATGAACACGCAAGGACACAAATCTCTGTTCACCGGCTTGTTTCAGACTGCCCTCGTCTTCGTCCTGCTGCTTGGGGCGCTCAGGATTTCTGAGGCTCAACTCGGAGTCTTTTGGGGTTCCGGAACCAATGCCGGCAACCCCGCCCTACTCACAGATAGTGTGGCTCTTGGGTACGGCACCCTCGCCAACAACTCTCAGGCAACCTACAATACCGCCATGGGTCTCAATGCCCTCTTCTCCAACACCACAGGCTTTGACAACTCCGCCTATGGGCAAAGTGCCCTCTACTACAATACCACGGGCTACGATAACACCGCCAATGGTGACTTCGCCCTCGAATCCAACACGACGGGCAACTACAACACCGCCAATGGTTACCAGGCCCTCTATTCCAATACCACAGGCTACGATAACACCGCTATAGGTTGGATAGCCCTCGCCAGCACCACAACAGGCTTTGACAACACCGCTAATGGTCTCGGCGCCCTCTACTTCAATACCACGGGCTTCTGGAACACCGCCAGTGGGGTCGGTGCCCTCTCCTCCAACACCACGGGCTACGACAACACCGTCAATGGTGTCTACGCTCTCCTCTCCAACACCACGGGCCACGACAACACCGCCGATGGTGATGATGCCCTCTTTTCCAACACCACCGGTTCCAACAATATCGCCCTGGGATATGGAGCCGGTCAAAACCTGACCACCGGCAACAACAACATAGACATCGGCAATCAGGGCACGGCAGGAGAATCCGGGATCATCCGTATCGGCACAGAAGGCACCCAGTCTGCAGCCTACCTGGCCGGTATCTACGGCGCCATCGGCGGTACGGGCGTGGGTGTTCACGTCAACGCCAGGGGCCAACTCTATACCAAGACCTCCTCCAGGCGC
>DATGIG010000159.1:0-12480 GCA_035295825.1 Chthonomonadaceae bacterium | reverse complement strand
CCGGGGTGAATTGCGCCTGACCTACCGCGTAGACCGCCAGGTTGTCGTTGTCCTGAAGCAGCAGGTCTTTATCTTTGTCGCCCTTGATGACGGCATTCAGGTTGACATACTCCAGGCTGGGCGGGCCGTCGTCGTGCTGATGGATCAGGATGGCGCGCTCCAGATAGGCGTCCGGCATCGGCCCGCCCGCCATGCGGAGCAGGTCGGAGACGCGCATATTCTGGCTGTGCGTATAGGTGCCGTACTTTTTGACCGCACCGTTGACGGTGACGATGCGATGGCCCGTCCAGGCCACCTCATCGCGGGTATAGACCTTGATGCGGTCCCACTTGGTCAGCACGACGTCGTTCTCCGGATCGTGGGCCAGCGCCTTTACCAGGTCGATGCGCTTCATAGCGTCCGTATTGTCCGGCTGCCAGCGATGCAGGTCCGCGATGGGGAAGGCTTCGTTCAGCAGGCCGCGCGCCCGCTCCAGCAGGTCGGAGACCTTCATGCCGGGAGTGAGGGCGTAGTCGCTGGGCTGATCTACCGCGCCTTCGATTTTGACCGTGTTAGCAAAGAGGGCGCGTACGGAGAGGACCGAAACGAAATCGCCGTCGTAGACCGTGGTTTTGTCCGCGCCCGGCTTTTTCAAGTCAACATCGCGGATGATACGGTCCTGACCGGGATCCACGCTGCTGATCTGAATGCGTTGAGACACCGCGCTGGGCTTGACGCCGCCCGCAAAGTTGAGGGCGTCCGCCAGCGACTCCTCCGGCAGCAGTTCAAAGACGTTTTCGCTAAGCACTTCACCGCTGATGGAGATGCGAGACTTATGCGGCGGAATGACGATAATATCCCCGGACTGGAGCGGCACATCCGGATCGCCTTGAAGGCCCTGTTCAAACTTATACATGTCGAGCGTGGCAATAATGCGCCCCTGGCGGCGGACTTGGATACCGCGCAGCGTGCCCTCCTCGGTGGGACCGCCCGAGGCGTAGACCATGTTGTAGGCCGTGGCGACGGCGGGAACAGAGTAAGAACCCGGCAGATAGGCCTTACCGCTGATGGTCACCTGAATGGTGCGCAGCCTGTTCAGGGTGATGTTGACCTGCACATTGTTGTAGTAGCGGCGCAATTGCGTGGTCAGCGCCTTCTCGGCGGCCTCCAGCGTCTTTCCGGTCAGGTTGACGGGGGCGAGACCCTGCCCGATCATCACCGATCCGTTGGCCTCTATACTTCGATCAATCGTGACCGTATTATCGAGGGTGGGCGAGGAGTACTGGATCTTGATGGAATCGCCCGGTCCCAGCTTATAGTCCGCGGGAGGCGTTGCATTGACGGGGAAAAGCATCGCGGTGATTGGGTCTACAGTCTGGTTGAAGGCGTTGAACACGGGTTGGGAGTTCGGATCTCCACTGCGATAAGGGGTTCCCTGAAACGTGTTTCCTGGATTGGCAAAGCCTTGATTGCCGCCGGAATCGAGCGATGAATTGCCGTCGGTGATGGGGTTGGAACCCGTTGCGCCCGACACGGGCGTGCCTCCGGAGCGCGGGGTATTGGCCTGGCCTGCATTGTTGAGCAGTCCCGGCGGGAGGGCAGCGATCTGGGCTGGGGTCAGCGAAGAGAGTTGCGACGGATTGATGTTTCCCAGGGAGCCATTGCCGGGGTTCTGCAGATTGGTTTCATTGGGATTGCCGGGCGTGCCATTATTGCCCATGCCATTATTGCCATTATTCATCGGAGCCGGGTAGATGCCGCTGCGCATACGCAGTTGCTCTTCCCGGAGCTGCTTGACGAAGGCGCGATACTGCTCGATGGCGTCACGCTGGGGTTTGAAGAAATCGTAGCCGTAGAGCGGCAGGTCCTTGCCCTTCGGCCCTTCGGGGCGTCCCGAGTCGGTATGATCCTGATGATCTTTCAGCGTGGATTTGGAATTGGGGGTCAGGATATGCGGGAGATGGTCATCGTTGAGGATCACCGGGTTGGGGGCCTCTCTTCGACCGGGAGTATCGCCCGGTTTCAGGCCCGATTTATCGTCTTTATTCTTATCCGATTGGCTGTCGTTTTTGTCCGATTGGCCGTTGTTCTTCTGATCCGGCTTCTTATCGGTCTTCATATCCGATTTGCTGCCATCGGTGTTCATGTCCGACTTTGTGTCCGTTTTCGTGGTCTTATCCGGCGTGGTGTTCGGCGGCGTCGGCGGCTGGGTCTGCGCGGCGATCCGCATGGGGAGCCAGCAGGCCAGCCCCATCAGCGCCACCAGGGAAAGTGTAGGCGCAATGAATCCTTTTGGGGTCGGAAAACGATTGTTCATGGATCTGTCTCTCCTTACAGGCCCTCGTTTCGGCTCTTCTCCCAGCCGTAACGGAGATGAGACGCGTTTTGCAGGACGCGTTGGATAGCGAAGGCCAAGGTGCCTTGGTTCGAGAAAGGAAATAGCATAGTAAACGGGGTCAAGGCGTCTTCGGGGCGTGAGAGCCTGACTTGCGATATTTGTTGGTAACAGTATATCCGAATTATACCGCTTTTGCTGTATTTTCTTGCAGCCCTTCTGCAATCAGCCAGACATAGGTGGCGGGCATCCAGGGGCTGAGCGACATGCCGCAGCTCTCGCCCGTGTCGCCGTCGAACCACTCCGCAAACTGGCCCGGCACGCTGACGCCGGGCAGGCCCCAGGTCTCCGGGAAGAGGCTGAGGGCGATCTCCTCGGCCAGTCGGTGCGCCAGTTCGGGCCGATAGGGGCGGAGCGCAGCGGCGGCCCAGGCGGTCGCGTTGGGCCAACTGCCGCCCATCAGGCCCCAGGCGAAGCGGGGATGGTAAGCCGGATCGTCACGGCTGAGGGTGCGGAGGCCCTTCGGGTGGCGGAAGTCGGCCTCCACCAGGCGGAGCAGCGTCTTGACGCGCGCCTCCTCCGGCCCGACCTGAAACAGCGCGGGCAGAACCAGATCCACCGCCAATTGCGGGTTGGGGCCGTTCTCATCCCGCGTCAGCAGAAAATAGCCGGTCTGCGGGTCCACCAATTGGCCCATCGCCGCATTCAACTCCTCCGCGCCTGCCGCAAAAGCTTCCCGGCAACGCGCATCTCCGCTTCGCTCCGCCAGACCTGCCGCCGCCCGCAACGCCGCCACGCAGAGCGCATTCAATTCGGTCAACGCGCCCGCCAGCCGATAGCCGGGGATGATATTGCGCCAGCCGCCACTGCCCCAGACGTTTGTGCCCTTGCCATCGCACCAGACCAGCCCATCCTCCCGCCGTTGCGCCAGGATCCACTCCGCCGCGCCCCGCACCGCCGGGTAGAGCGCTTCCAGCGCCTCCGTATCTCCGGTCATCCGAATATGGTGCTCCGCACCCAGCACGAACAGCGGCGTCGCATCGTTGATATTCAAATGATAGTCGTCGCGGGTGACGCCCTCCGGTGCGATCCGCACATACTCCGCGATCTTCCCATTCGGATAGACCGCATGCTTTTGCAGCGTCTCCAGCAGCTTCCGCGACCAATCCGGGGCGAAATGGTCCGCCCCAAAGATAAACCAGGCCGCATCCCGCGTCACAATGGTATTTCCCGGCGGATCGTTGGTAAACCCCCAATCCCCGCTTGCAAACCGATGCCACACCCGCTGGCTGCCCACTACTCCCCAGAAAGCAGCCCGGTCCATGTGCGATTCGTGGGCTCTATCCAACCAGGCATCGTACCTTTCGGCCTTTTCCGATATGGGATAGGAGAAGGCGGGATCTAACCGGATCCCGGCCTGGACATGGAAAAATAGCCTTCCGTCTGTATTCGATGTCACGGAGAAGCACAAGCGTAATCGGCCTGGTTCGGTCCATTGGGAACGGATCGGCGGCGTGTGGGTAATCAGAACGGCCCTCTCGATGCCGCCATCACAGGCCCGCACGACCGTCTGCTCCTGGTTCTGCTCTACAATCTCCCACTGTCTTTCACAATCGTGGGAGGGAGGCTGCGCCCGGTGCGTTTCACTGCGAGCCGCCCCGACGCGCCAATCGCAAACGATCTCGAAGGGAGTATGCGGCGAAAAGCCTCCTCCGTAAAAAAAGAGAGAGACAGTATCCCCCTCCGGGTCCCATTGGACCCGCTTCTCCCACACGGCGCCCATCTGATCTCGATAGCGGATCGCCTGACATTCAGGACCGTAGACAGACTGGATAGGGATTGCCTCGGGGCATGCGAGGCGTAGCGATAGTTCGCCCATGTACCAGCGGTTGTTGGCCGCAAGCCAGAGGCCATCCACATTCGCCTCGGCATCCGCCCGCGCAAAGCAGTAAGCGTTGCCCAGGCTGCATCCCCGTCGGGCCAACTCCGGAGGTCCGCTCCAACCGATCTCTAAAGGCGTTTCGTCTTCCATGCCCGGTAGTTGCGCATGTCGAGCAGGAAATCCTCCCGCCGTGTCGAACTACCCCTATAAGGCAAATCATTCTCCGCTTCGTTTTCCTCTGTGCCCCCTCTGTGCTCTCTGTGTCCTCTAGCGAAGCGGGTGGTGAAAACGGTTTTGGGGAGGTTGGTTTTGGCCCGAACAGAGAACGTGACCGTAAAGCTGACGGCGGACGAGTACGCGTGGCTGCGGCGCAAGGCCCACTGGGAGAATCGGCCCATGGCGACCCTGCTGCGCGACCATATCCATGCGCTGATCCGTGAGGAGGGCTACCTGCGCCCGCCCGACGACGAGCCGCAGGATTTCGGCTACGAGAAGGAGATGATGCAGTTCGTCGTGAGCGTTCAGAGCCATGAGGACACGGATTAGGCCGAACATCTCGCGGCGCGAATACGTAACGTATAGTATCTCTCCCTTGGAAAGGAGCAGCATGTGGCTGCAACCACCCTTGAAGAAGCCGTCGAATTTGCGGAAAACCCCGAACCCCGCTGCCCCTGCGTATTGCTGCTGGACACCTCCGGCTCCATGAAGGGCGCGCCGCTGGACGCCCTGAACGCGGGCCTGCAGACCTACAAGCACGACCTGAGCAAGGACATCCTCGCCTCCCGGCGCGTCGAGGTCGCCGTTGTCACCTTCAACAGCGAAATCACCGTGGTGCAGGATTTCGTGACCGCCGACCAGTTCCTTCCGCCGACCCTGACGGCCCAGGGCCTGACGCACATGGGCGGCGGCATCCATAAAGCATTAGATATGGTGCAGGCCCGCAAGGCGCAGTACCGCGCCAACGGCATCGCCTACTATCGCCCCTGGGTCTTTATGATTACGGACGGCGCGCCGCAGGGCGAGCCGGACGGCGTCGTCGAGCAGGCCGCACAGCGGATCCGGGACGATGAGGCCGCCAACCGGATCGCCTTCTTCGCCGTCGGGGTCGAGAATGCCGATATGGAGCGGCTGGGCCGGATCGTGGTGCGCACGCCGGTCAAACTGATCGGGCTGAACTTTGTGGAGATGTTCGTCTGGCTCTCGGCAAGCATGCAGAAGATCTCGCAGTCGAAGGTGAGCGAACAGGTCGCACTGCCGCCGCCGGGCTGGGGGGCAGTATAAGAGAAGTGTCTGAACCATGCAATTTCAGCGATTGTCCGACAGCAAGTCCATTTTGGTGGAATCTGGCGCGGCGTTGGGCGCGGGCGGTGAGGCGCGTATCTTCGCGGTTTTGCCCGGTCGGGAGCTTGTCGCCAAGATCTACCACCATCCGGAGACGGTTCAGGCGAACAAGCTGCACGCCATGCTCGTCAATCCCCCCGACGATCCCATGGCGGAGACGGGGCATATCTCCATCGCCTGGCCGCTCGACCTGCTGCAGAACGCCGACCCTCCCCGCTTTGTCGGCTATCTGATGCCCCGCGTCTCCGGCATGCGCCCCATCTTTACGTACTACAATCCCGCCGTCCGGCGTCGGCTGAGCCCGCTTTTTCATACGCTGTATCTCCATCGCGCCGCACGGAACCTGGCTGCTGCCGTTCGCGCCCTCCATTCACGTGGTTATGTGATCGGCGATGTGAATGAGTCCAATATCCTGGTCAGCGATACCGCCCTGGTGACGCTGGTGGATACCGATTCGTTCCAGGTGCGCGACAACGGGAGGGTCTATCGGTGCCCGGTAGGGAAGCCGGAATACACGCCGCCGGAGATGCAGGGCCGCTCCTTCTCCGAGAGCGACCGCCAGCCGGAGCACGACCTGTTCGGCCTGGCCGTACTGATCTTTCAGTTATTGATGGAGGGGACGCATCCCTTTGCCGGACTGTATCAGGGGGCGGGCGATCCGCCGCCTTATGAGGAGCGCATCGTCGTGGGCCATTTCCCCTATGGGACCCGCCGTTCGCCCTATCGCCCGATGCCGACCGCGCCGCCGCTCGACATCCTGCACCCGACCCTGCGCCAGCTCTTTCTGCGCTGTTTCGAGGATGGGCATCTGCTGCCCTCCGCCCGTCCGGACGCGCAGACCTGGCAGACGGCGCTGAAGGAGGCGGAGGAGGCGCTGATCCCCTGCGCCGCCAATCCGCAGCATCGCTACGGCAGGCACCTGGTCGCCTGCCCCTGGTGTGAGCGCAGGCGGCGGCTGGGTGGGCGCGATCCCTTTCCGGTGCGGCCGCTGGCGGTGGAGAGAGCGGCCCCCAGGCCGCCGACCCTGCCGAATGCCATGCCCTCCGCACCGATTGCTTTTTCCGCGCCCATTGCGCCCCCCGCTACGTCTGTTGTGGCTGCCTCGCCGTCTGCAAACTCCTATGCCCAGGTAATGTCCTTGCCGCGCAATCCCTGGGCCTGGGGCGCTTTCGGGTGCGCGGTTGTCGCGTTGGCCTCTCCCACGACGGTAGCGCCTGCCGTGAACCTGGGGTTCGGGCTGGCTTCGGTGGGGTGTGCGGTGGGCACGTGGCGGTATGCGCCGCGATTCAGCGGGCGCGGCAAGTGGATGGCCGGAACCTCCGCGTTTATGGGCGTGTTGATGGCGCTCTTTGTGCTGCCGAACCTGGCGCTGCAGGTGCGCGGCCCCGGCGCGATGCAGGTGTTGCCCATGGCCAGCGGCGTGCGCGCGCTGGCCTTCTCGCCAGATGGGACGCACCTGGTGAGCGGCAGCAACCGCACGGAGGACCAGCAACTGATCGGCGGCGAGGTCGCCCTCTGGGATGTGCACAACGGGAACATGGAGGACACGCTCGCGAACTATCCCGGCAACGTCGTCGCGCTGGCCTATCTGCCCGACGGCAAGTCGCTGGTCGTCGGCGCCGATGCACCCTTGCAAAATGGGGAGTTCGATCTGCTGGACGCCCGGCTGCGGGGCGCAAAGCAGCGGCTCGGGATCGCGCATGGCGTGCAGGCCGTCGCCTGCTCTAAGGATGGCACGCTGGCGGCGGGAGGCAGCGAGGACGGGAATGTCTTCCTCTGGGATATGCGTAACGCCGGCCTGCGGTTTCACTGGGACCGGCAGGGGCCGGTGGCGACGGTCGCCTTCTCTCCGGATGGCCTCCTGCTGGCCGTGGGGACCAGTTCCGAGTCGGGCTCCATCACGCCGGGTAAGATCACCCTCTACAACACCCGGACCGCCCTTCCCCTCTGGCGGCGTAACGGGCATGGGAATGGCGTGCTGGCCGTGGCCTTCTCTCCGGATGGCCGAATGCTGGCGACAGCGGGCAACGACGATACCGTGGCCCTCCACGATGCGCGAACGGGCCGGATCCTGCGGGAGATGGAGGGGGATCAGGACGCGGCCTGCCTGGCTTTCTCCCCGGATGGCGCCCTGCTGGCGAGCGGAGGGGGACGGCAGGTGGCGGGCGCAACGGTGTACGAAATCACGCTCTGGAGTGTGGCGGACGGCAGCAGGGTGCGTACTTTGCGTGGGCATCGGGATCGCATCTGCGCTCTGGCCTTCTCTCCGAAGGGTGACATCCTGGCAAGCGCAGGTATGGATGCCACGGCAAGGCTCTGGCGATGGCGACAGGATACGGCGCGCTGAGGGCTGTTCTGGCCTGCCTGGAGGGGGCGCAGACAGGAAACCAGGGATGCGCTTTATAAACGCTGAAACCGTTTGAAAGGATTCCCCGTAGTATTGCCAGAGGCGACTCAAGGCGGCAATAAGACAGGAATTTCCCATGGGAATGTGGTCAAAGTGGGAGAACCTTCTTGATTGTCGGGATTTGTAAGGTACAATGACACCAGGGAACCGAGCGAACCGGCTCGACTTTCCTACCAACCCAGGTACGAAAACACAAAAGGAGAACGAATCAATGTCTATCCTCAAGAGCCGAATTTTCCGCACCATCGCCCTCCTCGGCTGCGCTGCGTTCTGCGGCGTTCTTATCGCGGGCTGCAACAATGACGATAGCGGCGGCGCTGCCTCCGGCGGTGGTGCGGCGAAAACCGCTGGAGCTATGAGCAGCGGTGGCGCTACCACCGGTGGCGCTGGCGGCGGTGCGATGGCTCCTGGCAGCTCTGGCAGCTAAGCGTAAATTCGCAACTTCAGAGGTCGGCAGGGTTTCCTGCCGACCTTTTATTATTGTTACCCCCCGCGATTCCGCCTATTCCCTGCCCTTCTCCCCAGGGCGGGGTGGTCCGCCCTATTTGCGCGGCAGGATCTGCTCCAGGATCGTCGGGTCCTGGATGTCTCTGTCTTTCGCCAGCAGAATGACCTTCGAGATGACTTCGGCGGTCTTGGGGTCGTCGTCGGCGAAAGGCAGGAAGAGGCGGCCCCGATGCTGGGAGGGCACGGGGACGATGCAGAGGTGTCCTCCCGGCTGAATGTGGACGACGGCGCTGCCCAGGTGAACGGTGTACGTGCCCAGATGGCCGTCTATGAGGGCATGAACGCCCCGGTAGCGGACATTGGTCAGTTTGAGCAGGTCGCAGGTCTCGCGGACGAGGGCCTCCCGCATTTCGGTGGTCGAGCGGCTGGCTTCCGGGTCCACACCGCCCATGTGGGCTACGCTGACGATGAGATCGAGGTCGCGCATCGTCTCGCTGAACAGGCGGGGCGGGACTTCGGAGAGCGGAATGGGTTTCCACTCACCCCGCTTGACAAACCCGGCGCGGGCGAGGGTCAGCCCTTCGACCTCGGTGGGAGTGAAATACCCCTCTTCGAACTCCAGGAAGGCGGTCAGGCCTGCCTCATGGTAGGTGCGCCGGACGCCATCATCGGGCTTCGCCACCCAGTCCCGTTGCCCCAGGATCGCCAGCGCCTGCTTGGGCTGCACCTGATGGCCCTCGTAGCGGCGGGTCATGGCTCCGTCCACCTGCTCTGCGTCGGTAAGGACGTAGAGTTCCCGGAAGACCTGCTTGAACGGCTGAATGCGCTCATGCAGGAAGCACTCCCTCTGCCACTGTGGCCAGGCGTTGGTGTGGAGCAGATCATAGGGATGGGCGATGGCGAGGAGGGTATCCGCAGTCACCGGGGCATGAGAGCCATCGTGGGATTCGAGCCGCCTGCCGCCCTCGATGGGATAGCCCGCGATGTCGCTACCGACGAAGATCAGGGAGCGGAGCATGGGCGCAAGCACAGGATGGCGGAGGAGTTCCCATAGCTCCTCGCCGGTGAACCGGTCACCCCGGATCATGGCGGATTCCAGCGAGAGGCGCATGCGGGACGCCTGCCGCTCGATGTCCGTCTTGCGGTCCGCCAGTTCGGCGACATCCGGCAGTTTCTTGATTTTGGGCGGGATGGCTTTGAGCGGTTTGCCCGCCTTGGTGACCGTCAACTCGGGCTTGCCCAACGCGTTGATGGCGAGGGTGACGGCGACATCCTCCGCAGATACCGTGAGCGGGCCATGGGCGAGGTCGGCGACGGCTTCGGCCTCCATGGCCCACTCCAGGCGATTGGGGTCGGCGTAACCCGATGTGCGCGCCAGGTTCTGCATGGCGATCCCGGCGGCCAGTTTTTCGCTGGCCTGCCGTTGGGAGCCGAACTGGCGGGTCTGGCGCAGAAACTCCTGGATGGTCTTATAGCGGGCGAGGACGTCCTGCTGCGGAGTGTCCCCATCGCTGCCGAGCGGGATCAGGCCGAGGGCGCGGAGGCCATCCTGATAGCGCTTCTCCAGAATGCGCCTGGTGAGGTCGGCACGGGTCACTTTGCCTAGCATGGCGTTGGCAAACATCTGCGCCCGCTTCTGCCCGCCTCCGCCACTGGCGTACTTGGCCGCGTCGTCCAGTATTTTCCACCGCTCCGGCCCCAGCGCCGCGTAGACCCGCTGGAACCAGGCCACGTCCACCGCGCCATCCAGAAGTTCCTGAGCCGTGAGAGGCGTCCGCTCGCTGCTGGTTGCCGTCCACTCATCCAGTATCTCTTTGTCTACAGTCCAGCCGGAATCCTTGGTGTGAGTGTGGATCCACCAGACCGCCTCTTCCAACTCCGGCCAGCTGACCAGGGCCTCGACATGCTTCGCCCACTGTGGGGCGTAGACCGCCAACTCGACCAGCCGCTCCGTGCCGATGTTGGCGGCGCGCATGGCGGTCGCAAACGCCTCGAAAGAATCGTCCGGGCCGGGGAAGGAGGTCTGTACCAGATGGCTGAAGATGGCGGGGCGGGTGTTCCCCCCGGCGGTGGCGCGAGCAAACCCCTCTTTGCACAGGAGCGGCAGGACTTTCGCCAGGATGCCGAGGTCGCCGGAGGCCCGCAACGCCTGGGCGGCGGGGGTGGCGGCGGTCGGCAGGTCGCCCCGATCCAGCTCGACTTCGATGATGCGCGCTCGGCAGCACTCCACCAGGGTTTTGAGGATGGGAAACTCGGCGAAGAGAGCGGACGGCTTGCGCCCGGTCAGACGGTGCAGATTCTCGAAGCCCCGGTGGCCATAGGGATTCTCCGGGCGGGGACCGAGCAACTGGTCCAGAAGGTCGGTCTCGCTGGCCTCTTTCAGGCGGTAGGCATCCAGCAGATCCTCCAGTTCAGGCCGGTTACGTGGCGCTCCCGGCGTCGGTTCGTCCATCCAGTGGAGCAGCCGCCAGATATGCCTGTGGTGGCGCTCTTGCCATGCGGAGGGACAGAGCTCTCTGAACTGCAGGGCCACAGTTTGCCAGGCCATCAGGCCCTCGTTGCTCAACCAGACAACATGGTAGACGCGCGCGTTGCCGAGGGGAGGCTTTATCACCTCCTTCGGGGCCGACGCGCAGAGGGTTTCGACGGCATCCAGGACCAGGTCACCGCCGGCCTGTGGCGGATGGATACGCAGCAGCCACTTCAGGATCGGCTGCACCACGGATTGACGTTTGACCTGGGCGTCGGTGAGCGGAATGTAGAGGCGGGCAATGGTCTCTTTGAACCAGGCCTGGTTCTTGATATCGTTAATCTGGTAAGCATTGTAATAACTATTCTGTTTGTGGTCTATGGAGGCCAGAAGACGGAGCAGTTCGCAGCCATCGAGGTCACGTAACTCCGGCTTGCGCTCATGCCACCAGGTCTCCCAGATCTCACGGAGGGGCAGACGCGGCAGATCGGCTTCCAGCGGGGTGGAGGCTTCCGGTTCGGGGAAGCCATAGTGGAGGTCGCCAAGCAACTGGTCTCGCTCTTCCCCCCAGACCGTGACATGGATCTCCGTCTCCTTATGCTTGTCCAGCAGTTTGTTCAGCGATTTGAGACAGGCTATCGCGGCTTCGGAAACAAAGACGGCGTTTGCAGTGGCGCGGGGCGGAATAACCGGGGTGCGTTCCGCCGGGCTCATCAGGCCGAGGGCGTTGTCAAGTGTGGGGACTTCGCGCTGTTCATCCAGGATCGCAGCAATCAGGCGGGATTCGGTATCGGAGGGCTTCTTCTGGCTGGCGGTGTAGCGGCGAATACGTTCGCGGCAGGCGTCCTGTTGCCGGTTTGCCTTCACCATCTCCTGCAGCAGTTCCAGTCCAGCCATGCGCTGCTGTGGGTTGGTGACGGCGAGCAGGCGATCCGCGCTCGCAAAAACGTAGGCATCCGGCATTTTGCCCAGGAGGCCGAGGATGCCCCGACGCAGGCCCGCCGCCTTGCGCGTGAGCAATTTTTCCAGGCCGAAGGCTTCCTGCGGGGTCACCTCGCACTTTTTCAAGGCCCTGAGCGCCTCGTTGCGTACATATTCGGTCGTGTCGCCGACGAAGGCGAACAGCGTGTCGCGGGTCTCTGCATCCCACTTTTTCAGCTTTCCAAGCGCCTCGATGGTTTCGGAGCGGGAATAGGCTTCCATCATGGCGATGTAAGGGATCAGACGTTTGGGGGAGCGCCGGCTCAGGCAGTTCACCAGGCGTCCGGCGACCCGCTCGCGTTCTACCGTGATCTTTAGCCAGGGCCAGATAAGGGGCTCCTGCTCTTTCGGCTTTGCGGGCAAGCGGACCAGGAGGCGCTCCAGGCGCTCGAACAGGTCGGGGACGCCACACTTCTCCTCGTAGTTATCGTTGTAGTAGTCGTAGCCATAGGCGACATGCTCAAAGACCGTCCAGGCGACACGCAGATCGGCATCGTCCATTGCGGGTAGGACGGCAAGGCGGGCGGGCTGCAGGTTGAGTTGCGTCAGAAAGTGTGCGGCCACAAAGCGGCGCTCCAGGTTCTCGTCGGCCAGCAGGCGGGCGGCAGGTTCGATGGCAGCCACGGCATCCTGGAAGG
>DATGIG010000158.1:0-5606 GCA_035295825.1 Chthonomonadaceae bacterium | reverse complement strand
ATCTGGCTGACCAGTCCCTCACCGATGGTGAGCAGCGTGTACTGCTGTAGGACGGTCATCACATCGCCGCCACGGGAGAGCCCCAGGGCAAACCCGCCGACGATGTTGATGATGAGAATGAGGACCGCCGCCATGGCGTCGCCGCGCACGAACTTACTGGCTCCGTCCATCGCGCCGTAGAAGTCGGCTTCCCGCTCGATGTTTTTGCGCCGCTCCTTCGCCTGTGCCTCGTTGATGAGGCCCGCGTTCAGGTCGGCGTCAATGGACATCTGCTTGCCGGGCATGGCGTCCAACGTAAAGCGCGCCGCGACTTCCGCCACGCGCCCCGCACCGTTGGTGATGACCACAAAGTTGACCACGATGAGGATCAGGAAGGCGATGATCCCGACGATATACGACCCCTGAACGACGAACTGCCCGAACGCATTGATGACGGATCCGGCATGCCCCGACCCCAGGATCAGCTTGGTGGCGGCGACGTTGAGGGCCAGACGAAACAGCGTGGAGACGAGCAGTAGAGAGGGGAAGACACTGAACTGCAGCGGTTCGTTCGTATAGAGCGCAGTGAGCAGGATGGTGACCGCTGCTGTGATATTGATGACCAGCATCGTGTCCAGGATCCACTCGGGAAGCGGCACGATGAGCATCGCAATGATGAGGATCAGCACTCCGGCCAGGATCAGGTCGCTCTGTCGAGACAGGCGGGCCAGGAACGCTTGCGGGGTGTTCGGTGTTGGGACTGCGGTCATACGGTCTCCAGGAGGCAAGGGTCCTCAAGGACCAGGAGTGCCAAGCGCCATTGCTTTCGTTCCTGATCCCTGAAAGTGGTGCATCTGTATTATCGGCAGAAGACCGCAAAAATTACAGGGTTTCCTTTCCCTCCAACGAAAAAGGGTCACCCTCCGGACCCTTCCTTCCCCGTCTCCTCTTGCCGCATCCGAATATCTCCGCGGATGCTGTCGGTTTGGACGAACTCCTGCAGCAGGGCTAGGAATCAATGCGCCCCAGGCCAACGATGACCTGGGGCGCAAACGCGACGGAAGGCTGAGAGAAACGGAGGACTTAGTACGGAGAGCGCCGATTCTGTCGCCGCCGGACATTGCCCGGTGAGGCGATTTCCTCCTCATAGGGGGTGACGGTGCGCGTCTGCTTCTCGACCGTTGAGCCGCCGGAGATCTGATAGGTGATCTTCGGTTCCGGCAGGGTCTTGCCCTCCGCGTCCGGCTTCTCCGGCAGGGTGTACTCCACGCGCAGCATCGCCTCCGTCAGGTCGTTGGAGTCCAGGTGGATCTTGTCCGCATCCGCACCATAGAGCAGCACCAGGAAGCGCTCCTGCAGGAGTACAGGCAGCTTGGCGTAGGGCAGACCCTTTTCGGCCTGCGCGGCCTTCCGCTGCGCCGGGGAGAGCCGGGCCAGGTAGCGCCAATCCTCCCGCATATTCTGCGCATAGCTCCACTGATCCAGTCCAAAGAGGACCTCCGCCCCCTGCGCCATCGTCTGCGCGTTCAACTGCCGGTCCGTCAACTGCCCCATCTCGATCAACTCTTCCAGCGATAGCGCACCATGCTGCTTCCGGGATTCCGCCCAGCGGGTGAGCAGGCGATTGGGGACCTCCTTGAGCCGGTCGTTGAAGAAGCCCGTGCTGCGGAATTGCAGGAAGCTATTCTCCCAGTTCCAGTGGTCATGCATGGTATCGCTGACCTGGTTCAGGGCGTCGAACAGTGACTTATCGTGCACCATGACCTGCGCGGGGCTGTAGAGGCGGGTATAGTAGTCCGCCAGGATATCCTTGCCCGTCGCCTTGAAGATCGCCTCCTCCACGTCGGCAGTCGTGACCATAGTCGCCTTCGAATTGTGGGCGGAGGCCGCCTGCGGGGTGAAAGTGGTGTGCGGGCGGAGCGCGGGGTCCTGGGCGAGCTTGGCGTTGGCCGCGCCGTTCTTCGGGCTGCCGACGCTGGGACTGACGCCCGTCGCCAGCGAAGCGCCCGTCATGACCACGGCGTTGTTGCCCGACATATTGCCGTCGGGCGTCGTCCCCGAGGAGGAGAGCGCCGCGCCGGAGTTGCCGTTCAGCAAGACCTGCCCCAGGTCGCTGGTGTCCAGGTGGAGATTGGCCCGCGCCGACGCGCCGGGGACTTCGCTCAGGGGCTGGCCGTCCGGCACGTTCTCGGTTGGCCCGACCCTCAATTCGCCGTTCGGACCGACATGAGCGCGGAGCTTATCCAGGCTGCCCAGGATCCCAGCGGACATCCCGCCGGGCAGCGGCCGCTCCTGGCCCGACATCGGCTGGTCCGCAAAGTTCAACTCCTGACCATTCTGAAGGGCCTCCATATCCTGGGGTGAGAGCCCGAAGTAGAGATGCACCGGCCCCCATCCACTCCCCGCCAGGCTGTCCAGTAGCGGCTTATCTTCTGGGCCGACAAGTTCCGCCTGCTCCTTCGCCTGCTCCGGCGTCAGGTTCAAGTACTTGCGGTAGCGCTCCATCTCCCGATCCAGCGCCATCAGCGCCTCGTTTCGGTCGCGGCTGCGCAGTTCGTCCTCCGCCAATTGGGCGCGCACCGGCTGGGTCAGTTCATATCGGAACTCTCCCGGCTTCCCGCTCCGGTTCCAGAGGTAGCCGAACAGACGGTTGACCTGGCGCATGATATCGCGCAGCGAGCGCTCCTTGCAGAACAGGGTGACTTTGTCGTCGGCCACGCTGGCGTTCGCGGTCAGTTCGATCCCCGTCTGCTCCTTCAGCAGGCGGCAGAGGTCGGCGAAGGAGATTCCCTTCTCGGTCAGGCTCACCTTTTTGACCAGCCGCTCATCTACGATCTCGGCCTCCTGTTTGTACTGTTCGGCGGCGGCCTTTGTGGGCTTGTCGCCCTGCCCGGCGATCTGGGGCAGCGGCACGTTGACGAATTCATCGCCCCCACAGACGGAGGCATGCAACTGCTCCATCATGGCCGCGATCTCATCCGGTGCGATATGGGTCCAGCAGGCCAGCGTGACGGCAGGATCGGTATTCAGGTAGTCCATATCGGCGACAAGGCTAACGGCCGGCGTTGTCAACGGACGCGGGTCGGGATGGAACGGCGTATGCCGTGGTGGAATGTCCTTGCCGCCTCCCTTTCCTCCATTCAGAATGGTAATTCCAGGTAGGGGCTTTACCGTCTCCGCAGGTGGCGTGGTTTGCGCCTGAATGGTGGCAAGGTAGTGTCTTGAATAGTCCCCTGTTCTACCCCCTGCAAACCGGGGATGCCAAGGCTGCGCTCGCCAGAATTGGACCGCGCCGTAACCGACAGCTAGCAGGGTCAGGCTGAGGGCCAATGCCAGTGCGGACCGGAACCAGGCGGAGCGGAGAGAGGGAACGGCGACGGACGGCTTTGCGTCCGTCCACTGCGCTACCGCTCGCTGCGCCAGTCGTGAGGTGGGAATCACTGCCTGATCCAGCGCACGCAGGTCGGCCTGGAGCGTGTCGAGCGTCTTCTGATACCGGCGGCAGGCCGGGCAGGCTTCCAGGTGCAGTGCGAGTTCCTGGGCCGAATTGTCCGGCAGGGGGCTATCCTGCTGCTGGGAAAGCAGTTGTTCTACGGTGCGGCAGTTCATATCTTCTCTCCTTCTGCATCCTCGCGCTGTCTCCAGGCGGCGAGGGCGCGACGGGCCTTAAACAGTTCGTTCTGAACGCGCTTCTCATTCCAGCGCAGCGCGGCGGCGATCTCCGCCAGGCTCCAGCCCTCCGCCTCCTTGAGCAGCACCAACAGACGATGACGGGGCTGCAGGACCTGCAGCGCCTCCAAAACGCGCAGTTGGCGTAATACGCCGGCTTCCGGCGAAGGCGCACTCAGCGCGAGAAGGCGCTCCGTATCCTGCCAGGGCTCCATCGGGCGGCGCGCCCGCTTCCAGTCCAGGCAGACATGGATCGCGATGCGGAAGAGCCAGGTGCGCAGGCTGGACTCGCCCCGAAATCCGGACAGGGCGCGTAACGCCCGCAAAAACGTCTCCTGAACCGCGTCCTCGGCGTCGTCCGTGTGGCCCAACGTTCCCCGACAGAGGACAAAGAGCGGGCGCTCGTAGGCTGTCAGCAGGCGTTCCAACGCCTGCAAGTCGCCGGCGCGCCCGGCGCGTAAGAGGTCGTCTTCCGCAATCAGCAGGGGGTTCGGATCGTTCACGAGACGCCATCCCTCAAGACTGAGCATGCTCTCCTCCCAACAGATGTCACGATGCAGGCGGCGCCACCGTCGCTTCCGCCCTTGCCGTCTACACAGAAATAGACGCAGCCGACCGAAAAATCACTTTTTTTCTTTTCTCGCTCCCCGACTTTGAGGCTGCTTGTTGACGCTCTCAGCAACCACTGAGACGTATGGCAGAATATCTGGTGTCCAATTGCGACCGGGAACGCATCGAAAGGACGCGGCCATGTTGCACCACATCGAACCGGAAGAGACCTCGCCGACAGGCATACAGGTTGGTGTCGCCGAGCCGCATAGCGAGATCCTTACCCAGGATAATGAACAAGAGCTGGCGGAACTGACGGCGTGTGTTGAGCAGGCCGGTGCGCGTATTACCAAACGGAACAAAACCATCGGGCGGGGGATACTGGTCGTTGCCGCTGGTCTCGCCGTAGCCGGCGGAGCGATTGCTGCCGCGACCCCTATCCTCACATCCGTACTTTTTCTCTCGATTTCTTGTCCCGTGCTGCTCATTGTGGGCCTGATGCTGCTCACCCTGCGCATGCCCTGGGCCGCTAACAGAAACGGGCGTTCCCTGGATGTTGTCGTGCAAAGGCTGACGGAGATGGTGGATACCAGGGCCTGCGCCCCCCTCATAGACGTATTCTGGATGGTGAGTGATAATGCGTTACGTACGGAGATCTGGCGGGCGCTGGGGCGGCTGTTGCCGCAATTGAACGAGGAAGAGGTCTGGGCGCTGGGCAAGGAACGCCAACAATTTTTAATGATATGGGCGCAATATTGGGAGCATCCCCAGGTCCGGGCGAACTACGCCGAGGCAGGCATGCAGCCTCTTATTGGCATGCTGAAGGTCCTGATGCAGGGCGGGCAAAACGCGTTTGAGGTCGGCCTGCACTCCCCGGAAGCTGCCCTCTTGCCGCCCTTGGAGAAGTGGGCGGCGGGCGAAAGCGTGGGCGAGAATCCGGAAGTACAGGAGGCCGCCCGCCTGTACCGCGCCGCGATCCTTCGCAGGATCGCGCTGGCAAAAACGGGCGCCCACCTGCTGCGCGCCTCCGCCCCCACCCCTTCCGGCCCGGACACCCTGCTGCGGTCCGTCCAGAACACCGCACAGGCCGACCCGCAGGAACTCCTCCGTCCAAACACGACGGAGCTGCCAGACGGTCCGATGCCTCCGAGTTCCCTCGATCCTCTGGACCCGGATAGAGAGATGCGCGTCCCACCACCATGAAGCAAACGGTTCTGCACGCGGAACCCTTGGAAAATTGAGGAGGCATCCAGTAAAAAAGGCTGGAGGCATATAGCCTCCAGCCTTTTCTTACCCAGAACCGGGGATTACCAGCGGTTGCCGCCGCCATTATAACCGCCGCCGCCACCGCCGCTGCGGGGGCGCTCTTCGCGCGCCTTGGCTTCGTTGACCGTCAGGGAGCGTCCGCC
>DATGIG010000157.1:0-3061 GCA_035295825.1 Chthonomonadaceae bacterium | reverse complement strand
CCTCCGGCGAGAAGGCGACTGCCCAGAGCCAGTTATTGAACTTGGGCAGCGTGCGAATTACGTGGCCGCTCGCCGCATCCCAGAGCTTCGCGGTATAGTCGGCGCTCGCCGTCACAATTTGGCGACTGTCCGGCGAGCAGGCCACGCTCATAACATAGTCCGTATGCCCCTGAAGCGTCTCTATTTCCCGTCCCGTCCGGGCGTCCCAGACCCTCGCGGTCTTATCGTTATGCCCCGTTACGATATAGTGTCCATCGGGAGACCAGGCAACCGCATTGACCCGCCCTCCCCCTCCCCGCAGCACAAAGAGAGCGCTGCCGCTCTCGGCATCCCACACTCTGGCTGTAGAATCGTCGCTTCCTGTCACGACCTGCCTGCCATCGGGCGCATATGCGACGCAGTAGATGGGAGCGGTATGTCCGGATAGCGCCAGGAGCGGGCGGCCTGTCGCGGCCTCCCAGATCCTCGCTACCGCCTCTTTGCCGCCGGTAACCAGGCGTTTTCCATCCGGCGAGAAGGCCAGGGCCTTTACAGCAGCCGGGTGGGCCTGGAACTGCAGCGTATGGCGGTCGCTCCAGGCGTCCCACACGCGGACGGTATCGTTCGGATCGTCCCTCTTATTTTCTCTACTGATCGTCACGATCCGCCTGCCGTCGGGGTAAAAGTTGCCGAACCTGACCATCTCCGGAAGCCGTAGGGTGAGGAGAAGACGTCCCGTTTGCGCCTCCCAGGCTTTCGCCGTTCCATCATCCCCCCACGTAAGGAGACGCCTGCCGTCCGGTGAGAAGGTGGCCCACGCCCGATCTGTCGCGTGTTTGAGCCTCAGCACTCTGTGCCTTGCAGCCACGTCCCATACCTGTACCGTGCCATAGAGATCACCGGTAGCGACGCGCAGACCATCGGGAGAGAAGGCTACCGAAGTAAGGTTTGAGGAGCTCCCTCGCCACGATTCGATCGGCCGGCCGGTGGCAATATCCCATATCCGAACGATCCCCTCGTAGTTCCCGGTCACGACATACCGGCCGTCATGTGAAAGCGCAGCAGCATCCTCTTTTGTGAGTGTGAACAGACACCGCCCGGTGTCTGTCTCCCAGACTTTTGTCATCGCCTCAAAGACCCCATCAGGGAGGCCGAACCCGACAGAAAGCGTAATCAGGCGCTTGCTATCGGAGGAGAAACAGACACTGTCCACTCCCCGTGGATGGCCTCGAAGGGTGAGGCGCACGCGTCCGGACTGCACATCCCATAGCGTCACGGTGCCATTGTTATTGCCCAAAGCGAGGAGTTTGCCGTCCGAGGAAAAGGCAGTGGAAACGATCCCATGGTTCTCGTCCAGGAGCGTTATCGCGCGCCCTGTTATCGCATCACAGATCTTTACCGTATCTGGGATGGCAAGGTGTGAGCCGTATCCCGAATTTGGGATGGCAAGGCGTGTGCCATCGGGCGAGATAGCGACCGAGGATATCTGTCCATTGATCGGTATCGCGAACAATTCGGAATGACAGAGGCGCTGCCAATAGTGCCATTCCCAGTTTCGGTTTTCATTGTCCTTCGTTTCGTCCAGCAGTTGCATCAGATACCCGATATGGCTGGTCTCCCACGCGCGTGGGGCCAGGGCCATATCCGCAAAGTAGAGTTGGCGACGCGCATTGGCGGCTTCCGTGCGGGCGACGGCTTCGGCGGTGCGAGCACGGTTGGCATTGCGATCCGCCTGATGCTTCTGCCAGAGCGTCGCAAGCGCCAGCCCGCAGATGACCAGAGCGACCGTTCCATAGATGCTGCTGGCCCGTATCATACCCTGATGGTATGCCTCCCGTTGTCTTCGCACCTCCGCATCCGGCATGCTCTCCCGCACCCAGGCGGCATCGAACTCCCGCGCATAGATCCGATTACGCACACGCAGCCTGCCCTCTTCCACCCGCACGATGCCCGCCAGCTTCAATTCGGTCACCAGCGGGTTCGCCGGATCGTCCTGTACCCGATCTCCCCTCCCTACCTGCCGGTAGAGCGTCAACATCGCCGCCGTATCTCTCCCACTCCGGAGGATGCGGTTCGACACAAATGCCAGGTTGTCGTCCGTCTCTCTCGCCCTGGCGGTCAGAAACAGTTCGGCGCATAACCGATCCACAAGTGAGGGAGTAGGGGATAGGGGGAACTGCGGAGTTGCTGCGCCCTGTCGTGCGCCGATGAGCAGATCGGCAAAGGACGGAGCCTTTGCCCTACGATCCATGTGCCGGCCCCGTTCTATGCCGGAGACAGGAGGCGAAGAGAGGGCTTCGGTAATCGCCTGACAGAGCCTTTGGGTCAGGTAGGGATGTCCGCCCGTCCAATACAGCACCCGCTCCAACATGCCTAATCCCACCTCTGTGTTGTGTCCGAACCCCTCCGCCAGGCGTGTTGCCTCTGCCAGGGTGAAGTCCGTCAATTCGATACGGCGTCCGATGTTGAAGGGGGTCGTGCGGACATCGCGTATCAGGTCGCCAGGGGCAGCGACCCCCAACAGGCAGAAGGTCAGGCGTTCGTAGGCCGAATCCTGTGTGCGCCGTTGAGAGCACTCCCGGATGCCCGCAAAGAATTCATCGGTGGAGAAGGGGAGCGAACGGGTTGCATCGATCTCATCCAGAAACAGCACCAGAGGCCCCGGCGTCTGCTCTAGAACGACCTGCCGCAAGGCCATCAGCCAGCGCTGAAGCGGCGCCACGTCCGTTTTGTGCGCCCGCCAGAAATCCCTTAAGGGTTCTACCAGGTTCCGTTGGTCGCCGATGTCCATCAGGAGGCCATAGTACCACGGCTCCGAGAGAGAGGGCTGGCCGATGCGGGTCAGATCGAGATCGACTACCACGACGCCCTGTTGACGCAGGCGGGTGGCCGTGCGGACTTTGAGGCTGGATTTGCCCGACTGGCGGGTATCCAGGACATAGCAGAATTCGCCGGCGCAGAGGCTCTCATAAAGATCCGTATCCGCTCGCCGCACAATGTAGGAGGGAGCATCCTGCGCCAGCGCGCCGCCGGTGATAAAGAAGCGTTCGTTCGCCCTCATAGCCGCCGCTCCAGATAGGAG
>DATGIG010000156.1:0-17627 GCA_035295825.1 Chthonomonadaceae bacterium | reverse complement strand
TGCCGCCTGCGCGCTGCACCCGAGTCGCCACCGCCTTCAGTTGTTCGACGCCTCTGCCCCATGCCTCCTCATCCTCGGTGAGAAAGTCGGCGGGCAGCCAGAACAGCCCCCAGCGCAGTCCCGCCGCCTGGACCCGCTCCCGCGCCCTATCCGCGGCCTCCTCCGTGGCGATCTCATTCAGCGGCAGATCCACCCCGCCGAAGCCGTGCGCAATCGCCAGTTCGATGCGCTGCTCCAGAGGCATATCGGTAAATCCGATGGTTTCCGGACAGAGATTGAGATACACGTATCCTTCTCCAGAATAAATGATAAAATAGATCTCCGCAGACGTTTCGCCGTTTTCGTGTTGGATTCCTGCGTGCCTGGTGTTGAAAACACCAGGTTGTCCGGCAAAGGGTTGTGTTATTCACATCCCGTCTGCTATCATCTCCACAAGAAGAGACGTGGTGTAGGAGGGAAGCCGATGCAGACAGAGAGCATAACGGTCATCAACCCTTATACGGGGGAAGCGGTGGGAAGCGTGCCGCGCGGGGGCGCGCCGGAGATCGAAGCGGCGGTGCGGGCGGCGCAGGAGGGTGCGAACCGCATGCGCGCGCTTCCACTCCACCGCCGGGCGGAGATCCTGGCAACGACGGCGCAGCGCCTACGCGCGGAAGTCGATCCTCTCGGCGCGCGGATCGTCTCGGAGACCGGCAAGACCATTCGGGAGGCGCGGGCGGAGGTCGTCCGGGCAGCGGGGATCTTCCAACTGGCGGCGGAAGAGACGCGGAGGCTGCATGGGGAGACCCTGCCCTTCGACGCCCTCCCCAACGGCGAAGGCCACCTCGGGTACTGGACCCGCGAGCCGCTCGGCATTGTCGGGGCGATCACGCCCTGGAATGTGCCCCTGGCCCTGACCGCGCACAAGGTCGCGCCGGCGCTGGGCGCGGGCAATGCAGTGATCCATAAGCCGGCGGAGCAGACGCCGCTCAATGCCCTTCGGCTGGCGGAGTTGCTGCGCGAAGCGGGCCTGCCGGAGAGCGCCCTCCAGGTCGTGACGGGCTATGGTGAGGAGGCGGGCGACGCCCTGGTGACGCACCCCGAAGTCGGCTTTCTCTCCTTCACCGGCAGCCGTGAGGTGGGGATGCAGTTACCGGGCAGGGCGGGGTTCAAGCGCGTGGCTCTGGAGTTGGGCGGCAATAGCCCGGTGATCGTCATGCCGGGTTCTGAGGAAGCGGATTATGCCGACGCCATCGTGCGGGCATCCTTCGCGGTCGCTGGGCAGTTGTGCATCTCCATCCAGCGCGTCATCGTGCATGAGGATATATATGCTTCCGTCCGATCCGCGCTTTTGAAGCGGATCGAGGCGCTCAAAGTCGGAGATCCGATGGACGAGACGACCGATGTCGGGACCCTGATTGACGCCCACGCCTGCGACCGGGTGCGCGACGCGGTGGATGCCGCCCGGCAGGCGGGCGCGAAAGTGCTCCTGGGAGGCCGACAACTGGGCAAGGCCGCCTACGCCCCGACGCTGCTCGACGATGTGCCCGCTAACAGCCCCCTGATGACGGAGGAGGCATTCGCTCCCCTGATCCTGCTTATTCCCTGCAGCGACATCCGGCACGCCATCGAGATCGCCAATGCAACCCCCTATGGCCTGAACGCCGGCATCTATACCCCCTCCCTTCATGAGGCGCTGCAGGCCGCGCGGGATCTGAAATTCGGCTCCGTCATGATCAATGAGACACCCTCCTTCCGCTCGGACCTGATGCCCTACGGCGGGCGCAAACAGAGCGGATTGGGCCGTGAGGGCGTCCGCTTCGCCTTGGAAGAGATGACGGAACTCAAGGTCGTCTGCTTTCGTCAGCCGCTCCCATGAGACAACTGCTTCTCGCCATTGCGCTGCGGCGATTGCTGCGGTTGCTGGCGCTCTGCTGCGTTCTCGTCACGCTGGGCGTGCAGGGCCGGCAATGGGCGATGCATTTACACGGCTCCCCCTCCCGCCTGAGCGCCCTGCCCTATGGGCTCCCCCTGACGCCGCTCACGCTCCCCCTCACGCTGTTCGGCGCGGCCCTCCTTATTGTCGGGCTCCTTGTCGCCCTCTTGATGCCCTCCGCCATTACGCATATCGTCCGTTGTCCCGACCTGCTGACGCCGCTGGGCTTTCTGGTCCCTCTGGAAACGGGCTTCATGCCCTGGGTGATGGAGGCGCTTGCGCACTGCGGCCTGTCGGCGCCGCTCAGCACGGGCCTGAGAATGGGGCTGGGGTTGCTCCTGACCACGCTCTTCGCGGCCTGGATCACCCAACTGGTGTTGAGCGCCGTGCGCCGCAAGCAGGCGGACGCCCTCTCCGCACTCCATGGCTTACCCCTCCATGCGTTGCGCCTCTCTCCCCTAATGCTGGCCGGATGGGGAGTAGCGCAGTTCCTCCTGCCCTGGAGCTATCGCCTGCTCTTCGACATCGCTCCGCTCTCCGCTCCCATCGCGGGCGGGCTAGCTCTGGTGTGCTGGAACCTGGCGACAGCGGCACTCCTGCCCGTGGTGATGAGCCGGAACCTGACGTATCTCAAAGCCGTAGCATCCGGCTTGGAGGTAAGTGTGATGGGCCTCCTGCGCTGGCTGCTTCCGCTTCTGGCGCAGATGGCGCTCCTGGGGCTGGTGACCTGGGTCTTTGTAGTCCAGTCCCCTCTCCCGCCCTCCGAGCCGCTCTGGCGTGTCCATGTGTTCTGGACGGGAGGTTATGAGAGCGCCAACCACTGGGTTACGGACATCACCCAATCGGCTGGCGCTCCCATTCCCTCCCTGTTTCAAACGGCATTCGCGCTGCTCTTCAGCGCGTTTGCCATGGGGATCAAGCTCATTCTGGTCGAGCGGATGAACCCTCTCTACTCCTACCGGCATAGAGAAATGCCGGATCCCTACACGGACTATTTTGGGGAGGATTAGCCCCCTTTCGTGCTATTTCGACGGAATAGCCACTTTCACGACCTGACCGTCATGTGTGTCGGTACCGAAGTAGATATAGCCGTTTGCAGGATCCATGACGCCGCTCTGGATATAGATCTCCCCTGCCTGCTTCGGATCCGCCATGAACGGACGGGTGGCAAACGTATACGATGTCGAGCCCGGCTGGAGCTGGATGGAGTTGACCACGCTCGGCAGACTGTCTCCCTGCCCGGTGGCAACCTGCAGCACGTTCGAGGAGCGGAATGTGAGGTCATTGCCCACGTAGAGGTAGTGGGTATTGGGATCGATCCCTCCCGAGGTGAAGTACTTCTGGGGAACCGTGATCGAGCCGATCCGGGTCGGAGCCATGTCTCCAGGGTTCAGCCGAACTTTGATGATCTTGCCCGGTGTGGTGCAATCCATGATGCCGCCGGGATTATACGTCGCCAGGTAGGCATAGCCGGTCGCCGCATCCAGCGCTCCGAACAGAATATGATCCTCGCCCGAGGGGAGAGTGACGCTGCTCACCTGGGTCGGTAAGGCACTACCGCTCCCCAGCGTCAGCTTGACCAGCCCGCTCGTATTGCCGTTCATGGTCACCGCATAGAGGTAGCCCCTGACAGGGTCCATCAACAGGCGCCGCGCAATCCCGCTGCCTGCAGCCAGGGTGGTCACCCCGACCCGCGTCGGAAGGGCGTTTCCCTGCCCGAGCGAAATCTTGACGATCTTGGCAGGATTGGTTGCGCAGGTGAAGTAGGCAACCCCGTTGGCAACATCGATCGCGCCATCGAACAAACAGTTCTCTCCGGCATTGAGCACCAGCGAACCGACCAGGCGCGGAGGCGCACTCCCTGCCCCCAACGCTACCTTGAAGATGCGGGCCGGTACGCCGAGGTTGCCGAAATAGGCATAGCCATGCACCGTGTCAATTACCGAGCAGACGGTCCCCTCCTGACCGATGGGTAATTGAATGGATCCCACCTCGGTGGGTGCGTTGTTACCGGTTCCCAGCGCCACCTTGACGATATAGCCCGGATGGGTGCTGCCGGAGGTGCCGAAATAGGCATAGCCCTGCGTGGGATCGATGGAGGCGGTATAGAAGGAGCCTTCTCCCGGTTTTGCAACGATCTTTGCCACCCTCTGTAGCACACCGTTGGGGTTACCCGAAATCGCACGGGTAGACAGGGAGGAATCGGAAGAGGACCCCGGTAGGGTTACCGGATGGGTGGAGCGCATATTTCCACCCGCAATGCCATTGCCGCCTCCGCAGCCGCTGAGCAGAGACAGCGCAGGCAACAGGCCTAGGAGACCAAACCATACTTGCTTTTTCATTGTGTTTCCTTGAATTCGCTTCTCTATGCCTCTTCGGGGAGCGCATGGGGACTTATTTCACCTGGAAGATCATAGGAATGCGTTGGTTTCTTGTGGCAGCGGGGCGTACAATAGGCATCGAGGCGCTATCGGAGAGTTATTCCCTGGAATGAGGGCTATTTCTCCTGGTTAATCGGGCAGGATTTGAATGCAAACGTGTCGAAGAACCGCACAGAGGGCGGAGGACGCTCCGCCGGGTACAATAAAGGAGATTGCATAACGTATGGCGTTCTCACGCCAAATCAACGCCTGGTGCGGCGCGCTGGCTCTGGGACTCTGGGGGCTGTGTGCGCCCCGAAATGCAAACGCGGACGACAATCTGCCGACGACCCCTCTTCCGCCCACCACCACGCAGGAGCGGCTGGTCAATCCGGTCGGCTTAACGGAAACCTCGCCCCTGGGGTGGCACACCGACTTCCTCGGTACGGGGCGCGGTGTCTTCGATCTCTCGTTCGGAATCAAGTTCTGGCCCGACCGGTTCTATTTCCGCAATGTGACCTTCGGCAGCACGGTGGAGTTACTGCCCGGCCTGCGCGCACGGCTCGGCTTTCGCCGCCATGAGGGCGAGCAACAGGCGTTTCAGGTCGATACCGATGAGATCTACCTGGAGGGTTTCGATCAGTACCGCGCCCCCTCCTGGCAGGGCAGTTTCAGCCTGCGGGCGGGGCATGTCCGATACCTGCACACGCCCTATCCGGACGCCATCGCGCAGTTCGACCAGGTTCCGGGCATAACCGATCTGACCGATGGGCCGGAGACCGATTTTCGCAATGTGGTGCTGTCGGCGGAGGCCGCGCTGAATTCGGGCTGGGGCGTCCACTTCAGCGGGCGGGCGGTGGCGTTGGATGGGCCGCCGCTGGCGCGGGTCCTGGAAGCCTATGGTTTCTATCGGCACGACTTCGGGCGGGGCTGGCACTTCGAGAGCCGCCTGGGCGAGCTCGCCGTCCGTCAGGAGCCGTTGGGCCGGGCCGCCCAATTCGGCGGGGACGTCTTCCTGGGGAAGCAACTGGGCGAGTTCAACGTCGGCCTGCTCTACGAGAAGAAGCAGACGGAGCATGAGTATACCGGCATCATGCTCCAGTTTCGGCCCGGCCCGGTCACGAGGGCGCTGGGCAAGATCGGCCTGGACTACTCCCGCTTTCCACAGGAGGGGTTCAGCGCCCAGATCCCGGTGCTGCACCTCCGCTTCAATGAACAGACGACGGTGCGCTCCGGGGACATTCTGGTGGGCGAAGTGCGCGCTGTCCGGATCCGGACGCTCTGGCGGCAGGGCTTCCTCCGCAACGAGTACGAACACCGCCTGGAATCGTGGGGCGAGACCTCCGATTCGCACCTGCGCTGTGTGGTGACGGAGGAGCCCTGGTACCTGCAGACCGAGGCGCTGATCAGCCCGCATATCGTGCCCGACGCCCGCTGGGAGCACGACCGGCAGGGGCCGGGCCAGTTTGTCCAGCGGGTCACTTACCGCTACTACCGCCCGAAGCCTCGTAAGAACGACAACGGCGCCTGAAAGAAACAGCCTGCATGACGACCCTTCCCATAGATTCTGTGAGAGAACAGAGCGCACCTGGCGAGATTACCCACCGCTGGGAGGAGGCGCTGGCGACGCTCCCGCCCGCGATCCGCAGCCAGGTGCGCCGCGACGAACCACTCTCCCGGCATACGACCCTGCGTGTCGGCGGCCCCGCCGACTTCTTCCTCTACGCTACCGAAACCGATGCGCTGGCTGAGGTCGTGGCGCTGGCGCAGCGCCGTGGCCTGCCGCACTTTCTGCTGGGCGAGGGGAGCAATGTCTGTGCCAGCGATGCGGGGGTTCGGGGCATGGTCCTCCGCAACGCCTGCCGCAGCGCCGAGATCGGTCCGCTTACCCACGCCGACTGCGGCCACAACTTCATGCGGCTCTTCGTCCGCACGCTGCAAGCCGGCCTCGGCGGCCTGGAGTGGGCCGTCGGGATACCGGGGACGCTCGGCGGGGCGCTCGTCTCCAACGCCGGAGCCTATCGGGGCAACATCTGCGAACTGGTGGAGGCCATCGAGGTGGTGGAGCAGGGCGAACGGAAGTGGGTCGAGCCGGGCTGGATGGAGTTCTCATATCGGGATAGCCGCCTGCGCTGGGATGACACCCGTCCCGCCGCCCTCCTGGCCGTCACCCTGCGCCTGAAGCCCGCGCCGAAGACGCAGATCCGCCTCAAGGCCAGGGAGATCCAGATGCAGCGGATCCTCAAGCAGCCCTGGGAGCCCTCCGCCGGAAGCTTTTTTAAGAACATCCGGGACCGGGATCTGGCGGAGCGCCTGCCCACCCTGCCCACGAACATGAAGCAGGTCGGTGTGGTGCCCGCCGCCTTCCTCTCCGAGGAGTGCGGCTTGAAGGGCTTCTCCATCGGCGGAGCCGCCATCTCCCCCAAGCACGCCAACTTTCTGATAAACCGGGGCCATGCCACCGCCGCCGACATTCGCGCCGTCGCCGAGGCCGTCAAAGCCCGCGTCTTCGAGCGCTTCGGCCTGCTTCTGGAGGAGGAGGTCCTCTATATCGGCGACTGGTCGTCCCCGGCCTGACCCACATCGCACATGGACCGGATAGAAGGAGAATACGAACGGGTGAGTAATCTACGACAACAGATCCTCATTCTGCATCTGGCGAACCCCGACCTGGATTCCCAGACGGTGGCCTGGGCGCTCTATGATGGGGCGCTCCCGGAGGGCCAGCGACAGATGCAGTCCGGCGACCAGGAGAAACCGCCCTATCGCTCCGTGCTGGCGGCGATGCGCGACGGCTGGTTCGTCCTGCAGGTTCCCCCTCTGCCCTACTACGTACGGGGGCAGGAGCATGAGACCGGGCATCTGCCCTACGAATATGTGCTGGAACGAAAGGTGGAGATTCATGGCTAGAGTGGCGAAAGAGCACCTGCTTACGGCAAAGCAGATGGCGCAGTTCGCACTGGACGGCTTTCTGATGTTCGACGGCTTTGTGCCGCAGGAGCTGAATGCCGCCGTCCATGCCGAGCAGGAGGCCGGCAACGGGCACTGGAATAAGGGTCAGGCGATCCATGAGGTATTCGAACTGCCCCAGGTCAAGGGCATCCTGCAGAGCCTGGTCGGCGAGAGCCCGGTATACGACCACTCGGCCCTGCATGTTGTCGGGCCGAACCAGCACGAAGCGCAGATCTGGCATGGCGACTCCATCATTGACGCCCGCCCCTTTGCCTTCGATATTCAGGCGATGTACTTCTCGCACGACGTGCCGAAGGAGACCGGGCCGACCCTGATCCTACCCGGCTCGCACCTGCGCCGTATCAGCCACCTGAGCATCTCCCGCTACAAGAACATCGTCGGGCAGAGACAGCTCATCGGCAAGGCGGGAACGATCGCCTTCCTGCACCATGCGATCTGGCACTGCGCCCAACCCAACCACACGGACCGGACCCGCTATATGTTCAAACTGCGCCTGCGGCCCGGCGAGGAGCAGCGCGGCCTCTTCAACACCGACGGGTACAACGACCCGGAAGTCCGCCGGATCCTCAATACGTTCCCCCACGCCTGGATGGGCGAGGAGGCGCGGGCCGAAAACGTGCAGCGGGCCAAGTTCTGGCGCTATCTCTGCGGCGACGACAGCGTGGATGTCGCCTTTGAGGGCGTCCTCACCCGGATGCACATCTAACCCCCGCAGCTTTCACAAGCTCGAAACCCTTTATCCGATCCGGCTGTCTATGAAGTAACCACTCTAGTTTTTTGAGGAGCCCTATGGCAGTTGATCAGAGCGTGATACGGGCGCTGGCGACGGCGCTGGAAGCCGATACCAACAACCTTCCCTTACGGTTACATCTGGCCGCGCTGCTGTTGGAGGCAGGCCGCGCAAACGAGGCGTTGGAGCACTACGCCGTAGTGCTGGCGCGCCAGCCGGATCACCTGGAGGCGCTCAGCAAAGCGGCGCAGGCGGCGCAAACGCTCGGCGACACGACCAGGGCGGAGGGTTACCGACGCCTGCACGAGGCCCTCTCCTGGAAGCAGGCGAAGGGGTTGGTCGATGGCATCGAAGATCGTCCCCTGCCCGAAACGCCCGACGGAGAGCGCAACACCCGGCAGCCCGCCATTCCGCCGGACGACCGCCCGATCCCTCTCAGCGTCGGGTCGTTTGAGGACGCCGAGATCGAGCCTTTCGAGGAAGAGGAGGAGAAGGCCAGCCCGTGGGAGATCGAACGCCCTGGGATCACTCTGACGGATGTCGCCGGCATGGAGGAGGTCAAGCGGCGGCTCAACATCGCATTCCTGGCCCCCATGAAGAACCCGGACATGATGCGGCTCTATGGCAAGTCGCTGAAAGGCGGACTGCTGCTCTATGGCCCGCCCGGCTGCGGCAAGACCTATATCGCGCGCGCCACTGCCGGGGAGTTGGGCGCGCGCTTCCTCTCGGTCGGCCTCTCGGATGTGCTGGATATGTGGCTGGGCCAGAGCGAGAAGAACCTGCATGAGATCTTCCAGACGGCCCGGAGGCATACGCCCTGCGTTCTCTTCTTCGATGAGATCGACGCCCTGGGCCGCAAGCGAAGCCTGATGCGCGCCTCCGCCGGACGCGATGTGGTCAACCAACTGCTGGCCGAGATGGACAGCGTCAAGGGGAACAACGAGGGCGTCTTTATCCTCGCGGCCACCAACCACCCCTGGGATGTGGACACGGCCCTCCGTCGTCCCGGACGCCTGGATCGGACGCTGTTGGTCCTGCCGCCGGATGCGCCCGCACGCGAAGCGATTTTACGAATGTCTCTGGTGGATCGCCCTATCGGCCCGCTCGATATTCCCGGCATCGCGGCCCATACCCACCACTTCTCCGGCGCGGATGTCGCCCATCTGGTCGAATCGGCTGCGGAGTTCGCCATGGAGGATTCCATCCGGCAGGGCCGCGCACGTCCGATCCAGAGCCAGGATTTTCAGAGGGCGCTGCGCGAGGTACGCCCCAGCACACGCGCCTGGTTCGATACCGCCCGCAACTATGCCCAGTTCGCCAATGAAGGCGGAGCCTACGACGACCTGATCCAGTACCTCCGAGCCAACGACATGTTATGAGCGCCGACCCGGAACACGCCAGCCTGTACGAACGAGGATGGGAGCTCTTCCGCCTCGGCCGCTATGCAGACTCCCTGAAAACCTTTACCCAGGCGCTGCAGCGCAAACCCGGCGATGCCTGGACGCTCTGCGGCGTGTCGGCGGCCTACTACTCTCTGGAAGACTATCCGTCGGCGCTCCGTTTTGCCGATCAGGCGGTCCAGTCCGCCCCCGACGACCCGGAGGGCCATCGGCGGCGCAGTCTCTGCCTGGTGGAGATGGAGCGTAAGCAGGAGGCGTTGGCGGCGGCGCAAGAAGCGGTGCGCCTCGCGCCCGAAAATTCCGACTGCCTGGTCCTGCTCTCTCTCTCCCTGCGGGCGCTCCGGAACCCGGACGAGGCGGAACGGGTCGCAAACAGATTGCTCGAAGTCGCGCCGGAAAAGCCGGTCGCTTACCAGGAGCTGGCGCTGGTCTATTACGACCAGAAGCGATACCAGGATGCGGTGGAGACGATCCGGAAGGGATTGGAACTCGATCCCGAAGATTCCGACCTGGTGAACAACCTGGCGGTAGCCCTGGAGCAACTGGGCAAGAGGGAGGAAGCGCTCGATGCCTATTATCAGGCGCTTCAGCGCAACCCCGCTGACAAGACGGCCTATCGCAACCTGATCAACCACCTGGAGAAGTGCGGCATCGGGTCGGTGGAAGAGTACCTGCGAACCCGAAGTGACCCACTACTCGGAGCGGAGTGTCTCCAACGGGCAGCCCTCATCGCACAGGCGCAGGCGCTCTCGCGCTCCCGGCAGCACCGCAAGGCGATCCAACTGCTGGAGCAGGCGCTCCGGGAGACGCCCTCCGCCGTTCCGCTCTACAATGCGCTCTCCGAAGCTCACCGGCAACGGGGCGATGGCAGAAAGGCGCTCGATGTGGCAACACGCGCCGTCCAGGCCGACAGCAGGGACTGGCGCGGCCATCGGTGGCGCGCCTGGGTCATGCTTCAATTGTGCAACGAACCGACCTTTGCTCGGGACCGAGACCGGTTACTCCACGAGGGGATGGAATCCGCTCAGGAGGCGGTGCGCCTCTCTCACGAACGCTTTATCTGCCTCGACACCCTGTTTCGCATCCAGTCTGCGCTTAATCTGCTGGAAGCAGCGGAACAAACCGTTCGACGTATGGTGGAGGTCGAACCCAACTGGTGGCGCTCCTACCTTAAGATGGGCCATCTCTATCGGCAGAAAGGCAACTATCCGGAGGCGGAGCGCTGGTATCGCCGCGCGGTAGATCACAAACCGGACAGCGCGGAGGCCAACCACGAATTGGGGCTTATTCTCCGCGATCAGCAGAAGCCTGAAGAGGCTGCTCCCTGGTTTCTGCAGGCACAGGAGTTGGAACCCACCCATCCAACCTATCGTAAGAACGCTGCTAAGGCTGCACCGCGCAAAAAGTGGTTCGGCCTCTGGTAGCCGCACGCATGGCATCGCAATGCAGAGAGCTAACGCGCGATCCTTTCGCGCACTTCCCACGCAGAGAAAAACACCCTTCAGGGAATGGCACAGGGATGAACCAGGTACAAGATAGCGATCAACTCTATGAACGGGCCAGTACCCTTGTCGACTTGGATCGGATGGGTGAGGCCATTCTCCTACTGACCCGCTTGTTGGAGCGGGATCCGGAGCATGTCTATGCGCTGTGCTGCATGGCACTGGTATGGGACAAGCAGAAGAACTCGCAAGAGGCCCTTCTCTATGCCGACAGGGCGGTCCATGCGGATCCCGATGAGGAGTGGGGGCATCGCCTTCGCAGCAGCATTCTCCAGAGCCTGGAGCGCCACGACGAAGCACTGGCAGCAGCGCGGGAGGCCCTCCGCCTTGAACCTGACTATCCGCCCTGCATGATCCAGCTCTCCAGCGTACTTCGGGATTGCAACCGATTGGAGGAGGCGGAACAGGCTGCGGAGCGCCTTATCGAGATCGCCCCGGATTCCGCCTCCTCTCACATCGAGATGGCGCTGGTATATAGCCAACAAAAACGGTACCGGCAGGCGGCGGATAGCAATCGGAAGGCCCTGTCGCTCAATCCGGAATCGAGTGTCGCCTTGAACAATCTGGGGTTGGCCTTGAAATACCTGGGGCAGAACGAGGAGGCCCTCGGATATTATGGCCTGGCATTGCAGTTCAATCCGAACAACTGCATTGCCCATAATAATCTGATCCATCAAGCGGAGCAGTGCGGCTATACATCCCTGGATGAGTACCTAATGGCTCGCGGGAACCCCGAACAGGCCCAGCTCCTCATCCAACGCAACAAACTCAAGGAGCATGCTGAAGCGTTGCTCCAATCCCAGCCCTGGCAGGCACTCGCCAATCTGCACCAAGCGGTCGCTCTGACGCCTTATGATCTCTCCCTCTATCTGAGCCTATCCGAAGCGCATATCTGCTGTGGCAACCTCAACGAAGCCTTGCGAGCCGCAGATTATACGCTGCGGGTAAAGTTGGACTATTGGCAGGGGCACCTCCAACGTTGTTTCGTACTCTGGAAAATGAGCGAACATCCTAGTTGGGCGGTCCACACGTTTGCCCTTCAGCAGGATGCGGTCAACGCTGCCATCGCTGCCATCCATGCGTCCAATGAAAATCGGCGTTGCATCGAATATTTGTGTACGGTGCTGAGCGCTTTCAGGCGCTATTCGGAAGCGGAGCAGGCAGCATGGCGTCTCATCGAATTGGCGCCGACCTGGTGGCGCGCATATCATGTGATGGGCTCTATCCAGGGCGAGCAGCGCCGATGGTATGAAGCTGAGCAGTGCTTCCGTAAAGGCGTCGAATGCGAGCCCCGGTGCGCCGAGGCCCTCTACGATGTGGGCGTCGCACTGGTCCATCAAGGCAAGAAGACCGAAGCGCGCTGGTATTATCTCCGCGCTCATGAGTTGGAACCGGATAACGCGACCTATCGGCAGAGTGCAAAAGGCTTTTGGAATCTTCTGAACCATATCCTGAGTCAGAAGGGGGGGAACCCTAATGGTTAGATTCGCATTTTCCGTCGGATGGGCATGGATCCTCTTGTGGACGATCGCGAGCCAGGCGCAGCCGCTGCATGCGACCTCACAACCGCGCGCGGAGAGCCGGAGCGGATCGATCAGCGCCGCCGCGTTCGCGCCGAAGGGCGACCTGATTGCCCTGGGCAGGAACCGAAGCGTCACGTTGCAAAATGTGCTGACGGGCCGGATCGTGGCCACCCTGCCAGGCCACGCCGGTGTGGTGACCTCCCTCGCCTTCAGCCCTAATGGAGCGCTGCTGGCGGCGGCAGGAGGCATACCTGGCAAGAGCGGCGAAATCAAACTCTGGGATGTGCGCTCGGCGAAACTGCTCTTAACCTTGAGCGGCCCGGTGGATGTGATCTATGGCGCCGTGTTCCGAGGAGATGGCCGCCAGATCGCCGGGGGCAGTTATGACCACTCCGTAACCCTCTGGGACGTTCCGGAGCATCCCACTGCCGCCGTCCCGCCTCGTTCTCCCTCCGCCCGCCTCCGGGACCACACCGATGCCGTCTATGCCGTAGCCTATAGCCCGGACGGAACCTATCTCGCCTCCGCCGGGGGAGATCGCACGGTGAAGGTGTGGGAGATGAAGACCGGCAAGCGCCTCTATACTCTCAGCGAGTCCACGGCAGAGCTCTACGCCCTGGCCTTCCGCCCGGACGGCAAACAACTGGCGGCAGGCGGCGTGGACAAAGCCCTCCGCGTCTGGAATATCGGTCCGGAGAGCGGCGTCCTGGCCCGCGCCGCCTTCGCTCACGAAGCCGCCATCCTCCGGGTCGCCTACACCCACGACGGCAAATCGCTGCTCACCAGCGGGGAGGACAACGCCGTCAAACGCTGGAACGCCGACACCCTGGACGAAGCGAAGGTCTATCCCCGCCAATCCGACTGGCCGCAGGGCCTGGCTGTCTGCCCCCACGACGACCGGATCGCGGTCGGTTGCCATGACGGCTCTTTCGCCTTATATGACCTGTCGCTAGCCCGTGTTCTTATCCTCCCGAGCGTTGCTGCCTATCTCCGTGCCGGGGCGCAGACTGTAGGGGATAGGCGGAGCCGCGGGGTTGCTGCGCCCAGGCGGGATACCGAATCCAGGACGCAACCCGTAGGGGCGTTGACCGCCGAATCCAGGGCGCAGCAAGCAGCGCCCCTACAGATACTCAATCCCTTCGACGAGAACGAGGATGCGACATGCTTCCTCCCTGCCCTTGCTCCCCCAGCCGATGCCGAATTCAAGCAGGACCCGAACAACGGGTCGCCCGGAAGCGCTCAGCCCGTTACGGCCCCGGCGAGCATCCACGGCACGCTATGGAACGGGACCGCAAACAGTTCCGCTCCCGTCCACTACTACCGCTTTTCGGCCAAGCGGGGCCTGCCGCTCGTGGTGGACGTCATGGCGCGTCGAGCCGGGTCGCCGCTCGACTCGGCTATCGCGATCTGTGACCTGCAGGGCAGGCCGGTCGAACGCGCCCTCCTGCGCGCCGTCGGGCAGACCGAGGTCACGCTCTTCGACCGGGATTCGGTCAGCCCCGGCATCCGGCTGATACTGCACCCAGACCTGCACCTCAACGACTATGTGCTGATCGGGCGCGAAGTGCTCCGCATCGCCGCGCTGCCCAAGGGTCCCGACGACGACTACCAGTTCCGCAGCTATCGCGGCCAGCGTGTGGGTTATCTCGGCACGACGCCGGAGTACCATAGCATCGGGGCTGCCGTCTACAAAGTCGAGATCTACCCGCCGGGCCGCACCTTCTCGCCCAATGGGATGCCACTCACCCACCTCACCTATGAAAACGACGACGGCGGGCCGCTCTATGGCCGCGATTCCTACCTCGAATTCTCCCCGCCCGCCGATGGCGACTATCTCGTACGGATCACCGACGCACGCGGCCAGCAGGGGGAGAAATTCACCTATCGCCTCAATATCCATCCGCCGCGCCCGGACTTCAAGATCGTCTCCAATCCCGCCAGCCCCACGATGACCAAAGGCAGCGGCGAAACCATCACAGTGGAGTGTGAACGCTACGAGGGGTACAACGGGGAGATCGCCGTGCGTCTGGAGGATCTGCCTCCCGGCTTCACCGCCACCCAGACGGTCATCGAGGCGGGAGAGAACTCCGCATCGCTGCTCGTCACTGCGGCGTCGAACACAGAGACGCCGAAGCCGGACGCCCCCGGCTCCTACCGCGTCGTCGCAACAGCCCGGATCAACGGCCAGGACGTCACGCACACCATCGAACCCGATGAGAAGAACCGCCGCCTCAAAGTCAATCCCGCCGCCAACGTCGCCGTCACGACCGATATAACCGAAGTCACCCTCCATCCCGGCCAGGAGACCTTGGTGGAGGCCCGCATCGAGCGCCGCAACCAGTTCGGCGGGCGCGTTCCCGTGGACGTACGCAATCTGCCCTTCGGCGTCAAGGTCCTGGATGTCGGTCTGAACGGCGTCCTCATCACCGAGAAGGAGACGAGCCGCAAGTTCGTCCTCTACTGCGAGCCCTGGGTCCAGCCCCAATCTCGCCCGATCTATGTCCTGGCACTGCCCGAAAACCAGGGCAGCGCCGCCGCGCCGCCCCTTCTGCTCACGATCCGTTAGGCGGACCGAACAAAGAGGAGGTCCATCATGGAATATCCCAATATTGACATCAATGAGGAACTTGTTCTGGTTTATGATGCGCCTACCCAGGGTCAGGCGGAACTGGTATGCGCCTCGCTCCAATCCGCCGGCATACGCGCTGTCGTTCAAAACCAGTATGTGGGTCCGGCAGCCGGTATGCTGCCGTATCTGGGGCTTAGCGATAGTCGCGGTGTGCTAGTTCCGGCTTCTGAAGTCGAGACTGCACGCCTCCTATTGGCTGCTCAGCAGCCGACGGAAGAGGAGCTTGCGGAGGAAGCCGAAGCCGACCCGCTCACCCTCGAAGAGGCGGAAGCGCGCCTCAAGTGACCAGGCATCTATCCCGATAGAGACTGAGCCTTGCTCCAATGCAGAATGTCATTGGGCAAGGACGACGGTGGTCTCTTCTACTGTGGGAGTGGTCTCCTGCGGGACACGGTAGGAGAGAATGCTGCTGATGCCTGGCTCCTTCATGGTGACGCCATACCAGGTCGGCGCGGCCTCCATGGTGGTCGGGTTGTGGGTGATGATCAGGAACTGGCTGCGCTGACAGAACTCCTGCACCAGCCGACTGAACTTCTCCACGTTCGCCCCGTCCAACGGGGCATCCACCTCGTCGAGCAGCACAAAGGGACTGGGCTTCACCGCGAGAAAGGCGAAGAGCAGGGCCGTCGCCGTGAGGGCGCGCTCGCCGCCGGAGAGCAGAGAGAGGTGCTGCGGCTTCTTCCCCGGCGGCTGTGCGATCACCTCGATGCCCGTCTCCAGCAGATCCTCCGGATTGGTCAGGACCAACTTCGTACTGCCCCCCTCGAACAGTCGGGTAAAGAGCCGGTCGAACTCGACCTTGACGGCCTCGAACGTCTCCATAAAGACGCCCCGCGTGCCCTCATCGATCTCGGCAATCGTCGCCAGCAGCGATTCGCGGCTCTTCTCCAGATCGTTCTTCTGCCCGGTCAGGAACTCGAAACGTTCGGTCAGGCGTTCGTACTCCGCCACTGCCCCGGTGTTCACCTGCCCCATGCCCCGGATCTCACGCCGCAGCCGCCCAACCTCCATCGCTGTGTTGCGGTCTATGGTGGTATCTTCAGGGCGGGCAAGCGCCTCCTCCCTGGTCATATTGTACTCATCGCGGAGGCGCTCCGTGGCCTGAGTGATCTGGACTTCCAGCCGCGCGAGGCGCAGTTCCGTCTCATGGAGGTTACCGGTCACCTCCATCCGCCTGCGGGTCGCCTCTTTAATGGCGTTGTTGATCTCAAAATTCTGAGCCAGCAGCGCCTGGCGCTTCTCACGCCATGCGGCGTACTCGGTCTCCGCACGCTCCAGGTTCTGCCGGGCCGTCTCCAGTTGCCCTGTCAGGCGCTCTCGCTCCCCCAGCGCCTCCGCCCCCTCCGAATGCGTCTGCGCCCGCTGCGCGATCTTCTGGCCCTGCTGTGCTTCCAGCGCGGCAAGGGTGGCGCGATCTGTTGCAATGGCGCGGGTCAGCCCCTCGCTCTTCTCCTTCAAACGACTGACCTCCACCTCCAGGGCAATCGCTTGCAGGCGGCAGGCATCCCGCCGGCTCGCCAGATCCCGCGTCCTCTCGTTCAGTTCGGTCAGGGCATCGTCGGCATGCACATCCTCCACCCTGCCCGCCTCCAGCGCCTCGGTAAGGCGCGCCGTCTCTGCCTGCAGGGTCTCAACCTGGCCCGTCAGCGCGCTGCGCGCCGCCTCACGCTCCTCCCGATCCCGCGCCAGACGCACTCGTTCGCGCTCCCCCGCAGCCCGGTCGCTCTCCGCCGCCGCCAGTTCGGCCTGCAGCGTCGCCTCCTCACGCGCCAGCCGGGTCCTCTCCGTGTCCAGCTCCTGCAGCGCCCGAACAAGCGCCTCCATCTCCCCATTCAGGCGCTCGACCTCCGCCCGCAGGCGCGGCAGGTTCGCCTTCAGATCATCCATTTCACCTTTACGCCCCACCAGATGCGCACCGCGCCCCTGCAGTGAGCCTCCAGTCAGCGCACCGCCCGGCGTCAGCAACTCGCCCTCCAGCGTCACGATCTTGCTCCAGCCGCTCAACCGCCGCGAAGCCGCTATCGCCCGATCCATGTCCTCAACAATCAGCACCCGCCCCAGCAGCAGTTGTGCGACCGGCGCATACTCCGGCGCAAACTCCACCACATCCATCGCACTTTGAATTTCGTTGCTTTTTTGCTCTCCCCCTCTCTGTGAATCCTCTGTGTCTCTGTGTCTCTGTGGTTCAAACTTCTGCCCCGGTCGCAGCAGAGGCAACGCCAGGAAGGTGGCGCGACCGGCCCGGTTCTGCTTGAGCCATTCGATCCCGGCTTTCGCCTCCCCCTCCGTCTCCGTCACAATATCCTGCAAGCTCCCGCCCAGCGCGACCTCGATGGCGACGCGATACGGTTCCGGCACCTGGAGCAGGTCCACGACCGCGCGATAGTGCCCGCGCAATTGGCCTTTTTTCTGCGCCGTGAGCACCGCACGCACCCCCTGATAAAACCCCTCGTGGTTCTCCTGGAGTTCCGTCAGCGTGGAGAGGCGCGCCGTCTGCTCGGCGACGGTCCGTCGTGCCGCATCCAGCGCGGTCCGTGTCGTAGCCTGCTCGCCCTGCCGTCGTTTCAACAACGCCTCCAGGTCGGCGCGCTCCTG
>DATGIG010000155.1:0-5035 GCA_035295825.1 Chthonomonadaceae bacterium | reverse complement strand
ACCGCGCCCTGACGCTGATGGCGCAGATCGCCGGGGTGCTGCACCAACCGGACGATGCACGCCTCTTCTCCTCCCAGGCAACGAAAGTCGCCCAGGCGTTCAATGCAAAGCTCTTCGACACCACGACAGGGCTGTACGTGGATGGCGAGACGAGCGCGCACAGCTCGCTCCACGCCAACATGTTCGCGCTGGCATTCGGGCTGGTTCCGGCGGAACGTGTGGCAACGGTAGCCGCCTTCGTCCGCAGTCGGGGGATGGCCTGCAGCGTGTATGGAGCCCAGTACCTGCTCGAAGCGCTCTTTCGTACCGGGCAGGCGGATCACGCCCTGAATCTGATACTCGCCCCCGGAGATCGAAGTTGGCGGCATCTGGTGGAAGACGTCGGCGTCACGATCACGACGGAGGCCTGGGACAATAAATATAAGCCCAACCAGGACTGGAACCACGCCTGGGGCGCAGCTCCTGCCAACATCATCCCCCGGCTGCTCATGGGAGTTGAACCCACCGCGCCCGGTTTCCACAGGATGCGCATTCAGCCGCAGCCGGGAAGCCTGGAGAGAGCGTCGCTGGACCTGCCTACCATCAGCGGCTGCGTTCATGTGGATTTCCTCTCTCAGCCTCAACGCTTTACACTAAACGTCAACCTACCCGCAAACACGTCGGCGGATGTCCTGTTGCCGCGCCTGGGCCGAACCGACACCAGGGTTTACGTGGATGGCGCACTACGCTCTACCCAGGTCATGGGAGAGTTTCTGATGGTCCCATCCGTCGGTTCGGGAGCCCACACCCTCATACGATAAGCAATTCAGGATCCATTTTCGCAGTTATCTCTATTCGGTCCCGTCCGCAGGAAATAGCAAGCTTCTTCGCGAATTACCCCTCGACGACAACACAGTTATACAGTAATAGGAGTGAACGAATGCGGACATTCACCGGCGAAAGTTTGCGCGAGATCGCGTTTCCCCTGGGTGGGATCGGGACAGGGACCGTCTCCCTGGGTGGGCGCGGGCAACTGCGCGACTGGGAGATCTTCAACCATCCTGGCAAGGGAAAAGGGTTACCGTATACCTTCTTCGCACTCTATGCGGAAGCCGAGGGAAGCCCTGGCGTCGCGCGCGTGCTGGAACGCCGCCTGATGCCCCCCTACAGCGCCGGTTTCGGCCTGCCCACCAGTTCTGTCTCCGGCCTGCCCCGCCTGAAGGAAGCCACGTTCCATGGGGAGTACCCGCTTGCCCGTATCGATTTCCACGATGACGCCCTGCCGGTCCAGGTGAGCCTGGAGGCGTACAACCCCTTCATTCCCATGAATGAGAAGGATTCCGGCATCCCGGTCGCCCTCTTCCTCTGGACCTTAACGAATACCAGCGGCAAGCCGGTGCGGGCCACCGTCGCCTGCAATCTGCTCAATGCGGTGGGATATAACGGCAGGGAGGGTCTCGGCAATCGGCACCATCCGATGCTCGGGCAGAATAAGAATGAGTGGCGCGAAGAGGACGCCTACCGGGGCCTGTTTCTCAGCAGCGCCAGGTACGATCCGGAATCCCCCCAGTATGGCACGTTGGCCCTAGCGACCTGGGCTCCGGACACGACCGTAAAACTCCGCTGGGAGCGCGCCGGATGGTGGGACGACGCCCAGAACTTCTGGGACGAATTCACCCAGGGCCGGGGGATCTTCCCGCCCCGCGTCGAGCCGACACCCTCCCCGGACGGCCAGACGGATGTGGGAGCGCTGGGCCTGCCGGTGACGCTGGCCCCCGGCGAAAGCGTCACACTGCCGTTTGTGCTGGCCTGGCACTTCCCCAACCTGACCAACACCTGGAACCGTGAGGAGACGGTAAAGGGCAAACGCCTGGGCAACTGGTACGCCACGCAGTGGACGGACGCCTGGGACGTGGCGCAATACGTGATTGCCCACCGAGAACGCCTGGAGGCGGAGACCCGCGCCTACCATCAGGCGCTCTATACAAGTACGCTCCCGGAGTGCGTCATCGATGCCGCCGGGGCGAACGCCTCCATCCTGCGGACAACGACGGTCCTCCGCACGGAAGACGGGCGGATGAACGGCTTCGAGGGCTGCGGAGATAACGATGGCTGCTGCCCTATGAATTGCACGCATGTCTGGAATTATTCTTGGACAGTAGCTGCCCTTTTTCCTTCTTTAGAACGCTCTGTCCGACAAACAGATTTTGCTCATAATACTCGTCCTGACGGGAATATGGCTTTCCGAACCCTCCTCCCGCTGATCGGGGAACTCTGGGCGCATCCCGCCGCTGCCGACGGCCAGATGGGAACTGTGATGAAAGCCTACCGGGAGTGGCTACAGAGCGGCGATAAGGCATTTCTGAAAAGCCTCTGGCCGGGGATCGTGAAAGCGGTAGAGTATGCCTGGCAGCCGGGAAGCTGGGACGCCGACAAGGATGGCGTAATGGAGGGCGAGCAGCACAACACCTATGACATCGAGTTCTACGGCCCCAACACCATGTGCGGTCTCTTCTATCTGGGCGCTTTGCGGGCTGCCGAGGAGATGGCGAAGGTGCTGGGAGAAACAGCAAAAGCAGAGGAGTATCGAGCGGTCTTCGAGAGCGGTAAGCAGAAGTACAGCGAACTGCTCTGGAACGGCGAGTTCTTCACGCAGATTGTCAACACGGATCTGTGGCTGTCACGCAGACCCGCCATGAGTCCGGCCACCCATCCTGACACCATGCTCAAGGATACGGAACCCCGCTACCAGTACGGGCCAGGCTGTATCACGGACATGCTGCTGGGACAGTGGTTCGCCCACAATATCGGGCTCGGCTATCTTCTGCCGGAGAAACAGGTCAAACAGGCGATTGCCGCCATCTACAAACATAACTTCAAGCCCGATCTCTCCCAACATGAGACAGTGCAGCGCGTTTATGCATTGAACGACGAAGCGGGTCTGCTCCTCTGCTCCTGGCCCAATGGCGGACGCCCAAAGTATCCTTTCCCCTATGCTGACGAGGTCTGGACCGGAATCGAGTATCAGGTAGCTGCTCATCTCATCTATGAGGGCTTTATCGAGGAGGGGCTTGCCATCGTCAAAGGCGTGCGGGACCGCCATGACGGGGCCAAGCGCAATCCCTGGAACGAGTTCGAGTGCGGACACCACTACGCCCGTGCCATGTCCTCCTGGAGCCTCCTCCTCGCCCTCTCCGGCTATCAGTACGACGCAGACAGGCAGCACCTGGCATTCGCGCCCAAGGTTAACGCCGACGACTTCCGTTGCTTCTTTTCGGCGGGCAACGCCTGGGGAGTGTTCACCCAGGAGCAAACTGGCGGAGGCTACAACGCTACCTTCCGGATCCTATGGGGTGAACTCACTCTGGAGGCAATCTCTTTGCCCTCTATCCCCAAAACGGGGCTCTTTGTGGACGCGGCGCAGGAGCCGCTTGCAGTCCAGGTGTCGGGTGAGCAGGGCATCCACTTCGATGCCCCGCTCACTCTGAGCGCAGGACAAACTCTGGAGGTTCATACATAACCGCACCCAATCAGTGTCAAGGCTCCCAGGCAGCCATTAGCTTCCGCAGTTGCAGTTCGACACGTGTTGCCGGTTCGTGAACCTCCTGCGGCTCCATCAATAGCCGTTCGGTGATACCCCTGAGAGCGCGCAGGAGTTCCTCCTGATACAGGGAGGTTACCAGTAGACCAAATGAACGTGCCGGAAAGATGAGTTTTCCGGCACGTTCGCAGGAGCCTACGAGGAAGCAATAGATGCGGTAGGATTAGCCGGAGGCTACGATGGTTACATTAGCGGTTGCAGCCGAGTAACTCTTGAACCCGGTCCCAATATCGTCGGTTGCTTCCATTGAGAGGTTGAACTGCCCCGTAGAAATCTGCTTGGTGATCCGAAAGGTTCCTGAATAGTGCAGAACGCCATGCGCCTTGAGGGTATAAACCTTATGGACGACATGTACTGCCTGAGCTGGCGGCTCCCAGACGTACTTGACCTTGACCGTAAGCTCTCTGCCCGTCGTATTGACGACGGTCCAGGAACCGGTGAGGACATCCCCTGCCGAAGCGATTTCCGGATTACTACCAGAAGATTCCAGGGTGACCGCTACCTGAAGATCCGGGTTCTGATTTCCGGTCACGGTATTTGCCTGCAGGGCCGGCGCCCCGAGCAAGAGACACAAACAGGCGATTGTCATGCTCCACAATCGCTTAAGTGACAGATACGACATTCGCTTACCCCTCCATCATGAGATCGGTGGTGTTTCCTTACGCTTTCCCCGATTCATCCGCATGTTCAGAGCGATCCGCATAACGGAATCCTCCAGAATGACGGATTTTGGGTCTATGGAGAAGTATATCCCTCCAGCGTTAACAGTTTCGTATGCAAATCTCCACCATCTGCGTTTACACTGTATTTCCGCAACGAAACCGACAAGGTCACCTCGAAGGCGAACGGATGGAGAATCGGTTGAAACGGATGGTCGGTCTCCTCGTCTGTCAGCAGGCATGCTTATCATAGGTATTGTAATCTCCTTTTGCTGGTTGACCTATTGCGGAAAGGATATTCGGATGTCTCTTTACGTTCTCCGCCAACGGGCGAGTGGCCTCGCTATCTGTCTGGTTCTATTGCTGCTCATTGGCGCCGCCCCACCACCGAACAAGCCGATGATCGAAAAGGATCCGGTCGACCTGGGCACACACTATACGCGCTACTTCACACGCGATGCATTTGGCCGTCAGATCACCTTCTACCTATCACAGCCGCAGAGCGGTTCGGCACGTCTGCCATTAGCCGTATTCGTGACGGGTTCAGGATGCGTCTCCAACTTCACAAAGCATGGAGACCAGATATATGGCGGGCTGCAGAACCTGTTACAGAGGAGCCTGAAGGGGCAAGCACGGGTGATGGTGGTGGAAAAACCCGGCGTCCGCTACCTCGACATGCCCGCCCAACCCGGCAGTGCTACCGGATGCTCTCAAGAATTTCTGGAGGAGCATACCCTGCCACGGTGGGCTGAGGCGGTAGGCGCTGCTATCCGTGCCGTTGTCACCCTGCCTGATA
>DATGIG010000154.1:0-21261 GCA_035295825.1 Chthonomonadaceae bacterium | reverse complement strand
CTACGCCGTCCGGCATGAGATGCGCGGCGGCACGGTCCACAGCATATTGATGCGCAACGTCGGCGGCGCATGGAAGTGGGAGCCTGTCGCGGAGGTCAAGATGGCCTATCACGGCAACGAGATGCATCTCTCCATTCCCTGCGCCGCGTTGGGGTTGGAGAAAGGTCCGTTGCGCCTCGCCTTCAAGTGGGCCGACAACATCCCCGACACCGGCGACATCCTCGACTTCATAGACCAGGGCGACGTAGCCCCCAACGGGCGCTTCAACTACCGCTACGAAGCGTCCCGCTGAGGTTCTTCCGATACTTCCGAGGCTGCTCGTTTGCGGATGGCAGCCTGTTGCGCTTCGAGTACCTTGGCTTGCAGTAGCGCTTCCTCCGGCAACTTCCGGAGTGACCACATCTCCCTCCTGCGCAACCTGGCCTTTCTCAAGCATCGCTGCCTTATTCCGGGAGAGCAGGCAACGCTGATAGAAGAGCGACTGAACCTGCCGATCCAACTGCCGCACTGACCATCCTCCGCGCAACGCTTCCCTCTCATAAAAGGCGCGGGCCTTCTCATCCTCAACCCGCAACAATCGGACATAGTGCGTCCAGGAGAGAGGAAATTCCGGAACGGGAGAACGCGCGCCCTGTTCCTGTGAAGATTCTTCAATCGCTGATTGAAGAATCTGGCTTGAAGGATAAGTCAGGTAAAACTGGCGAAAGAGGTTGAGTTGGATATAGCCGAAGCCACGTCCAAACCGCGCTGTGAGATCGTCAGCAAGGCGCTTGAGCAATTGTTCTCCATACTCCGCGCGGGCTTTGCCGCCCTGTTCGAACTCGACGATGTGGCACCCAATCTGCCAGTAGGTGGAAGTCATCACCGCATTGACGGCACGAACCGCCTGTCTGCGGGCTTCGATCAATAGATGAGAGATCTCGCTGACAAGCGTGGAGTAGTTAGCGCCGTTTGGAGTAGGCAGCGATGGGTCCTGGTTATTCTTGCGCATGGAATCATCCTCTCTTTTGGCGAAGATTGCATCTGAGAACGGGTCAAGTATCAATGGGTTACTCAGGTCGCCGAAACCAAAGCGGAAGGCAAAGGAGAGGAAAAGAGAAATATTTTTTGGAGGAAATATTGATCTGCCGTTCGATGGCTCAATAGGTCCAATTTTCATGTCGAACCGGCAGGCGGTTAAGCGTGTCTCGATAGTGCTGCCACTGAGGCATGAAATGGTCGAGCAGACTGGTAAAACGGGCGTTGTGGGTGGGCTCCAACAGATGGGCCATCTCGTGGACGACAATAATATTCAAAGCGGGTAGAGCGCTTTATGTAGCAAGAGTTTGTCTGGAAGGATGGAAACTACGCTGTGGGGTAAGGTCCTTCGGCGAACGTCTCGGGGTGGTAGCCTTTAGATCCAATGAGCCGGGCCAGGGGGCTGCGGATGTCTTCGTCCGCTCTCAGGCGGTTTATGAGGGACGCGAAATCATAGCGCGGCTGCCAGCCAAGCTCAATTCGCGCCAACGCATTGACATATACGCGGTCCATGCCAGGAACCATCTTCCAGCCCCGGCGCGCATACTCCGTCTCGTAGTCTGGGACATACCTCCGCGCTACCCGCGGGGCATCGGTGCGCAACTCCGGCAAATCATCGGGGGAGAAGGGAGTGGTCGCACTGATGATATAACGACGGAAACCGAGGGCCGGCGCGCGTTCGGCGGCCAGGAGGTGCGCACTGACAACGTCTTCTATATCCACACGCCGATAGAGAAATTCATTCACCTTTAGGTTGTCATCTGCATACGCTTCCCGCACGGCCTGGTCATCGTCCTCTTCGGGAAAAAAGCGGGAGGTTCGGAGCACGATGCAGGCGAGCCCCCGGTTTCTATGGAACAACTGGCAGAGATCTTCCACTGCTGACTTGGTGACGCCATAGATGTTTTTGGGAATGGGCCGAACCTCCTCCGTAATCCAGGCTGCCGGCGCTCCGGCGGGAGGAACGAGGGCATCACCGAAGACGCTCGTGGTGCTGGTGAAGACAAACGCCTCGACGCCCACTGCAGCAGCCTCTTCCAACAGGTTGAGCGTGCCGGTAATGTTGGTATCTACGAACTCCTGCAGGCTATGGGTGGCGACATGGGGCTTGTGCAGCGTAGCGACGTGGTAGACCGCCTGTACGCCCTGCATACAATGCTGGACGTAAGCGCGGTCGGTAATCGAGCCGACATGGGTGGTGAACGGACGCGCCAGGAGGTCGAGGCCAATGACGTCGTGCCCTAAATCCCTCAGCGTGCGGACCAATGCCTCCCCCAGATGGCCGGAACTCCCTGTGACGAAAACTCTCATATTTGTTCCCAAAGATCAAAAGAAACTCTGCCTGACGAAATTTGTCTAACACCTACCAGCGGCTACACGTTTATCACGCGCCGACTGGGATTTACTCTCTCCTCGTCCCTGCCGTTATACCCTACCTTGGTACGCCAACCACTGTTTCTAGCTGCGCTGAGGAACATGAACATGAAAATGTGGGTTGCGATTATACTGGCAATATGCCTTTCTGTCTCCGCGTCTGCGCAACAGAGCCCGTCGATACTCCTCTTCCGCAATGTGGACGTATTCGACGGTTCGCGCATGATCCGCCATACCAGTGTACTTGTACGTGATGGGATGATCCGAGCGGTTGGTCCGGAGGATACGACAGCGGCACAATCCGCTCAGGTGATCGATGGCAAGGGGAAGACGCTGTTACCCGGCCTCATGGATGCGCATATGCATCTTGGTCAGTTTCAGGTCGAGCGATTTCTGAAGGATGCCCTGGAGTTCGGCGTCACGACGGAACTCGAAATGTGGGGTTCCACACCCACTCTGGAACTGAGAAAAAAGTTGCAGGCGAGCGAGGATCCAAACCTCGCCGATTTCCGTACGGCTGGCATCGGCGTCACCGTTCCCGATGGCCACCCCACCCAGATGATGGACAAGCCTACCCCATTCGCGACCCTCACTCCCGGCGCGGATGTCCAGGCGTTCGTGGATGCTCGGATCGCGGAAGGGTCGGAGTATATCAAGATCATAGACGAACATCTGCTCCCGACCGTGACCAAGCAGCAAATCGAGGAGGTCGTGACTGCGGCGCATAGGCGCAACAAGCTCGTTATAGCCCACATCAATACGCAAGCCGAGGCGCGCGACTGCATTGATGCCGGAGTGGATGGCCTGGCGCATATCCCCTCCGATTCGCCCCTTGCGCCCGACTTCGCCCGCTTTGCCGCGGAACACCATGTGTTTGTCCTTACCACGCTTACCGTCTTCGATTCGATGGCTGCGGCCACCGCCAAGTCGTCGTGGTGGCAGGAGGCGCCGAATTTAGCTTCTCATCTTACCCCTTCAATGCAAACGATACTCAAGCTGAAGATGCCGCCGGGTTTTGATAAAAAGGAGCGGATCCTCTATGCCGAGGCCGCAGTGAGGGCGCTGCATCGGGCCGGCGTTCCCCTCCTTGCAGGCACGGATGCCCCTGCGCCCGGCGTCCCGCATGGTTTGGGCCTTCATAGAGAGCTAGAATTGCTGGTGCAATCCGGCCTCAAACCGACGGAAGCGTTGGCCGCAGCGACCTCCGAGCCGGCCCGCTTTTTCGGCTTCCACGACCGGGGCCGTATCGCGAAGGGGTTCCGCGCCGACCTGGTACTGATCCAGGGCGACCCCAGCGTTGATATTACCACGACGCGCAACATCGTTGGGGTCTGGAAGCTGGGCATCCCCTATTCCCGCTACTCCGCTAATGCCGCTCTGTCAAAACCGGGTTCGTCTCCCATGTGAGTTCGGGATACTGTGATGGCAGCCGATCCATGAGGGATGGGTCGGCGCCCTTTAAGTGGACATCGAAGAATGCACGGATACAGGCAGCGGCTACATGAAGGCCGCGCTCGTCGCCGATGTTTCCCGTGGCCCCGGATACCCGCCGGAGTGCGCCATTCAGCAGCAAGCACGTATCGCTGAAATTGAAGTGTCCCGAGCCGCGCAACGTCGCATAGTGCCGCCCGGAGGGCAGGCGGTCGTAAATCGCTTGAATGTCTCCCAGGATCTGACGATCTTCGGCGCTCCCAGCGCCGGAATGATCCGCCATCAAAAACATAAAGGGGCGGTTCAGGCCGGTTGTAATGACCGGACCGCTGGGCGCTCCATCGACGTCAATTCCTGCTTTGCAGCGAGGGTCTTCATGGCAGAATTCCGCAGCGGCAGCGCCTCCGAAGGAGTGCCCGAAGACGCCGACCTCTTCCAGGTTGAGATGCCCCTGGAACCGATGGGTGGGATCGGCTTGATTCAATTGGGTGAGGCGATCCAGCAAAAAACGGTTATCTGCAGCCCAAACGCCGATCGCCGGATTGGACGCCCTGTTGCCGGGAAAGGCCGCCGGACTTCGCAGCACGACGCGTCCGTCCTCATAGACGACCAGGAACGTGTTATAGGGGGAATCGGAGGCGACGACGATATACCCGTGGCTTGCCAGATCCTCGCATAAGGCAGTGTAGTCGAGCGCCAGCGCTCCGACGCCTGGCTTCACCAGGATCACCGGATAGGTCTTCTGATCGGAGGCGACCTCGGCGTTATCCATGCTGTGGCCGTGGACGCGCGAGGTATCGCGCGAAATGAAATTTGTAAATATCGGCCCTTGCTTACGCGCAAGGGCCGCTCGCCACGCGGCCGGAAGATACTCGGAGGAACGGAAGGATTCCCCGACGGAGGCCGGATACCAGATCCAAACAGTTAGCTCCCGCTTGGTACCCGGCTGCGGTGCGAAGGGATCGTTGCGCACTGGATCCACCCAATCGAAGCTCGCCCGCCCTACCGGGAAGCTCCCCGTTGGTAATGGTAAGTTGGTTGGCAAGCAGCGCTGAATCCAAACCAGCAGCACCGTGCCGACGACCACAACGCAGAGCAGGAGCGCCAGTCGCTTGACGATCTTTGCCAGTCTCTTACGCATCCTATTCCCCCCGATTTTCGCAGCCAGGGCATGGACGGATATCACGCCATCAAGTCGCCATGTACCCCATATCGGCAAGTACTCTTCATAACAAAGTACTTTACTATACCACAAACCCTCCTATTTTGCAATGACTTTTCCTGGTATTTCGTATCGCCATCTCCCCCTAAAACAGAATATCGCGGGGGGAGATAAGCCTGCTGTGGATGGCCTTGTGGGTAGGATCGCTGGCGCCGATCATCATCCCGGCGCTTGTATCTGCAGAGATGGCTCGCCGATCAAGCACATCCTGACTGACCAGAGACGCGGTGGACCGGAGTATGAATTCTCGACGAGACGTCCCGGTTTCGCTTAGATTCTGTTGCGTGGTCATGTTCCTGTCTCCTTATGAACCGTATGTTTTGCGTTGACAGAGACAGTATAGGGTCCGTCCGTTACAGGGGAGTGATTCCAGCGTGAGATTTCCGTTATATTTCGGTGAAAGTCGTCAGACAGCGCCGCGCAAGGTCGCTCCATGGTTTTCACGGTTTACACGATGGAGGCAGGAAACAGACAGCCATGTTCAAAATATAAGCCCAGAATCGCTACCATAGCGGACCTCGCTCCTGCACAGAAGGTCCACTCACAGGGAATATGGACTCTACCTCACAAGGCATCGGGAACAAATGGCACATCGCTCTACTGGGAGGATTGGCCGTACAATACAACAATCAGCGCATCGTGCATTTCGAGACGCGCCGTGCTGCCGCCTTGCTCGCCTGCCTGGCCTTCTACAAACAGAAGCACCATGCCCGTGAAGAGCTCATCGAGATGCTCTGGCCGGATGAAGATCTGGAGGCGACACGGCTGCGCTTCCGCCAGGTACTCACCAGCCTGCGCAAGACCTTGAAGAGCGTAGATGCCATGGGAGATGCGTTTCTCCTGGCGGATCGCACGTTTGTCTCTCTGGATGCCGACCGGGTCACGACGGATGTCGCCGAATTTGAAACCGCTTTGAAGCGCGCGGGGCGTCAAGAGACACTGCAAGCGCGTGCGGACGCTCTGCTGCAGGCGACCCGGCTTTATGCCGGGGAGTTGCTCCCCGGCCACTATGAAGAGTGGGTAAACGGAGAGCGCCGACGCCTGACAGAGAGCTACGTGAGCGCCCTGACGGACCTGGCAGAGCTGCTGGGGAAGCTGGGCGACACCGCCGCTGCCATCGAGTACGCCCGCAAAGCGATCCTCCTCGATACGTTGCGCGAGGAATCGCACACCTGCTTGATCCGGCTGTATGCCGGTGTGGGCCGCAACGCGGAAGCCCTGGTACAGTACCGGGAACTGGAGCAGATACTCTGGAAAGAGCTGCGGGCGCTCCCCTCGGCAAGCAGCCAGGCCTTGATAGAGAAGGTACGCGCGGGCACTCTGTACAATGCCCACTCCCTCGTCTCAACGCCCTCCTCTCCCCCTCCGGAACCGGTCAGGACGGCTTCTCTGCCGGACCGGAATCCCGAGGGGCAGAGCCATCCTTCCCTCCACCCGCCCCTGATCGCGGCGTCCTTGACCCCCTTCTTTGGACGTGAGCAGGAGATCCTCTGGCTGGTCGAACAGCTCCAGCCTGTGCCGGAAGCGCGCCCTTCGGGCCAACCGAGCACGCGCGCAGACTGGGAGACGACAACACGGCTGTTGACTCTGACCGGGATTGGCGGCAGCGGAAAGACCCGGCTGGCGCTGGAGGTAGCGCGCCAACTCCAGGCGGCCTACCGGGGCGCGGCCTGGTTTGTTCCCCTGGCCGACAAGGATGCCGGCGCTCTCGCAGGCGCAGTGACCGATGTCGTCTGCGGCCCTAACGCTTACAAAGAGGGTTTTCTCCAACAGGCCATCTCCGCTCTCGCCTATCGTCCTGCGCTGCTGGTGTTGGACAACTTCGAGCAGATGCTTGAGGAGGGCAGTCTGGTGGTGCGGACGCTATTAGAGCGTGTGCCCACGCTGAAATGCCTGGTCACCTCCCGACTGCGGCTCGACATCGAAGGCGAGCAGGAGTATCCGCTCTCCCCCTTACCCACACCTAGCCCAACACAAACCCCGGAGCACCTGCTGGAGTTTGCCAGCATCCGGCTCTTTGTCAATCGCATACAGCGCGTTCGCCCCGGTTTCTTGCTGGAGGCGCATGTGGCGGAGTCGATTGCCAAAATCTGCGCACAACTGGAAGGCATCCCGCTGGCGCTGGAGTTGGCCGCCGCCTGGATGGCGCTGTTGAGCCCCGCGCAGATGCAGGAGCGTCTAAAGCAGCGTTTCGACCTGCTGATAAGCCGCCGGCAAGACATTCCGGAACGCCATCGCAGCATGCGAGCGATCCTGGAGTGGAGTTACCGTAACCTGGAGCCGGAACAGCAGCGCTTCTTTGCCCGCCTGGCCGTTTTTCATGGGGGCTGGACCCTGGAAGCAGCGGAGGCGGTGTGCAACGCGCCGCAAGCACTGGAGTATCTCGCGCAACTGCAGCAGTGTTCCCTTGTACAGGCCGAAGAGACGGCGGTAGGGATGCGTTTTGGCATGCTGGAGGTGCTGCGGGAGTTTGCGACAGAGCAGCTCTCTTCGGAGGAAACTACAGAACTGAGGCAGCGCCATCAGGTCTATTTTCTGGATCTGGCGGAGCGGGCTGCGCCGCTGCTCACCGGCGCCGATCAGCGCGAATGGCTGCTGCGCCTGAAGGACGATTATGAGAACCTACGCTTCCTCCTGGCCGACAGCGAAACTCCACAAGGCAATCCCGAGATAGGGCTGCGCCTGTTTCCGGCTTTATGGCGATTTTGGGAAGTCTACCGCCACTATGCGGAAGCGGAGCACTGGGTTCGGCAGCTTCCTGAGAAGCTTATGGGCATCGCTCCCGAACGGAAGGCCAGGCTCCTGGAAGCGGGGGGTTGTCTGGCATGTAATCTCTGGCTCACAGAGACGGCGTTGGCGCTGCTGGAGGAGTCGCTGTCGCTCTATCGGGCGCAGGAGGACCGCAAAGGGATCGCACGCTCACTCTGCAGCATCGCCATTGCGGTTCGGGATTTAGGAGACTACCCTCGGGCGCACCGGCTCTTTGAGGAGTGTTTGCCCCTCTTGCAGGAGATGGGCGAGCCGTTCCTGATCGCACGCGCGCTCGTCGGCCTGGCCGTGCTGTTGCAATGGAAGCGGGACTTTACGACGGCAGCTCCTCTGGTGGAGCAGGCAGCGACCCTCTACCGCATCTGTGGGCATAAGAAAGGGCTCGCTTTTTGCCTCAATAGGCAGGGCGCCGGTGCGATCGAGCAAGGCGACCTGGAGACCGCCCGCTCCTACCTGGAAAGGGCGCTTGCCACGGCGCGCAACATCGAGGATGCGGAGCAAATCCAGTACTGTCTGTATCGGCTGGCGAACATACGCTATGCGCAGGGCGACCCTACAGCGGCACAAGGCTACCTACGCGAGGCGCTTTCGGTCTCCGTTGCGGTCGGCGCCAGGGAGTGGGAGGCGATCTTTCTCATCTGGTTCGGTGCGCTGGCCTGTGACCGGGAGGACTACTTCGCGGCCCAGACATACTATCGCAATGCCATCCGCATCTGCGAGATCGGAGAAATGACGCCGCATCTGATTGCCGTGCTAAAATGCATCGCCTCTCTGGAGGCCAGACGCGGGCATGCTGAGAGATCTCTACGGCTGCTGAGCGTCGCTACCGCACACGACACGTTCGCGCACCATTTGCTGAAGCCACTCCAGCTTCTCCCCCAAATCGATGTCGAATCCCTTCGGCAGATCCTGGGGCCGGAGACCTTCGCGCGGGCATGGGAGCAGGGCGGAGCGTGGTCCCTGGACCAGGCGATACACACCGCGAAAGAGGCGATTGCGGAGTAGATGCGGCGGCGCGTTGATAAATCGGCGATCTTCTAACGGTTTTCTAACGGTCCCCCGGTAGAATAGCATCCAGTACATAACCCGGTCAGGAGACGCAGGATGACCCCGGAACAGAAAACGCTCATACGATCCTCTTTCGAGGCACTGGCGCCGGATGCCGATACCTTCGCGGCCCTCTTCTATCGCCGGCTCTTTGAGCTCGATCCTTCGCTGCGCTCGCTGTTTAAGATCAGCTTCCGAGAGCAGCGGCGCAAATTCGTGGACATGATTCACTCCGTTGTGCAGAGCCTGGACCACCTGGATGAGATCGTCATGGTGGTCTGGCAATCGGGAAAGCGACATGGGGGGTATGGCGTCCGGGCGGCGCACTATGATACGGTTGGGGAGGCGCTGCTCTGGGCGCTCGCACAGCAGCTTGGGGAGGCGTATACGCCTGCGATGGAGGCGGCCTGGAAGGAGATCTACGGTGTGATGGCCACTGCCATGAAGCAAGCCGCATCCGAGGGCAGCATCCCTAGAAGGGATGTTGATGAGGTTTTACTTCATGGGGACGGTTTATCCAAGAAGTGAACACGATCCGTCCACTCAAGCGCCTGATGGCGATCCCAAAAGGCGATCAGAGCACGGGTAAGCAGGCCGAACTCATCATTGGCGATGGTCTGATCGTCTATAAAGATGACGCCGGCATGGGATAGGCCCTCGGCGGATAGTTCCACCAGAAAAACGGGGATCGTTTTCAAATCGTAGGTGACGAGGGTCCAATTCTCCATTGCCGCCGCTAATAGCAATTCCCTGTCATGCCGTCCCCGAAACGCTCCATCCTGCCACGTATGGACGCTCTCGATCACAATGGCAGGACGGTGCTTTTGCACCTGACCTGCCACGATTTGAGATATGTTCTCATCAAGAAGTAGGTGAAGAGACATGGGCGGTCAGGGATTGGCAGTATTCATCTCGACATGGGCAAGATCGCTGTCGGTCAGGCTGGTATGCACGATCTGAGGCAAGAGTTGCTTGAGCCGTTCCAACCCTCCCCGGTTCTCGGCAAGCGCCGACTCGATCTCCACCGGATAAGCCGCCGCGTAGTCAAACGCGGCCTGTACCTGATCAGGCCGCAGATCCAGGTGCTTGGCCGTCCTGTCCACATCGTTGTTATAGTTTCGCGCGACCATCATCACCTGCCACACTTCCAACCGACCTTTGAGACAGGCTACCCGCTCGCCATTGATGCTGCGAAACTCGATGTGCGGCCACCGGTTCTGGCGAAGCCATTCATCCACGATACGTGCGCCCACCTCACTGATGGATCGTCGTTCCTTCTGAGCAATCCTTCGCACTTCCGCCGCATCCTCATCGGGAAGACGCAGAGTTAACGTTTTGGACATGGTATCGGTTTTCCTTTTTGATGCAGAATTCTCTATGTGCATCGCAAATCTGCTTGTGATGTATTATGATACATCTGAATCGCGTAATTTGCAACCTTCTCTTCCCAGGCCGTAAACGACCTGTCTGATTATCGAGGAAGCCGCGTGAACGAGGCTGCACCGCCGACAGGCTACTTGTAAAGCAAGGTTGGAACGCTCCCGAAAGAACCAGCCCGGTTCACCGGGTTTGCTGACGAAGCAGGCCGCTCGTTCACGGGCGGCTTGACATTGTCAAGCAATTATGATATACTTGACAATGTCAAGCGATTGTGGTTTAAGCGAGTAACTTCGATAGAAAGGTGAACATGATGACTGAGATTGAACAAGGAGATCGGGAACCTGGCATCCGAGGCCAAGTCGGAAAAATGTTTGATTACTACCGTAATGGTAGCATCAACGATTTCCCATCGTTTCTCAAGGCGCTGCTAAAGGTCAAAGGTGGAACCATTTCGAGGTCAGAGGCGGCACTGCTTCTCGGCTGCAGTCGGCAGCGTATACATCAGATTGTGAGAGAAGGCAAAGTTCGATGCTGGCACTTCCATGGAGGTTTTATCGGCGACAGTGTGATTTACAGCGAGTTATCCGTCTTGGACTTATTCAAATATGCCGAAAGTATTGGCCGACCAGTGGACCCCCTTCATGTCGCAAAGTATGTGGGGTTGCGAGATGAAGATGAAGTAGCAAAATATTTCAACCATCAACACGCCACGGCGGAAAGCATAGTTGGAATATACAACATCGCGACAGAAGAGGGAAGCGAGATGTCCTTTTTGACTTACGAAAATCAGTATATTAAGCAAATCACCGTGCATCTAGCGGGCTGTCGTCAACCTTACAAGCGAGGTGGCAAGCACAAGTACGCGCAAGGTGGTTACAAAAATCATGCGACTTTTGAGGATGCAGATACCTATGCGAAAGAAACCAAATTGTCAGTCAAATACTGCTCTTTCTGCAATCCGCAGGTTGCTCCTTAGAGCGCGCCCACTGACAATAGGCAATTATCGTCCTCGCCATATCTCATTATATGTTCTTCCAGTCAGGACTTCATGCCGCTGAGGCTGATGCCCTGCGTGAGGAACCTTTGCGCCGCGTAGAAGAGCAGGAGGAGCGGAAGGCTGCCCATGACGCCTGCCGCCAGGATGCGCGGCCAGTCCTGGGTGTTCTGATCCCGGAAGAGCGCCAGCCCGACTGTGAGCGGGTAGAGATTCTCATTGCTGAGCACCACCAGCGGCCACTCGAAGGCGTTCCAGGCTCCCATAAAGGTGAAGAGGCCCAGCGTGATCAGGGCGGGCTTGGAGAGCGGGACCAGGATGCGCCAGAGGATGCCCCAGCGGCTGCAGCCGTCTATCCGCGCCGCATTCTCCAGCTCCGCCGGGATGTTCAGAAAGAACTGCCGCAGCAGAAAGATACCGAAGGCGCTGACAAACGAGGGCAGGACCACGCCCAGCGGGTGGTCTACCAGGTGCAGCGAGCGGATCACCAGAAATTGCGGGATCAGGGTGACCACGCTGGGGATCATCATGGTGGTGAGCAGCATCCCGAACAGAAAGTCCCGGCCCGGAAACCGCATCCGGGCGAAGGCGTAGGCCGCCAGAATACTGAAGAGCAGGCTGCCCGCCGTCGTTACCAGCGCATAGAGGAAGCTATTGCAGAGAAAGCGGTCTATGCCGCCGTAGATAATCGCCTCCCGGTAGTTGCGCAGGGGCGGCCACTCTTGCATCAACTTCTCGTGCTCCGGATCGGGACGGCCCAGCAGATAGCGCTCCGCCAATTTGCCAGGGCGCAGCCGGGGCGGGGTGAGCGACTGCTTGTCGGCGGTGAACTCCGCCCGCGTCTTGAGGGAGTTGCCCACCGCATAGAGATATGGGTAGACCATCACCCAGGCCCCCAGGCACATGATGAGCAGGGTCAGCGCGGCGGCCAGGCGGCCCCGCAGGCGATAGCCTCCCATAGCTCTCTCACGCATTCCCCACCTCGATTCCTACTTCCTGCCACTTGGGATTCCCGGAGGTTCTCTCACTCATCGTAAATTCTCCGGCTACGAAGCAGGCGCATCTGGATCGCCACAAAGACGCCGATCACCAGAAAGAGCAGCCAGGCCGCCGCGCTGGCGTAGCCCATCTGCCCGGCCACGCTGAAGGCATTCATAAAGATGTCGAAGGCCAGCACCTGAGTGCTCCGCTCCGGCCCGCCCTGCGTCATCACATAGACCGAGGTAAAGACCTGATACGCCCCGATGATGGTCATCACGATCACAAACACCAGGGTATTGCGGAGCATGGGGAGCGTGACATGCCAGAACTCCTGCCAGCTATTCGCCCCATCCAGGCGCGCGGCCTCGTAGAAGTCGGTGGGGATCTCGTTCAGGCCCGCCAGGAAGATCAGCATGTTGTAGCCCGCGCCGCTCCAGAGGCCCATGAGGGCGATGGCCCCCAGCGCCGTGCCGCTCTTATCCAGAGGCTGCCCGAAGACCCCGAAGATCTGGTAGAAGATCAGCGCGACCACCACGCCGGGCGTGATGCTGGGCAGGAAGTAGAGGGTGCGAAACACCCCCTGCAGGGCGCGCACCCGGCGGCATAGCAGCGCCAGAGGCAGCGCGGTGACCAGCATCCCGACCACCACCATCACCACATAGAGGGTGGTATTGCGCAGCGAGACCCAGAAGAGGCTATCTACGCCTGCGAGGACGCGGCGGTAGTTGTCGAGGCCCACAAACCGCCCCCCTCCGGCGAAGGGGTCCCACTGGTGCAGGCTGGTCCAGAAGCTGACGCCCATGCTGAAGAAGCTGAACAGCAGGGCCAGGCCGAACGCCGGGGCGATGTAGAGGTAGGCCGTCCAGTCGGCGCGCTTGCCCCGGCTCATGGCTGCTGCTCCTTGTGCCAGTCCGCCACCTGCGCATTGTAGCGGTCGTAGACCCGGTCCACCGCCTGCGCCGCCTGCTGCAATCCAGCCTGGACCGAAGGAAAGCTCCCCTGCCCCCGCTCGATCTCAGGATAGTGCAGCAACAGGGTCTCGAAGAAGGCCTGGGAGGCGTAGTTGGTGGCATTGATCTGGGTGTGACGGAGCTTCTTGCCGCAGGCGGCGATGGCGGGCACGTTCGTCTGATAGGGCTTCTTCCGGCAGGTCTCCTGCCAGTCGGGCGCGTCGTAGAAGTCCTTGCGCCCGGAGTTCCAGTCCAGCAGCTTCAAGATCCGGAGCGCGCCGGATTTCGAGGTGACGAACTTGATGTACTCCCACGCCAGGTCGGGGTGCGACGAGGCGCGAGAGATCACCAGCATATTGCCCCAGGTGAGCGTGGACATCCCGCTCCCATGCGGGCCGGGCGGGAAGGGGGTCAGGTCGAAGCGGAGTTTCCCCTCCGTGTTGCGCATGATGTACTTGCCGGCCCAGGTCCCGGTGACGATGCAGGCGACCTTGCCCTGGTTGAATACCTCGTCGTCGGAGAGTTGGCGGCGGAAGGGCGGGCTGACGTGGTCCTTCCAGTAGAGGTCCAGCAGGAACTGCACCGCCTCCACCCCTGCCGGCTCGGCAAAGAGGGCGCGGGTCCCGGCGGCGTCCTGGAAGTTGCTGCCGTTGGCGGCGATCCAGGGCATAAACGGCTCCGCCCCGCTGCCGTGGGCATGCAGCGCAAAGCCCGCCTGGACGAAATTGCCGTTGGCGTCCATAAGGAGGTTGCCCTGCGCATCGTAGCGGGTCAGCTTCTTCACCACCCGTCGGAACTGCGCCCAGTCCTGGATGGCGTCGAAGCGGAGATGGCCGTAGTCCGGGCTGCCGTCGGACCTGGGGACAAACATGTCGCGTATCTCGGGATCGGTCTCCGCCGCCTTTTGCAGCAGCTCCAGGTTCCAGACCAGGCAGTTGGAGTCCAGGATCTGGGGGATGCCGAAGACGGTCCCGTCCGGCTTGGTGTTGTGCCGCCAGGCCGCCTCCAGGAACGCCTCCTTGTCCACGCTCTCCCCGGTATCCACCGGCAGCCCGGCGGCCCGCCGCCGCTCCCGCTCGGCCCGGTCCCGCGCCATGAAATCGTTCAGGGGCAGCAGCATCCCGCGATCAGAGAAGCCCTCCGCCCAGTAGACCGACGACTGGAACACATCGGGAGGGCTGCTGCCGGTCAGCCCGGTCGCCATCTTCTGCTCATATTGGGGGAAGGGGACATACTGGAAGACAACCTCCACATCCGGGTGCAATTGTTCGAACTCCCGTTTGAGCGCCCCGAAGTAAGTGGCATACCGCTCGTCGGTGCCGGGCGACCACCAGTCCCAGACCCGCAGCACAGTACGCCGCGCGCCCGTCGCTCCCCCTCCTTGCCTTAATAGGGTCTCCTGCAGCAGGCCGGAGTGCGCCGTCACCGCCCAGAGCAGCAGCAAGCCCACACCTGCGATCAGCAGGCGACGTACCCACAGTGCTCTCAACGCTCCCCGGTCTCCCCCCATACCATCTCCTCTCCCAAGTCGTTTCCGTTGTCTGCTGCTATTGTACCGCGAAACCCTCGAACGCTTCACGCTGGACGACTTTCCGGTTTTTCACTCGCGCTGGAGTCAGTAATGTGTGGATAATACTCACCACCCTGGCACTTACCATAGATACGGAGAAAAAGATGTCTAACCATTCTGGAAGCTATATGCTGAACGAGGTGTTGCTCCTCATGGAGCAACGCGGCGTATTCACCCTGTTGGAACTTCCACGCACTCAAGAGTTGGTGTTGGAAATGATTCGTATCTCAAAGAGCTATGATTGTAATCAGGGAGAAATCCTTGATGAGATCGGCGAGAGACTTGGTATCTGTTATTATTGTTTGAGTCCCAGCACCGATTTGGATAATGGAGTTTGTGAGCGGTATCGTACTGAATGGGAGAAACCATCAACGGGCAGGATTTCTGACACCGGGGATCGAAACAATGGCTAGGAATTCGGAAGCAGATATCCCACACGATCAGTTATTCAAGGACCTCCTACAGGCGTTTTTTCGTGAGTTCATGGAACTGTTCTTTCCGGAGGTCGCCATCCGCCTGGATTTCACTCGCGTGACGTTTATTGACAAGGAGACCTTCACAGATGTGCCGACAGGGGCACAAAGGAGGGCTGATCTTGTCGCTCAGGTCTATACGCTCGAAGGCCAACCGGAAATCATCCTGACGCACATTGAGGTGGAATCCGATAGAACCGGCGACTTTCCACCACGTATGTCCGAGTATTACATGATGCTCAGGCTGCGGCGTCGCCTGCCGGTGTATCCGATTGTCGTCTACCTGTCGCCTGGGGCCGGAGGTATCACGACCGAACGATATGAAGAGCGCGTGTTCGACCAACTCATCAACTTGCTCATCTATCAGGCGGTCGGCCTTCCCGATCTGCAGGCAGACGATTATTTGGCATTGGCCAATCCGCTTGGTCCTGCGTTGAGCGCCTTGATGAAGGCCAGTAGGCTGGGTAAAGTGGCTCAAAAGTATCAGAGCCTTCGCGCCATAGCGAAAAGTCAGATAAATGACGCGCGCAAAGCGCTATTGACGAATATTGTGGAAACATATCTGAAACTGTCGCCGCAGCAAAATGCCGAGTTTCAACAGTTAGTAACGGACCCAGAGAGCAAGGAGGTATTAGAGATGATCTCAGTCTACGAACAGAGAGGCATCGAAAAAGGAATTGAGCAAGGGATCGAACAGGGAATCGTACGCGGTAAGCGGGAAACCCTGCTTCGTCAATTGCGCCTCAAATTCGGCGATTTGCCGGAAGGGTTGCAGGCCCGCATCGAAGCCCTCTCGGATCCCGATGAACTGGACCTCCTCTCCGACCGCATTATCACCGCGCAAAACCTGGAAGAGGTAATTCAAGCCGAGATCTGACTAAATCCCATTCGGGTCTGAAGCTTGACCGCGCCACCTTCCTACCGTATACTGTGGTCATGACACATGCCCATGCAGAAGCCTGGAACGCTCAAATCGCAATCGAACGCCTGCGCGAAGCGACCCGCAACAGCCCCTATGAGAACCGCCTCTACCTGGTGGGCGGGCTGCTGCGGGATCGGGCGCTGGGGCTGCCCCTCACCAACGACCTCGACCTGGTGCTGGAGGGCGACGCCGTCGCCCTGGCGCAATACCTCTATGCGCGCGGTCTCTCCCAGCACTACCCGGTCCTCTATCCCCGCTTCGGGACCGCCATGATCCATGTGGGTGCGGAGGGCGAGGCGGGCTGCGCGGTCGAACTGGTCTCGGCGCGAGCCGAGAGCTACATGCCCGACTCGCGCAAGCCCGACGTGCGCCAGGGCACGCTCCAGGACGACGTCTATCGGCGCGACTTCACCATCAATACCCTGCTCGAAAATCTGCACACCGGGGAAGTCCTGGACCTCACGGGCCGTGCCTGGGAGGACCTGAAGGCAGGCATCCTCCGCACGCCGCTCGATCCCCATGTCACTTTCTTCGACGACCCGCTCCGGATGCTGCGCGCTGTTCGGCTCGCTGCCCGCTTCGGCTTTACCATCGAAGCGGCCACCTGGAAGGCTATCGGCTCGGAGGCCGAGCGTCTCCGCCCGCCCGCCATCGCCCACGAACGCATCCGGGAGGAGTTTGTCAAGATCGCCAGGCTGCCGGGGCCGAAGTTTCGCGATGGCATGGAGAAGTTGCTTACCTCGAACCTGCTGGAGAAGTTCCTGCCGGAGATGCTGCCCATGATCGGCTGCACGCAGGGCCACTGGCATCGCTACGATGTCTGGACCCATACCCTCGTCGCTCTGGAGGCGCTGCCCGACGCTGCCCGCCTGGAGACCCGGCTCGGGCTGCTCTGGCACGACATCGGCAAGCCTCCGACCCGCACCGTCACCGACGACGGGCAGGGCGTGCGCTTCTATGGGCATCCCGGCGTGGGGACCGAGATCGCCCGTGCCATGATGAACCGGCTCAAGTTCTCCAACGACGAGATCCGCGACGTGACCGCCCTGATACACCTGCACATGCGGCTGGGCGAGTACCGGTCCGACTGGGCCGACCCGCCCGTAAAGCGCCTCATTCGCGACTGCGGAGCCTATCTGGACGACCTGTTCGTCCTGACCCGCTGCGATATGTCCGCCGTGGATATTCCGCCGGGCGAGGGCGTGGATCTGGCGGCGCTTCGCGCCCGTGTGGACGCCCTCAACGCGCTCTCCAACGTCCGGCTGATTGAAAGCCCGCTGGACGGCAACGAGATCATGCAGCAATTGGGGATCGAACCAGGACCGCATCTGAGGGAAGCCAAGGAGTTTCTTACCAACGAAGTCATCGAAGGCAGGCTGGCGGAGGGTGATAAGAGCGCGGCCAGAAACGTATTAAAGACATGGTGGGAATCCCGCTGATGCTCGGAGAAGAAATATGTTTGCATCCGTGCCGCATAATCCCCGGCTTCCGGTCGCCGCGCTCGTGCTGGCCTTGCTCGGACTGCTGGCGCTGCTGGTCATCCCGATTGTCGCCAGGCATGCTTCCGACCAACTCCATAACCAGATAGAAGACCAGGTAGAACCGACCCATGACGCCATCCATCGGGCGATCTCAAGCGTCTACGAGATCCATACGGTGCTGGATGAACTCTACTTCTTTCCCGATCAGTCGTCGCCCCAGGCGGTGACGCTGGGGCGCTATCAAGCTCTGGTACAGGACTGGCGACAACTGATCGCGGAGGACAAAACGGTGGTCGCGGGCGGGCCGATGGCGGTGCAGCACTGGCAGAGCGGGGTCGCGATTCTCAACCAGTGGCTGGACCGTTATGGGGACGGGAGAGAAGCCGGCAATAAGAATTCGGATACGATGCACCAATCCAACCTGCTGTTCAAGCAGGGGATCAATCAGCTTATCCTGGCGCAGATAGAGACCGAAAGGACGCAGACCGCGCTCCGCCAGGAGATCAATACCATCAGCCGCGTTCAGGTGAGCTTCACAGTCCCGCTGGCCGCGATCTGTCTGCTGCTGGCGCTCCTGTTCTGGCGCAACCTGGTCAGCCTGCGTCAGTCCTGGCTGCGGGAGCAAGAGGCGAACGCGCGGCTCGAAGTCGCTATTCAAGAGACCAATCATCGGATCAAGAACAACCTGCAGGTGGTCAGTTCGCTCCTGGACATGCAGATGCTCGAGGCGGAGGAGACGATCCCCAAGGCGGCTTTAAGCGAGCTGGTCCATCAGGTGAAGGCGATTGCCGCCGTACACGACTTTCTCAGCCATGAGATGCGAGGCAGCCGGGTGCAGGGCGACCGGATGCTGGAGAAGCTGGTGCATCTGGTCGCGCAGCCGGCAGGATTGGACATCCGGCTGGAGGCCGAATCGGTGGGGCTGGAGGTGAAGCAGGCGACGGCGCTGGCCCTCATCACCAACGAACTCCTGCTCAACTCCGGCAAACATGGCGCCACAGAGGCGGTGGTATGCATCCGTATGGAGGAGGGAAATCGGGCCAGGCTGCAAGTTGCCGACAACGGCCCCGGCTTTCCCGCAAGCTTCGATCCCCTGCGCGATTCCAATCTGGGCATCGCGCTGGTGGACACCCTGACCCGGCACGATCTGGAGGGCGATGTCGCCTTTCAGACGCAAAACGGCGCGCTGGTCGAGATTACGTTCCCGCTCTCCTCCTCCCCTGAACGATAGAGGAGAGGGGCAAAAGACTTACCCCTTGGTGGGCCAGATGGCCTGCGCGAACAGATCCACATGGACGCGGCCCGGAAGGGCCACACTGACCCGCACCCGCAGATCCCTCCGCGCACAGCCGGTCCGCACGGCCCGCACGATCTCCTCATCCGTATACCGCTTGGAGATATGGTAGAGCGCCAGGTGCGACACCCCCGCCGCCTGCGCCATGTCCAGCACCTCGCTCAGAAACGAGTGTTCGTGCCCCCGCTCTTTCGCCTCGATCACCCGCTCTTCGTCCGTATCCAGAAACGTGCACTCGTGCAGCAGGAAGCGCGTCGTGTTCAGTGTTTCCGGGGGAAGCACGGTCGTGTCTCCCGACACGGTGAAGAGGATCTCCTCCTCCTGCGCCGTAATCGCCTGCCTCCCCCCGGCCAGGCGGAGCCTATCCAGTTCCGCCTGGGGCAGCCCGCGCAGTTCCGGTTTCAGCCGCTCCACGGTGCGCCCAATCTGGTAGCCCAGGCTGCGGAAGCGGGTCGGGTCGGGGCTGGGAATATGGCGTGTGGGATAGGCGCGGAGAAAGTTGCCATCCTCCAGTGGCACGGTATCGCCAGGGCGCAGCGCCTGCCATAGCGTCTTGCCCGCCGTACCCTGATCGAAGTGCGACAGAAAGCGCCCCAGCGCCAGGAACGACCCGCTGCCATCCGGGTGAAAGACGCGCAGCGGCTCCCCCGCCGCCGCCGCCACTCCGCCGCGCAGGTTCAGCAACTGCGGCAGGCCCGCGATATGGTCGCGATGGGCATGGGTCAGCGCAACGATGTTGGCTTTATGAATTTTGCCTTCCAACAGCGCCGTCGCCCCATCACCCACGTCGAACAGGACGCGGTGCGTCTCGTCCAAGACCCAGGTGGAGACGAGCGGCGTGGAAAATACAGTCAGTCGCGGCGGATCCATAGCGGTGATACTCTCGCTGGCGTTCTCGGATTGCGAAAGGAAAATCGCACCGCTATTGTACCACGAATAGCCACGGTCTATTTTAATCGGTTTCGGTGCGAAAGGCGGAGGGCGGCTTGCCGTAATGGCGCTTGAAGAGGGCGCTGAACGAACCGAGGCTCTCGAAACCTACCATGAAGCAGATTTCGGTCACCGAAAGTTGGGTATTACGGAGCAGGGAGTGGGCGCGCTCCAGGCGAAGCCGGGTAAGATATTGGTGCGGCGTTTCGTGATATACCTGCTTGAACAACCGGAGAAAGTGGTGCGGGGAGAGGCAGGCGACGCCGGCGTAGTCCGTTAAGGTGATGGTATCCTGCAGGCTGGCCTCCAGAAAGTCTCTGGCAAGCGTGAGCCGCTGATAGATCTCCATCCGCGTGGCATGGCGTATCGCGGGAATGGCTTCAATCTCCCGAGAGATGCGGCCATGCCTCTGGAGAAGGCGCTCCACCAGCATATGGAACTGCTCCGTCATCCAGCCTTGCGTCATAGATTCCGTTCCCAGAGCCCCTCGCAGCCGGAAGATCACGGGGGAGACCAGGTCGTCATGGGGATAGGTCTGAACATTCAAGTGCATCGCCTGGCTGAGCTTGCCGGTCGGATTGTCCAGAAGCGGCGTTGTCGGGGTGGTCAAGCTGCGAAATACCTCGCCGACGAATTCCGGGTGCAGGGTGATGTTGAAGCACTCGACAGGAACCGCCGAATACAGAGAGGTGGCGACCCGTTGCCCCAGATTGAACAAGAGATAGCGGTCATCATGCACCACAAAGCGGTTGCCATCCACCCTAAAAAAGCTCTGCCCGCCGAACGCGCAGCGGATCGAGAGGCGGGTCTCCGCTTCCGGCAGATTCAGTTCGGAAGCCCTACGCTGAACCAGGACGTTGCAGGGCGAATCGAAATCGAGATGTCCATCCAGGAGCCGGATGCAGCGGGCTGGCGCGTCCGTATAGACTTTCAGGGAGGGGGAGCCACGTTCGGGTGCAAGTTTCATGCGATTTGCCCCTTATTCGGGAGAGACGGTGATGAGGCCTATGGAGGGGTCATGGCCGGGGATCGCGCATCCCGAAGCGCGGTATCCCTCAGTTAGAGGATACGCGACTTAGGAAACAGTGTGATTTCTTAGAAAATGCTATGTTTGAGGCACAGGAGTTTGTTCACAACCCATGAAAGCCGACTACGACATCCTCATTCTCGGCTCCGGCTTCGGCGGGTCGCTGCTCAGCATGGTAGCCCATCGGGTAGGCCGATCCGTCCTGCTCTTGGAGAAGAGCCGCCATCCCCGCTTTGCCATCGGCGAATCCACATCGCCGCTGACGAACCTGATCATCGAGCAACTGGCAGTACGCTACGACCTGCCCCGCCTCCTGCCGCTCACCACCTACGGTGCATGGCAGCGCGCCTATCCCGGCATCGCCTGCGGTCTCAAGCGCGGCTTCACCTACTACTATCA
>DATGIG010000153.1:0-6279 GCA_035295825.1 Chthonomonadaceae bacterium | reverse complement strand
GCGCCGCTCCCGGCTCGGTGGTAAAAACATAGGGCGGCGCACTCGGCTTGAACACCTCTGCATCTACTCCCAACGGCACGATTTGCAGCTTCTCCTCCGCAATCCCGCTCGCCCGGTACACTTCCCGGACATAGCGGCTATAGCACCACACCTCGCGCACATTCTCTTGGATCGGCTCGATCCAGAGTGTGGGCAGGAAGCCATACTCCCAGGGCTGCATCAGGACGAACTGTCCCTCATCCGGCTGCTCCAATCTTGGCGGAAAGAAGTGGCGCACATGCACGTCCGCCGGATGCGAGAGCGTAGCGAAGGTCAATTCCGCCAACGGAGCAAATCGCGGTTCCTGGCGAGGATCGAAGTGCGTCGGCTCCGTCGGTATCACCGAAAGTTCCACCCTCCCGCTATCCAGCAATCCCAGGCAGAACTCCCGATTGACATGCGCCAGACTGTGCCAGACAAACGGCGCACCCTCCCAACGGACACTTCTCACCCCCTGTTCCTCTCCCTCGCTGGGGAGAGGGGAGAATTCGGAGGATACCTGCCTTCCATTCTTACTCTCCTGGCTTCTTGTCTTCCTGGCTTCTTGCTTGCCTTCTTCTCTTGCTTTTAATCTGTGGTTATCTGCGTTAATATGTGAATCGTTCTCTGTGGTCTGTCTCTGTGTTCCTCTGTGTTCTCTGTGGCGAAGGATTTCCTCAGCCATGAGCGCACCGACCACCTCCCGGTTGAAGCGTGCGGTCACTTCTTCGCGCGCGAACCTGCACTTCTGCTGCGCCTCCTCGCGCTCCTCCATCACCCGGCGCATCGTGCGGATCAGATCCTCGCGATCCGGCTCAGCCCAGCGATGCCCCTGATAGGTCGGCAACTCCCGCCAGCCCATCTCCGGGACCGCTACCAACCGGCAGTCCACCAGGTAGCTGTTCTCAGGGGTCATGAAGGCGGTGTTGCCGCTCCAATTCGTCCCAATCGTTGGCAATCCGCAGGCCATGGCTTCCAGGTAGGGCCGCCCCCATCCCTCGCCCCGACTGGGCAGCACAAAGGCATCCGAAGCCTGGTAGAGCGCCAACAGTTCCTGTCGGGAGAGCTTCTCATTTACAAAGCGCACCCGCCGGTCGGAGGCTAGGTCAAGACCAAGGGTTGCCTTCACGAATTGCTGTGCTTGCGCTTGGATCGCAGCAGCATCGTAGCCCATCGTCGACCAGACCTTCAGCACCAGCGTCACATCCTCGTGCCCCTCGAAGCCTTCCAGGAACGCACGAAGCAGCACGTCCCAACCCTTATGCCTTGTCCAGTCGAAGACCGAGAGGAAGACGAAGCGGCCCGATGCGCGCAGCTCCTGCTCCAGGATGGTCGACGGAGCAGGCTCCAGGTAGGGTTCGGGATCGAAACAACCGGGGATCACCACTAGCTTCTCCGCAGCCACTCCCGCATCTATGAAAGTCTGCCGGTTGAACTCGCTGGGAACCCAAATATAGTCCACCCGGTTGCAGGCTTGCACCCAGCTTGCGGGTAGGCGGTCGGTCTCGAACATCGTCCGCCCGATCACCCTGCCTGCATAGGGGTGGCGCTCGAAGCCGGGCGGAAAGTTCTGGAGGATCTGCACAAAGCCGGGAGCGACCGGGCGAGTGAGGAGCGCCTGCAAACGCGCCAACTCCTTCGGCGAGAGCAGCGCCTCGTCATGGTTCCAGGGCAACTCCTGGGCGGCGACCGGAACTCCCGCTCCGTCCAGGGCAAAGAGGAAGTTGCGGCTCTCCTCCCCATAGCCGCTCGGGTCCAGGAGCGGACCGCTCCACACGACTTGAGCCCCTTCATCTGCTTCTGCCTGCACGTTAACCACAGTGGCCCGTGGGCGCGGCTGCTCGGTCGCCACCGAGAGCATAAACTGCAGCATCTCCGCTGCATTGGCAGGGATCGCCCGCTCGCCCGGCTCCAACTGCCCTGTTCGAAAGCGCGTCTCGTAGAGCTTGGCATGCTGCTCCCAGCGGTAGAAGGCGGAGAGGAAACTGTAGAGAAAGCCATGCACCCCGTCTTTCGTGGCCTGTCCTTGCTCGTAGTAGCCCTGGAAATCCTGTACAAAGTGGCGCAGGGCGTTCTGCCAGTGGAAGCGCTTCCCATCCCGGTGCATGTTTGCCGCCTCCCCATCCGTGTAGCGGTTGAGCTTGGTGAGGTAGTGGGAGAGGCTGTCGAAGGAGTAGTGCACCAGCGCCAGATCGGGATTGTCCGCCGGGAACTGCAGCACCCTCCCCTCCACTTGTGCTCCCGAGTGCAGCCGGGCGTGGAAGACGAACTTGCCGTTCTTCAGCAGGCGTGGGGCGGTGTAACCAGGATACAGACACTGCATCCATTGGCCGGCGAAGTGGTGACGAAAGGGGAGGTGCAGCGCATCGAAGTGCTCGCCCTGCGTCGCGATGAGTTCCCGGAGCCTGGGTCCCAATCCCGCAGGAACGCGCTCATCCGCGTCCAGGTAGAGGATCCAGCGATATTTGGCACGCATCGCCGAGACATTGCGGGCGCGGTCGAAGTTCTGGATGAGCGGATGCAGGACAATCTGGTCGGTGAATTGGTGGGCGATGGCGACGGTGTCATCTTCGCTCTCCATATCACAGACGATGATCTCATCCGCCCAGGAGAGCGTCTGCAAGCAGTCGGCGATCTGCCGGGCTTCATTGCGAGTATGGACAATGGCAGAGATGCCGTCGGGATAGGGTTCGGCAGACGGGTACATCAGGGCGAGCAGGCTCTCGGTGACCGGTTGGCCGCGCAGAACGCAGAGGAGATGTTCCTGTTCGCCGCACTGCGGATCGCCGTAGTAGCGCAGGTCCGCCACATCGAAGGGAACCAGCAGTTCTCTCCACACCTCCAGGGGAAGCAGGCGTTCATCGCCGAACTCAGGCTCATAGGGATAGTTCACCGAGGGAACGGAGAAAACTACCCAGTCCGCCATGCCCACCTGCTGTGCCAGAGCCGCACGGATCTGAGGGGCAGTGAAGTGCTCTAGCACACCCTGGTGATGGATGACGCGGTAACGGGGAGCGCCCTCGGCATAGAGTTGGAACAGGTCGCCCACTCGGAAGCGCGCCTGCCCTTCCAGGATGTTATTGATCTGCCTGGCCCGCTCGACGATCTCCGGAGAGTAGTCCATTCCTTCCGCGGCGACCTGCCTCAGCGAGAGCCAGATAGCTCCGTATCCGCTGCCGATGCCGGTCTCCAGGGTGCTAACTCCGGGCGGGCAGAGCTTGAGGACGGTGGTCAGGTACTCCATAAGGAAAGGCGAACTACGCATTCCCAGATAGTGGCGGGGGACATCGGAAAGAGGCACCTGGCTATAGAGTAGCGCCCAGCGAAACGCGGTATCTTGCATGGCAATAAACCTCACCGGGAAAGTAAACTAATGTATCCTTTCCCGGTAACAATAGCAGAGGATCTTGACATGCCAACAAAGAACCTGTTGTTCATCCAAGAGAGCTTGATGCATTTGTGGACCGGGTTAGGATAAGGGAAATAGCAGTCGTGCCTATGCACTACGATGTCAGTCGCCACATCGCAGTCGAGGACGGTTGTACGCGCTATTACTAGGAAGCAGCACCCTTCCTTTCATGCCCGCTTAACAGCAAGAGGGCACGCGGAAGCATGTTCTTGCCCGTGCCGCCGATTCCACGCAGGCGACGCTCCCTGCTCATAGGAAGCTCAGCAAGAACGCTCTTCTCTCAGGAAAGGACACTCGCGCGATAGGGGATTAACGCGCTGTGTAGGCCTCCAAGGAGTCTAGTGACAGTATAACAAAGGTTCGAGAAGGGTGTCAATAGCAGGTGTCTAATTTATCAATAATTTTAACTCACGGCAGCCGCCAGGTGATCTGTCTCTGCTAGAGACATCTCGGCGGAAATCCACCGCGAGTCTAACAAATGGGGATTGGAGATCACATTAGTGGCATCTTTCCCACAGAGGATGCCCTTGTGCCTTCCCCAAAACCGATAGGGATTGCGTTGGAACCGCTACTGGCTTACGGCCAAGCAAGACCCCGACAAAGAAACCAAAATCGAAAGCCGACTTTCTCAGCCATATTCAGCGTACTGTAACTACCGATCCCTCAACAACACAAAGGCATTTTGTGGGGGACAATCTCAACATTACTCAGTCCGATGATGGAAAACCATAGGCCGTTTGATTACTGGTAAATTGGGCCGGAGTGTACTAGCGCTCTTTGCGCTGCCGTCAAACCAAAGAAACACGGGCTCCGCTTGAGGTTCGGAACCCGTGTTTTATGTTGGGAAATGGAATAGAGGGGCTGTCGTAGCGCTAACCTGCGTAACAGTAGGTGCAGTGACGCTCCTGGGCGCGGTTCACGGCGAGCACCCCGGAGGGAACGACCTGGATGCCAGGGATCACGCCGGCCACCCAATCTTTTTTCACGGCGCCTGGGTCCATATTCATGCTTTTTCCCACCACCATGCTATATACCGTAAGCGCCATGTCGCACACGCCGAGAAGCACTCCGCTTTTCTGAAGCGCTTCCACCGACATATCCGGCAAGATCAGCTCGCCCGGCTTCGGCTGAAAGTAGGGATTGCGGATGGCGGGCGCACTCGTCGCTTTATCGGTCACCTTGAAGACCTCGCCAAATTTGTACTTCTCCCAGAGGTCGTGTTTCAGCGCGACCGGGATGGCATCATGCCGCAGGATCACAACCGCCGTAACCTCCTCCTCCGGCACGCCGACCATCTTGTTGGTCATCAAAAACACCCGTGACCACGCCAACGGCATACCCTCATGAACGCCGGGGGCGTCGAAGACCTGCCGGTGTTTGCCTTTGATCTTCCCGAGCCACGCCTCGAAATCCGCATGGTCGGAGCTCGATTGCACCCCCTTGGGCTGCGCGTCGGCAGGGGCTTCCGCAAGCGCTGAGACGCCCAGCGAGGCTGCGCCGGCTGCCAACACCCCGAAAAAGTCGCGTCGTTTCGAATCGAACATCCTGGTTCCTCCTCATCGTATGATGATACTGCGCCCCAAGTATATCAAAAGACACCGATAGCGTCAACTGCAACCCTGCCCTACGCTGATGCTGCATGAAAGGAACTGTCTCCGTGCAGGGTACACTGAAAATAGGGTAGCGTTATGCCATTTCCCCATGACCGTAAGAGAGCAGGGGCGAGGAGAGAGTGATGAAGCGAATGGATAAACCGTGCCGATCTCGCGCGGACGTGCTGGCTAGGATGCTGATCGGGGCATGGTGCCTTCTGGTCTCCGTTGCACCCGCCTGGGCGCAGGAGAGGCCGTCGCTCGTGAAGTTGGTCAAGAATGGAGAGGGATATGCGTTGCTGCGCAACGGCCAGCCCTACTTTATCAAGGGCGCGGGCGGCGACGGCTCGAAGCAGATGCTGGCGGAGGCCGGGGGCAACTCCATTCGCACCTGGGGCGCAGACAATCTGGGACCGCTGCTCGACGAGGCCCAGAAGCGCGGCCTGACCGTCACGGTCGGCATCTGGCTCGGCCATGAGGAGCAGGGGTTCAACTACAACGATGCCGATCAGGTCGCAAAACAGTATGAGGCGGCCCAGCAGGCCATTCTCAAGTACAAAGACCATCCGGCGGTGCTGATGTGGGCCATCGGCAACGAGATGGAGGGCTACGGCAAGGGCGACAACGCCGCCATCTGGTCCGCCATCAATAATATCGCGACCCTGGCGAAGAGGCTCGATCCCTACCACCCGACGATGACCGTCCTGGCGGAGATCGGGGGCGACAAGGTCAAGAACGTGCATCGGCTCTGCCCGGACATCGACATCGTCGGCATCAACAGCTATGGAGGCGCGCCCTCACTGCCCGCGCGGTACAAGCAGGCGGGCGGCGCCAAGCCCTATATCCTGACCGAATTCGGCCCGCCCGGCGTCTGGGAGGTCGGCAAGACCGCCTGGGGCGCCGCGCCCGAGCCGACCAGCACCGAGAAGGCGGAATTCTATCGGAGGGCGTACCAGCAGGCGGTCCTGGCGCCGAGGGGGCTATGCCTGGGCTCGTATGCGTTCACATGGGGCAATAAGCAGGAGGCCACGGCGACCTGGTTCGGCCTGCTCTTGCCGGATGGGAGCCGCCTGGGCGGCGTGGATGCCTTAACGGAACTCTGGAGCGGCAAGCCGCCCGCCAACCGCTGCCCCCTGATGCAGAGCCTCAAGCTCCAGGGCGCGGATCAGGTGGAACCGGGCGCGCTGGTGAAGGCGACCCTGGCGGCCTCCGACCCAGATGGCGACCCGCTCACGGTCCGCTGGGTGCTGCAGCGCGATG
>DATGIG010000152.1:0-4130 GCA_035295825.1 Chthonomonadaceae bacterium | reverse complement strand
GCGACATGCAGCAGTTCATGGACATAGACGAACAGCACCTCCTCCTGGGAGAGCCCGCGCCCCGTATGGAAGTAGATCTCACCGAGCCAGGGGTTGACGGCGGCGACGGCAATGTCCATACGCTCGCACAACCGCGCATCGGGCAGGATCCGCATCTGCGCCGCCAGGGCGCCCAATAGCGGCAGTTCGTTCATCACCCACTTCTTTGCGTTCTCCAGCGGTCGCCAGGCGCCGGGACGGTCGGCGTCTGCCTGCCCCAGGGTCTCCGCCGCCTCGAAGACCGCCTGCTCGACCCCGGCGCGAATGCCCTCCGCGAGCAGAGCGTCGTAATCATGACGGTCTCCGCCCGCTTTGTAGAGGGTGTTATAGGGCTGGATCGTCAGGGAGTAGCCCGTGACATGAACGATATCGGGCTGGTTGGGTCCCGCGCAGGTGAGCAGCGTCATTCGACCGCGACGGGACTGCTGCAACAGTTCGTAAATGGCCTCCTCCCGCATGCCGGCATAGGTGGTGTCCACCGGAAAATCGTGCGGAGGGGAGCCGAGTTTGAACCCGCAGGCCAGGTTCTCTGCGGCGTGTTCGCAGGCCAGAGTCCAGAGTTGTAGGTCCCTCCCCTCCGGTCGTTTGGCATGGTTCAGGCCGAGATGCAGCAGCAGGTGGGCGATGAGGAACGTCCACTCCGCTTCGCCGATCTCCGGGCGCCGGTGAGGATTCAGCCAGAGCGTGTTGTGGTCCGGGTCTACCGCGCCGAACAGCGGTGCGTGCGCGTCGTTCTCACACTCGCGGACGGTCACGTTTTCGAACAGGGGGGCCAGGATCGAGCGGCGGATGCGTGCATACGCGCCGCGGACTCTCTCACGCGCTTTCGCGATCCGTTTCTCTGCGGGTTGTTCCTGGTTCTTTTTGGCCATGGATAACGCTCTCCCCCAACCCCTCTCCCTTGGGAAGGAGAGGGGCTATTGGGACTATGCTTTCACGGCGATGCGCTGGGCCAGGCGTGGAAGATCGCGCACGACTTCGACGAGGAACCAGTCGGGGAGGTTACGGGCGCCTTCGCCCATCTCCTCGGCGACCATGACCGTCGCCATTTCCGCGTTGATGTCGCACAACTCCACCAGGATGCGCTTGGCCTGCATGACCAGGGTGCGGTGCGCGGGCTTGACGTCGTCACGCTCGGGTGGGAGCGTTTTGGCGAGTTGGGCGCGCAGGGACTGAACGATAAAGTAGAGGACGTCGCGGTCTTCGGCGGCACGGGGCAGGGGCTGATCGCCCGCCAGAATCTTCTCGACGTGCAGATTGCCGTACAGTTGTTTGATAAACGCGCCGAAACTGCGAGCGTGGCTGGCGCTGAGACAGCCTGCGGCCAGCATCTCGATCTCGTCCGGCGTTACCTGCGGGCCGTAGGAGTGGAGGGCGTCGCTGAGGATATGCCAGGCGCGGGGCGAGCTGAAGGTCTCTTCGGTTTTCGGCGGCTGTGTTGCCAGATGGTCGGGGCGCGTCTCGATATAGCGGAGGATCCATTCGTGGACTCCCTGGGCGTAGGCCCAATCCAGCCAGTCACGGGCCGTCGGTTTGAGTTCGACATGCAGCATCCGATTCATCAGAGCGGAGGACATAGGCTTGACAATCGCCTGATCCTGCGCCCGGTTGCCTGCCCCCACCACGATGGAGCCGACCGGCAGACGGTACTCTCCCAGTCGGCGGTCGTTGATCAGGCTATAGAAGGCTTTCTGGACCTCGAACGAGCAGGCGTTGAGTTCGTCCACAAAGAGGAGATAGGGCGCGTCACGGGCGATCATGCGCGGCGGACAGAAGACGGAGAGGTTGCCTTCGATGCGAGGCACGCCGATCAGGTCTTCCGGGGCGAGCTGCGAACCCAACAGGGAGACACAGTCCAGCCCGACCTCATGCGCAAACTGCTCGACGAGCGCGGATTTGCCGATACCCGGCGGACCCCAGATAAAGACGGGCCGGATCAGGGCGACATTGAGGAGCAGTTTGCTCAGTTGTTTCGGTGTGATCGTCTGCATGGTTTGTTCCCGATGTGAAAAGGCCGGCAAGAGCGCTTTGAACCCAATTTACCGGCTGCGGCTCTGCTCCCTGTATCGCTTCATAGACTTGACCTGCTCAAGGTGCCTTTTGTTGCAGAGCGAATCGAGTCCCGTAAGACAAGGAGAATAAACCTCAACGCCTTCCACTTTCTGGTTAGAACCCGATGCTGCTTCGCGTCCTTCATAAACACATGTTGTACTCGACCTGATATTGCACCCGAGCTTCCAGAGCTGAAACGAGCCGCGCACACAAAACGGCGCTCGAAGCCAGCGCATACAGTGAAAAGCACTCCACAGCAGTCTTCCATGCGTCGTCAGTCTGGAATCCACAGAGGATCTACCGTCCGATCGAGGTTGATGTGATCGGGTGGCAATTACAGAGAACCTACTTCAACTCCTTTAGCATCGTTGAGGCGTGCCGGTTTTGAGGGTCGAGTTTGACTGCGGTCTGGTAGCTTTGCCTGGCCAACTCGATGTCGCTATGCACTCTATAGGCCTCGCCCAAACTGTCGAACGCGTTGGATGATGTTGAATGCTCTATTGTGTTCAACTTGAAGATCGCGACAGCGTCTGCAACTCGCTTGTCGCCGTATAGAAGCTGGTATCCAAGGGTATTCAGTTCGGACTCGCCTAGATCGTAGTCGTCTCCATGCGCCGCTTTGAGTTCGCTGAATTCGCGTATCGCGGCGTCCACACCGGAAACGCGAATCCTCGTGTATAACGCCTCGGCGCCGGAACGGCGCGGGAGCCTGTACGGCCGTCCGGCGAGGATCTCCAGGAGCGCATCGCATATTTCGACACGCTTGCTGTTGCCAACGTTCGTGAGCAGGATTACCGTGGTGCGGTCGTCGAACCGCCGCTCGATGAACGCCCGAAAGCCTGCCTGATTGCCGGTGTGCCACACGTACTTGCCTGCCCCCGAACCCGCGATATTCCAGCCGAAACCGTAAGTGGATGTGCCCTCCCGAACTACTGCCGGCGTGAACGCCTGGACGAGCGTCGATTGCCGTACGAGCCTATCGGTGTAGAGCGCCTGGTCCCACTTGAACAGATCGTCGATCGTGGAAAAAATCCCTCCGTCGCCTGGCACGGCGACGGCCACTACGTCCAGTCGTTGTCCGAACGGATCATAGCCGACGGCGCATCGGGCGGGCAGAGCCTCCGGGCGATCGTAAACGACTGTGTGGAGCATACCAAGAGGCTGGAAGATTCGGGATCGCAAGAAGCTGCTGTATGCCATACGCGACACACGCTCAATGACGACAGCAAGCAGCCGGTAACCCGGATTGCTGTAGCGATATTGGCGGCCCGGGCTCGAGAAGAGCGCATCCTTGGCTACGAGGGTTGCGATGAGGGACGTCTCGGTCAGCCGGGTGTCGTCCTCGACGGCGAGGTCGCCGAAATCGGGGATACCCGAGGTGTGTGTCAAGAGGTGCCGCAGCGTTATTCCGCTTGCATGCGGCAAGCTGGCGAACTCGGGGATGTACCGGGAGAGCAAGTCGTCGTAGTCGAGTTGCTTCTTCTCGGCCAGCATCATGATCGCCATAGCCGTGAACTGCTTGGTGACCGATGCGATGTTGAACGGTGTGTCCTCGGTCAGTTTTCTCCCGTCGGCGGTGTCCGCGAACCCAAACGCTTTTCGATACAGTACGTGCCCGTGCTCGGCGACGAGGGCGCAGCCACTGAACTGACCGCGGCTGGATAGAGTCTCCATGAGGCGACCTATCTCGCGGGCAGATGCATCCCTCGAAGGATCAGAATAGGAACCCCTTCCAAAAAGAACGAGCCACGTCGTTATCACCGCCGCCCACATCCGGTGTGAGAACACCCCGACCATGCTGGACCGGCAGGCTACTTGGTAGGTATTATCGTCCATGTATCACCCCTCCTGATCTGGATTGAGGCGAAGCGTACTATTGAGGCTGGAAGACAGAAACCTTGTGTTTCATGTTGGCCACGAGAACGGCTTCTCTCCTGAACAGGATATCATAATCAGTACGGCTGCGTCTTGTCTCAGGAAAGCATTTCTTGTCTCGAATCCGCACGTCCAGATATTTTCTGAAACTGGGCAGGGGACAT
>DATGIG010000151.1:0-13653 GCA_035295825.1 Chthonomonadaceae bacterium | reverse complement strand
CGACGATTCCGAAGTGAACGGGATCAATGCGCGCGGCCAGGTCGTCGGCCTCTGCTCGGGCCTCCATGCCGACGGCAATCAGGGCGCCGATGCGGCGTTCTGCCTGCGTGGCAAACGCCTGGAGTTACTCTCCCGTCTCCTGCCGAAAGCGCCGGGGTATCCTCTAAAGAGCGCCGTGGGCATCAATGACCAGGGAGAGATTGCGGCGAACGCCCTTCGCGGCGCACAGAGCCATGCACTCCTCCTTACCTCGCATTAGCCTTTCCATCTATTCCATCCAGAGACCGAAACATCTCCATAGAATCGGATCGTACCCCCTCTTGAACCCCTTTTACCGGAATCACCCGCAAGCAGAGTATACTAACGGAATAGCGCAGCGCGAACCGGCGTGTCGCCACTCTGAGCGAACCAACGCGCCCTGTCCCTCTCACCCATAACGCATGCGGGGTTTCACAACGATGAGCCAATCGAACTACAAACTGGACTATGATGACAGCACCGGCAAAGACTGCCCCAAGTGCCAGCACAGTATGGTCATGCTCCGCGACTACCTCTCCATCGAGGTGAATGAAGGCTACACTGCGGATGATGATGACGATAGTTTCCGCCCCAGATCCTTTCGCCCGCTCAGCATCATCGTTCGGGGTATCGCGCATCTGACAAACCAGTTTTTCAAGAATACCGTTGCCCCCGCTGCAGCGAAGCGGGCGGGAGATAAGCGGCGGATCGAGTTGAAGGAGACGCTGCGCGTCTTCCCGAACACTCTGATCTGTTCCCACTGTAAGTTCTTGATACGCGATAAGTAGATTTGGCACGATGGACTAAACTCCCTTGTAAACCACAAATCGGTCCTTCGCAAGATGTGGGCAAGGCAGGATCTGGGCGGATTCCGGGCGGACTACTGGAAGGCGGCCACGTGATCGCGACACCAGGCCTCGAACGTGCGGGGCTTGCGCCCGACGACCCGTTCGACGGTATCCGTGGCCTGCGCGCCCCTGCCGTCGCGCACATAGGTGAAGACCTGCGCGACCGCGTCCGCAAGGATCGGCGGCATGCCCCGCTGCAGCATCCCCTCCCTGGCAACGGCAGGAGGCACGTCCACATAGCGGAGCGGCTTGCCCAGAACGTGGGAGAGGATCTCCGTCTGTTGCGCGACGGTGAGCAGTTCCTCGCCGGTAAGCTCATAAATCTGCCCTTCGTGGCCTGCCTGGGTCAGTGCGACGGCGGCGACGGCAGCGATGTCCTCCGGGTCTATCGGAGCAGATTGACCGCCGCCGGGAAAGTACACAGCTCCCTGCGTCTTGACGGTCTCCGCCCACATCAGCGTATTGGACATGAAATTTCCCGGACGCAGGAAGGTCCAGGCCACTCCGGAGGCGCGGATCGCCGCTTCCCGATCCTGATGCCACTTGCCGAGCAGCAGGTCCGGATGGTTTGCGCCCGTAGATGAGAGATACACGACGTGCTGCACGCCTGCCTGCCGAGCCGCCTTTATCGCGGCCTCGACTTGCCCTGACCCGATCTCGGATGTCATCAGGAACATCTTGTCCACGCCCTTCAGGGCCGCGTCCAACGTGGCGGGCTCATCGAAGCTGCCCACCGCGCACTCCACGCGATCCCCCCATTGGGCGACTTTGCGCGGGTCGCGCGTCAGCACACGTACCTGCTGGTTCCGGTCCAGCAGTTGGGAGACCAATTCACTGCCGACATTGCCGGTCGCTCCGGTTACGAGTATCATCGTTCCACTCCTTCTTATCGCTGTACCGCAGTCTGGTGCGGTCACCTACCCCGGTCACGTTGCCGGGAGAGAATTGAATATAGTATCATATATTCAATATTGAAAGTTATACCCTATTGAAAGAGAGGTGTCAAGCCCCAAATGGCCCATCCTTCAGGCCGAACCTATCAATCTCCCGCACGGCAGCGCCAGGCCGATGAGACCCGTCGTCGCATCGCCGATGCGGCCCGCAGTCTGCTCTTAACGCACGGTTATGCAAAAATGACCGTGGATGCCATTGCGAAGGAGGCCGGGGTGGCTGCGCCGACAGTATACGCTATCTTCCGCTCCAAGGCCGGCATCCTGGAGGAGCTTCTGGATCAGGCCCGGTTCGGCCCCGGATTTGCGGAGTTGGCCCGGCAGGCTTACGAGACCTCCGAGCCGTCGGAGCGCTTGCGGTTTGTCGCACGCATCGCCTGCAGTATCTATGCCTCGGAGAGCACGATGCTTGATCTGCTCCGTGGCGCGGGAGTGGTGAAGCCGGAGCTGGCGGAACTGGACAAAAAGCTGGAGTGTCGCCGGTATGAGGCGCAAGAATCGACGATCCTGCTGATTATCCAGGCGGGACGCTTGCGGGAGGGCCTGGACGCGACCACCGCACGCGATGTACTCTGGGGGCTGACCGGGCGTGAACTCTACCGCATGCTGGTCCACGAGCGCGGCTGGACGGCGGATCAGTACGAAGCATGGCTGGCGGATACGCTGATCCGGGCGCTCCTCTCCGACTAGCGCTAGGGTGATTAAAAAATGGGTCATCCCGAAATGCGGGATGACCCATTTTCACGATCAACGGGGTCGGAATCTAACGGCCACGGCCACCGCCACCGCCGCTGGGGCGGCCACCGCCACCGCCTCCCCCACCGGACCGGCTACCACCGCCACCGCCGCCGCTATTCCCTCCGCCGTAGCTCCTGCTCCCGTAATTGGGACCGACGCGATAGGAAGGAGATCCGCCGTAAGTGCCGCCGCGTGGCCCCGAGTAGGTCCCCCCGCGCGGTTCCGAATACGATCCGCCGGAGTAGCCACGGCCGGAGGAGTACGGCGAGGAGCCGTTCCCTCCGTTACGGCCCGATGCGTATCCATTGCGCTCGCCGCTGCTGCCATAGTTGCGCGTTCCGCCGGACGAACCCTCTCCATATCCGCCATTGCCGCGAGAGTAGCCGCCGGAACTGCCATGCTCTCCGGACCATCCGAGCGTCTGTCGGGCCTGGCGTGCGGCCTCCGCCGGGCTGCGACTTGTGCTGGAGCCCTGCGCCAGGGAGCCGGATGACAGGCCCGTACTGGGCCGCCCGGTACTGCCCGAGGGCATGCCCGTCCGAGGCGATCCGGATTGCGCGATGGAGCCACGGTTCGATGTTGCCGGCAGGCTCCGCTGGACGTTCGTCGGCAGCGGGGCGCGCGTGATGCTCCGCTGCAGCACGGATTGCGGCGGGCGATCGCCCTGCGAGAAGGAGCGGGTGGACGTTCGGGCCAGGCTGGTGGGCTGCACCGAAGTCGGACCGGAGAACGGCGTGCGGCCCGAAGGCGCGCCGACCGTCTGTCCCCGCGTAAAGAACGAGGTTCCCCGCGCGGCAGCCTGATACGAACCGCGCCCGCCGAACGCCGAGGCGCTGGCGATGGTCGCGCCCGCCGCATGGCTGGCGTTGAAGGGAACGAAGTGGTGACCTGCCGCAAAGCCCTCTGCGGAGTGCTGGAACCGCGCAAAGGCGGGCGATCCATCATGGAAGCGTCGGTTCACAAAAAAGTTGTCGAACCGGCGTCCCTCGCAGAACCCATCGCGACCGGGGAAGTAGCATCCCGCCCAACCGATGGAGAACGAGAGCCACCAGTCCCGCACTCCAAAGCCCAGCCCGAAGGCGACCGGATAGCGCACTTCCCATGGACACAGGGGCGCCCAACCGATCTCCCCACCGTAGGAGCAGAAGCCCACTACGCCCGGAGACCAGTACTGGTATCGCGGGCCGGGGCACCAGGCCCAGCCATAAGGCTCATCCACCCACGTTCCATAGTGGTACGGCGCCCAGCCCCACGGCTCATCGGAGACCCAGGTCCAGCCGAAGGGGTCCACCCAGACCCAGTGACCGTAGTAGTAGGGACGCCAGTCGGGCGAACTAACACGGGGCACCCAGACCGAGCCATACTTGGGGTCATCCCGCCAGGCTCCATAATCGTCCAGATCCCCGGCTACCAGGCCGATATTCGGGGGCACGCGCTGCGCGGTCTCCGATTTGCCTTCGATCAGCCGGTTCCGTTCGACATTCCATTTATCCCAACTATCCGGACCGGGCAGCGAGCGCTGGGTCAAGGGGCTATTGTTATCCACCAGATAGAGGTACTTGCCCTCCTCCACAGTGACCTTGCCCTGCTGGCTCTCCACGTTCGCGCTGCCGCGCTGCACGGCGATCTCGGAGCCGCCGTCTACGCCGAAGCGGACCTGCGTGTCGCCGCTGAACTTCACCGATGCGGCGGGGGTGTCCACCTGATAGACGGAAACGCCATGGCGCGAGTGCATCGTCGCCAGGCCATCATTGAGCGTGATCTGCGAAAATTCGCCCTGGTTGTCGCTATAGAGGGTTGTGAGGATAGCAAGGGCATTGTTGCCCAATCGCAGCGAACTGCCGTCATCGAACTGGATGTCGGCGCGGCCCCCGTCATGGACCCAGATCTCCGCCCCCTGGCGCATCGGCAGGTTTGCCGTGGCCTTCGACCACTCGGAGTTGGCATCGGGACGCCAGGTCACATCGCCTTTCACGTAGGCGAAGCGCGCCATGCGCACCGGCCCCTCCGCTTTCGGGTCCGTTGTCTGGGGATTGTCAGCGGGATCGCTATCTCTCGGGGGTTGCGAAAGGGTCGTATCTTCTCCCATCCGATAGTTTGGATCGGAGTCGCCCCGGTCGGTGTCCTGCGCAATTACCGGGGCGATAGAGAGCAGTCCTACTCCCAGGACACTGCCCAGGAGCAGCAACCATCGCCATGGTTGGCATTTTCTCGGTAACATTTTGTCTTACTCCACCGTCCGCGCTCCACCGGGGCGCTGGCGAGACGCGGGCATTTCTCAACTTCAGGGTTATCACTCTTCTATACGTATCCGGTGTGCCAAATATTGCTCTCATCGGCATATATTTCATCCACGTTAAGTGTACCCTATCTCTATTACGAATCCCCTCCCGCAGAGTGACAGAGGATCTCATGGGGCATGGCTACAGCCAGGTACTGATGCGTACCTGGCTGTATCAAGTTCTGCGCAAGGTAGAAGGGGGCTTTCCGGATCTCTGCCTGGTTGACCCGTAGTCATTCCGGGAAGCCGGGCCGTGAACGACCCGTCTAATGGGCCTTCGGCCAACCGGTCTGCGACCGGGACTGCGGCAAGGTTTACGCCGTGCTGTACTAGGGACTGCTTGTGGGTACCACACACCCCGACGGCGGAGTCAGGCAGCCTGGTCCGAACGGTAGGTACACAAAACCGGAACCGTCCGCTTTTTGCCACTTTACCTGTAACCCGAGCGTGTAGGCTGTAATCACCGCATTACAAGCAACTTTAGCGTCGTGTCCGCTAGCGGTCCACTGCGTTGCAGAAGACGGATACGAATTCTGCAACGAATTGTAATTCACGGGGGGCGCGGTGCCTGAGTTGATATTGGCCCCGCCCCCGACCATGGCACAGTTGGCCGCAACGCCCACCATTTGACTGGGAATTTCTGTCGGCATATTGCTCGTGATCGACTGTTGAACCACCACGAGCGGCGGTTTACCGGCAGGGACTTGCCACTTGATCCCGATGACGGACACATCAACCGATCCGGTACATGCCGCTCCGGAATGTGCGGACGCCGCAGCCGTCCACTGTGTCTGAGAGGTCGGATAGGACGCGGATATTATGAGCCCATTCGTATTGGAGGGGTATGTGGCGATGCCCCCGCCAGTCATCACGTACCCGGCGCCAACCGGGACGGTATAGAGGAAGGAATAGGTATCCTGAGTTGTAGGGCCACCTTTTACGTCGAAGACCTCGACATCCAGCAGATCGGCCGGATCGTACACTGCGATCGCGTAGCTTGTGAGGGACGCGTTCGTAGCGTTATACATCGACTTGGCGGAGGAGTTCCACTGATTGGGAGGAGCGCCTTTCACAACGCTGGACGATGTCAGAAACTGATTGTTGGGGCTAGATTGTTGCAAAGAAGCCCCTCCGCCGAGAACCTTGTAACCTGTAGCAACGGCCACGCCCATGGATTCTGTACCGGTGACATTGCTGGTCGCCGTAAACGTCTTGAGCGTAAGCGGAGAAAGCAGGTTCGGGTTCGGCTGATTGAAATAGGCGTCAATCGCATTTATCAGGTCGGTTTGGCGTTGCCCCGTGGGAAGCAGTTGCCACATGGGGGTGAGCGTATAAGAGATCGTCGCCGGATTACCAACGATCGTCTGTTCCCACTCCGTTACGTCGAATGCGTTGTTTGCATCAAACTTCGATGTCCCCCCGACCACCGTAATGCCGGAGTTGCAGGTGTAGGTGGTCTTGGTAGTCTGGTCGGTATAGGTGTACGATGTGTTGACTTTACCACCCGCGATGCCCTCGTTATACGCGGCAGACGCAGATACGGACATCGAAGTATCGGAGTAGGTTGTTTGCGCGACGGTATAGATGGAGGAGTTGAGCGCGCCGCCCACGATCACACTGGAGGTAAAGTAGGGCCCGTATTTGTTGTAGAAGTCCAGCGGCGCCATGGTGTTAAGATCATTCTTGAAACCATCCGCTAGAAGGCTCTGGAAGGCGCTGGACGGGATTGTCAACTGGTAGAGCTGGAAGGTGTACTGGCAGGTACCATAGTTCTCGGTGAACTCCTGGCTCTGGGTGGTTCCAAACGAGGCATGGAGAGAGCCCGAGAACCCCGCGTAGTGCCCTGAGATTCCGACGGAGGCGGATTGGGAAACCAGGTAGTCGTAGCCGTATTCGCCGGTAAAAGTGAGAGTGGTCTGCTCGTTAAGGTTTGCCTGCTGGGGGATAGATGGCTTCTTGGCAGGAAACAGTTTGTTTTGATCGAATATCGGCTGCAAATAGGCCGATAGAATGTTACCCGACAGGGCGTTCACGCCCCAACCCAGATTCGAAGCCCCGGCAGTCGTGGAGCTGACGGAGGTCGAGGATCCGCCTTTCGTTTGCCCCTGTGGTGATGGGGCGGTTCCTGTCGCTCCGTTGTTGCCCGAACCGTTGGATTGCGTTGTAGTGATTGCGCCTTTCGACGTCGTCGGTGTAGTCATAATCGTCACTCCTTTGATCCATGATGCGACCCTTCTGTGTGTCGCAGGTTGCTCTCAGCGCAAGGATGCCCTTAAGCTGGTAGATCCGAACTCTGTGGTGTGTACCGTTCCGTAGTGGGGAGGGGAATCCCCTCCGCCTCCCACTACGAAACAGTTAGTTGGTGCTGAAGGTCACGGCGAACGTCCCGTTGGAGGTTCCGGCAGCCGTCGACCACGGATTGGCGCCGGGATTGCGCGAATCGGTGGAGTTCACGGCGTTCATACCTACCGAGACGGCGTCCGGTCGGAAGAACTTGGCATGGCCATCCCCCAGCGCAAAGTTCGCTCCCGCGGTATGGCGTCCATCCATCTTGTTCACCAGGATAAAGCCCGGGTTCGGCGCGGGCGCGTTCTTGTAGCCGCCCATGATGCCGGTATCGTACTGCGGGCCGGTTGCGAAGACATAGCCCCCGCCGGGGCGATATTCGATCCAGTTAAGGCCATTCCCGGCAGCGGACTCCGTTCTCCCACACGCGGATGACCCAGGGCACGTCCCCGCACCCGAATACTCCTCTGGGGAGGTGAGTTCCGCCTGATCGCGAATGCCTTCGGCAAACAGAACCGTGCTGGCAGGCGCCTGGAGCGAGGCGAGAGCGGGCGCGCTCTTAGGAATGTTGAGGTTGTAGATGTAGGAGCAGGCGTAGTAGGCGGGAGTGGATGCCGTCGCAGCGAGGTTAGCGGTCGGATCATCGGGGCATTTGGCGACCTGCGCGTTCTTGATGTAGGGATAGCACTGGCCATACCATCCGACCCCCGTAAGTCCTAGAACTTGAGGAAATCCATTATTTCCTGCGGGCATCTGCTCATCGTAGTCCTGCACGTACTGAAGGATGGCGAGCGATACTTGCTTCTCATTGGAGATACAGGAGATTGCGCGCGCTTTTTCTCTGGCCTGTGCAAAGACAGGGAAGAGGATGGCGGCGAGGATCGCGATGATGGCGATCACGACGAGCAGTTCGATCAGGGTAAATCCGGGGGAGGCACTTCGTTTCATAAATTCTCCTTGGTGATGAAAAGGTTTCTCGGGGCTCGCTTTTGAGCCGACAGAGAGAGTGTAACAGGCCATCCTGAACGAAATCTAAAGGAACTCTAAATCAAATCCAAATAAAACCTGAATATGCAATTGAGCAGCAAAAATATTCAAAAAGGACCTTTTTTAAGGTGATTTTTGGTTCGCTTACAGGTAAGATGCTGTTAAATCTCTCCCCGTTCTGTGATGTTGAGGAGCCCTCCTATGCAAGCGGAAACAACGCCCTACTGTCGTATCGAACTGTTCGGGAACTTGCGCGTCATCCACCAGGAGCGCATCATCACCCAATTCCGCCTGCAGAAAGCGGGGCTCCTGCTGGCCTATCTGGCTCTCTCCCCCCGATGCACTTTTCCGCGCGAAGAGTTGATCGAACATTTCTGGCCGGCTCTGGAACTCGATGCCGGTCGTCAGAACCTCAGCACCACCCTGTCCATCCTGAAGCGGGACCTGGAAATACCCGGCTTCTCCAACAATGAGATGCTGTTCGCCAACCGTCAGACCATCTGCCTGTGCTCCAAACACGTCACCACCGATGTCCTGGAATTTGATGCGCTGCTCAAGCGCGCGCGTGGAACGGCTGCCGTTGCGGAACGCGCCCTGCTGCGGGAGCAGGCCATCGCGCTCTATCGGGGCGCCTTGCTTACAGGCTGCTATGAGGATTGGGCGCTTCGGGCGCAGTCCGTCTATCAGGGTCATTACGGGGAGGCGCTGGCGGATTGGGCGCAGGACCTGGAGCGGCAGCAGAATTGGGAGGAAGCGTCCATAGCCGCCCGACGGGCGATAGATGCCGATCCGTTTCGGGAGACGGCGATGCTCGTTCTGATGCGGGTTCTGGCACGGCAGGGGCATCCGACGCGCGCCATCGAAGCCTTTCGGCGCCTGCAGGCGCGCCTGCGGGAAGAGATGGACATCGAGCCGTCGCAGGAGCTGCGCCAGTTGGTGAAGCGTTTGCAGAGTGATCCGGATGCGCTTTACGAACCCCAATCGACAGCGCCGGTATCCGAGGCGGCAGTCTACGCCGTGGCGGGGAATGCCGCGCCGTGCCGATCCGCCCGACCGGAGCAGCCTCCGCAGCCATCCTCTGCTCCTGCCCTCTCTGTCTCCGCCCATTCCCCGGAGTGGGAGATCTTCCCTGTCTCAACGGGAGGCGCAGTGCCGCTGGATTCCCCCGATTATATCGAACGCCCGATTGATGCCCTGTTTCACGCGGCTATCCGGCGGCAAGACAGCATCGTGCTGATCAAAGGGCCGGGGAGTGTGGGCAAAACCTCGCTGCTGGCGCGGGGAGTCTACCAGGCGCGCCAGGACGGCGCGACCGTGGTGCTGACCGACCTGCAAAAGTTGAGCGCAGCCGACTGGCTCACGTCCGACCTCTTCTACCGGGCGCTGGCGCAGAATATCGCCGATCAGTTGGAGAGCGAGGTCTCCCCGGCGAGTGTCTGGAGCGAAACCCGCAGCGCCAATGCAAACTTCGAGCGTTTTGTGCGGCGCGAAGTGCTGGGCAAGTTCTCCTGCCCGGTCGTCTGGGGGCTGGACGAGGTGGATCGCCTGTTTGGCGTCCCGTTCCGGGACGACGTCTTCGCCCTATTCCGCAGTTGGCACAATGAGCGCGCCCTCGACCCCAACGGCCCCTGGAGCCGCCTGACCCTGGCCATCGCCTACGCCACGGAGGCGCACCTGTTCATCTCCGACCTGAACCGCTCTCCCTTCAATGTTGGCACCCGCCTGACGCTGGCAGATTTCACCCTCGATCAGGCAGCGGAACTCAACGGGCGCTACCGCTCCCCGCTCGCCTCGGCGGAACTGGAGCGATTTTTCACGCTGGTGGGCGGCAATCCCTATCTGGTGCGGCGTGGCCTACAGGAGATCGCGACACGCTCCCTGACCATGGACGCGTTCGCAGCGCAGGCGGACCAGGCCGAAGGGTGTTATGGAGACCATCTAAATCGGATGTTCGTCGCGCTGACCCATTCTCCCGTACTCTGTGAGGCCGTCCGCGCCCTGCTTCAGAACCAGGAGGAGATGACGCCGGAGAGCTTCTACCGTCTGCAAAGCGCGGGACTGGTGATCCGAAGCACAGGGCAGGCAGTCGAATTTCGCTGCCCCATCTATCGCGCTTATCTGGAAAGACGCCTCTGATGACACCTCCGGTTTCAGACGCCCCGACACCCCAGGATTTCGCGCCCTTCTACATCACCGGCGGCACGATGCCCCGAGACCACGCCTCCTATGTGACCCGCCAGGCCGATGAGACCCTCTTCGCCGCCCTCAAACAGGGACAACTCTGCTATGTCCTCACCGCACGCCAGATGGGCAAGTCCTCCCTCATGGTCCGAACCGCTGCCCGACTTACCGAAAGTCAGGTTCTGGTCGCCGTGCTGGATCTCAACTCGCTGGGACAGAACCTCACGGTGGCGCAGTGGTACGAAGGAATGCTCAACCGCATCGGCAGACAACTGCACCTCGAAGACCCCCTCGACGCTTTCTGGCAGGAGCATGCCGACCTGCCCCCCCTGGTGCGCTGGCTGCAGGCCATCGAGGAGGTGCTGCTGCCCCAGACCAATGGAGCGGTGGTGCTCTTTATCGACGAGATCGATATGGTGCGCAGCCTGCCGTTCCCGACCGACGAGTTCTTCGCCGCCATTCGCGCCTGTTATAACCGCCGCGACCGGGAACCCATGTTCCGGCGTCTCACCTTCTGTCTGCTGGGAGTGGCCTCGCCCGCCGACCTGATCCACAATGTGGACATCACCCCCTTCAACATCGGCAAGCGTATCGAACTCAACGATTTTACCGTCGAGGAAGCCTCGGCACTGGCTGTCGGGATCAGCGTGACGGGGCGCGAGGGCAAGGAGTTGTTGACGCGCGTGCTGCACTGGACGAACGGGCATCCTTACCTGACGCAGCGGCTGTGCCTGGCAGTGGCGGAGGAGAGTGCGGCGCTGCGGGATACGGATGTAGACCGCCTGTGTGCGGAGCTGTTTTTGTCCAAGAAGGCGCAGGAATCCGACGACAACCTGGCGATTGTTCGCAACCGTCTGTTGCATGGTCAGAGCGATTTGATGGCGTTGCTGGACAAGTATCGTCGGGTGCTCGAGGGGAGACGGGTGCCGGATGAGGAGGCGAACCCGTTGTGTGTGGTGCTGAAGTTGAGCGGTGTGACGTGTGCGCAGGGTGGTTTGCTTCGGATCCGGAACCGTATTTACGGGCAGGTATTTGACCGCGCCTGGGTGACGACACATTTGCCGGGAGCGGAGACGCGACGACAGCGAGCGGCCTTTCGGCGCGGCCTGGCATGGGCGAGCGCGCTGGCGGGCGTGGTGCTGACGCTCATCGGGGGGCTGACGGCGGTCGCGATCCGGAACGCCCAGCGGGCGCAAGCAAATGCCAGGCTGGCCAGGGAAGCGGCGCTGCTGGCGGGCGAGAATGAGAGGCTGGCCCATGCAGAGGCCGCGAAGGCCCTTGCGGAGAAAATTCGGGCCGACCGGAATGCCGCAGCAGCAACTGCCGCCCGAGACGAGGCGAACCGGAACGCCGCGCAGCTTAAAGCGGCTCTCAAAGCGGCTGCCGCCAACCTGACCGCAGCGAAAAACAGCGCCGACCATGTCAATGCCCTGCTCTATATCGCCAACATGAACCTGATCCCGGCAAGCTATGCGCAGAAAGATTTTGTCCGGATGCGGGCGCTGCTGGCGGAGACCCGCGCGAGCAAGTATCGCGGCTTCGAGTGGGGCTACTGGAACCATCTATGCCATCTCGACCTGCTCACCCTCACAGGCCCCAGGGACGTGGTGAATGGCGTGGCATTCTCCCCCGATGGCAGGCGCATCGTTACCGGGGGGAGAGACACTGCCTGTATATGGGACGCTGCGACCGGGAAACCGCTGTTGACGTTTATTACACCGGATTACGTCGTTCGGTCTGTGGCGTTCTCCCCCGACGGCAGGCGCATCGTCACCGTGGGGATGGGCAACGCTGCCAGGGTCTGGAATAGCGCGACCGGCCAGATGCTGTTCACCCTCAGCGGACATAGCAGCCGGGTGAACTCGGCGGCGTTCTCCCCGGACGGCAGACGCATCGTCACCGGGAGTGACGACAGGACCGCCAGGATATGGGATGCGGACACGGGGCAAGCGGTATCCACCATCAAAGCAGATGGCCTTGTGGTTTCTGTGGGGTTCTCCCCGGATGGTCAGCACATTCTCACCGTGAGCAGTGATCACGGGATCGATTCCGACAGCATCAAAGTCTGGAACGTGGCCACAGGGCAAGAACTGCTGAACATTAAAGTACAGATAGTTACTCAGAATGGTGCTCGTTATGGCGATTTGTTCTCGGCAGCGTTCTCGCCGGATGGCAGACATATTGTCTCCGCGCGAGGAGCTCGCATCTCTCAGGACATACCGGATACCTGCACCGTTTGGGATGCCGCCACCGGGAAAGCGCTCTTCAGCTTTGGCGCCCTGGTGAATTCTATGGCCTATTCGCCGGACGGCAGGCACATTGTCACCGGAAGCGAGGACCACACCGCAACGGTCTGGGATGCAGACACCGGGAAAGCGGAATTCACCCTGGAAGGGCATAGCAGCCAGGTGAAGTCGGTGGCGTTCTCCCCGGATGGGAAGCGCATTCTTACCGGGAGTTGGGACGGTACCGCCCGGGTCTGGGAGGCTGCCGGTTCGCAAAAGGACCTGGCAGCGGCATCCACCGATGGAGTGCTATCGGTGGCCTTCTCGCCGGATGGCAGGCGCATTGTCGACGCCGATAGAGATGGGATCGCCACTCTCTGGGATGCGAAAACGGGCCGCGTGCTGCATGCGCTCAAAGGCCATGTCTGGTTTGTCGTGTCGGTCGCCTATTCGCCGGACGGCAGACACATCGTCACCGGCGGCTACGATCACACCGTCAGGGTCTGGGATGCAGATACCGGGCAGAGGGTGTTCCTTATCCAACAGAGTGCAAGAGTGACCTCGGTCGCCTATTCGCCGGATGGCAGACGCATCGTCACCGGGTGCGAGGACAAAACCGCCAGGGTCTGGGATGCGGGCACCGGGAAACAACTACAGATCCTATCGAATGGAGTACATGGCAGAGTCCCTTCCGTGGCGTTCTCCCCGAACGGGAAGCGAATCGTCACCGGGAGCCAGGACGGTACTGTCAGATTCTGGGATGCGGACACCGGGAAACCGCTGCTCACCCTCACTGGACATACCGCACCGATTGACTCGCTCGCCTTCTCTCCGAACGGTCAGAGCCTCGTCACCGGAAGCGATGACCATACCGCCAGGGTGTGGGATGCGCATACAGGCCAGCCCAGGTTCCTGCTGGCAGGGGCCACAGATCGGGTTCGCGCGGTTGGCTTTTCGCCGGACGGTCGGCGTATCGTCACCGCAAGTGGAGATGGGTTCAGGATCTGGGACGCCACGACGGGACAGGAGGTCTTCTGGATGGCATCCTCGTCTTCCCCAGGAACTGTCAAATCGGTGGGCTCTATTGGAATTGTCACATCGGTAGCCTTCTCCCCGGATGGCAGATCCCTTATTTCAGG
>DATGIG010000150.1:0-25559 GCA_035295825.1 Chthonomonadaceae bacterium | reverse complement strand
GCATAGGCGGGATTACCGGTCATCTGGTAGGCGATGGCGGCATAGTCGCCGATGTCGCCGTACTTGGCGACGGTTCCGCTGGCCCACCCCTGGAGGGCGACCCACCAGGGATGGTTCTGAGCGACCATCTGGTTCCAGACGGCCTGGCGTTGGGGCGTCCAGAACAGGTGCGGGTTTCTGCCGGTCGGGGAGTTGGCTGCGGCAGGAGGCTGCACTACCGGGCCTCCCAGGTTCTGTCCGGAGGCGGAATGGGGCGTCAGCAGTCCGAGAAGCAGGAAGCTCAGGACCGACAGAACGCATAATAGTCGTTGCCTCCTCGCCTCGTGGCGAGGGGCAGGTAAGGTATCCAACATCTTCTCTCAATCTCCATTCTTCGCGAAATGCTTGTACCGAGGTACGCGCTTCGCAACTTAAACTAATGGGGCAAAGCTTGGAGCATTTGCCGGCTAGATCGCCGGCGTTAAACGGCATCCTCCCATGTAAAATGGCCTATGGAGGGATTGCCAACTCCTTTATTCCTGCCTGCGTCCTGTCGTCCGCCTGTTAGTGTATAGAGTTTTCGGGATGGGGTAGAGAGGTGGGGTACCGGATTCACACAAAGCGACCTCCTGCCGGATAGCACGCTATCCGGCAGGAGGTCGCCGAGGATGGGACCCTGCGGCGGCGGGCAAGACTTACTGTGCCCGCCGCCGTACCAGGATCATGGCAGGACGGTCAGGAGTACGGACTGAGAACTGGACCCGACGCTTGCCGTCAAGGTGACCTGGGTAACCGTAGTTACCTGGAGGACCGGGATGGTGAACGAGGTAGAACTGCTGGTCGCCCAGATGGCGCTTACCGGACAGATGGCCGGATTTGAACTGGTGATATTGACGGACACGCCTCCGGCCGGAATCGTCCCGCTGAGGATCACCGTTGCGGTCACATATCCCCATGCCCAACCCTGGTAGCTACCGTTGGGAGTGAGTGAGAAGGCGCTGACCGTAAGCGGCACGGGGACCGGTACGCCGGAGAAGTTGACCCCGTTCTGGGTGGGGCCGATGGTCACGGTCTGCGTATTGGCGAAGGTGTAGCCAGCGTCGGTGGCCGTCAGGGTGAATGCGCCGGCAAACAGGCCAGGAATGGTGTAGGAGCCATTGACATTGGTCTGCACGTTGACCGATCCGAGGCTCACGGTTGCGTTGCTTAAGGGGTTGCCGTTGATATCGGTCACCGTGCCGGAGATACTATAGGTGTTCTGAACGCCGGTGAAGTTCACTCCACTCTTGTTCGGCCCCACCGTCACATTCTGCGCCGCGCTGAAGGTGAATTCCGGGCGACTGGCATTGAGCGTGTAGGCGCCGGCCAGCAGACCGCTGATGGTGTAGGTGCCATCGGCTGCCGTAAAGACCGCAAGGTCACCTGCGCTCACCAGGGCGTTGGCCAAGCCCACTCCATTGACCGTCACCTGCCCCTGAATGGTGTAGGTTGTGGGAGCCGTCGCCGTGGTACTCAAGTGGATCGTATGCGCGCCTGCTCCGCTCACATGCATCCGTCCCAGCCCCTGATTGCTGACCAACACAGGAACCGATGCCTTATTGTCCACGCTGACGAGCCAGTACGTATTGGGATTCAGGTTGGGCAGGTAGAGGTCGGTCTGGGCTGTGGTCGCGGTCCAACTGACCGTATAACCCGACATAAACATGCTGGCGGAGACCAGCAGGCCCATCATGTTCGGATTGTACACCGAGACATTGTTGGCTACCGGAGTGGGGGGAACATTGGTGGTATTGCGTGCGCTGAAGAGTACGAGAGTGTCGTTGTGATTGGTACGCGAGACCTGCACGCCCTCTGTGGCCTCTCCTGCGGTACTCCGGATGAGCGTATTGGTCAAGGTCGGGCCATTGTCATAAACCTGAACCACGTTCAGAAACGTATCCCACTGCTGGGCCTTGGAGGGCGCCACTCGCGTCTGCCAATGCAGCTCATTACTCAGGATCGATCCCGGGAAGATGAGTTTCGTCTCATCATAAGCCTGCTTGCTAGTGTTTGCTGGCAGGAGGGTATTGACGCGCACGTTCTGCCCGCCCGCAGTAGTCCAGGAGATAGCGTTTGCCGATAGGGTCGGCTGAACCGGCGAATGGATCACCCACTGCTTCAAAGCCGGTGCGGTAGCGATTTCGATCTGCTCCGGAGTATAGTAGCTTGAAAATCCGAACAGATTTTTGGGATTCTCGACATTGGTGCGATCATAGACGATGATGGTGTCGGAGAGCTTGTCGTTGCTGGGAAGATACAGGATGCTTCGCGTCCACTCATGCAGGAACGTGGCCGGCGGGTTCCAGTAGCCCGGCGGGACATAGTTGCCTCCGGTGGTTCCCATCTGATAGGCATAGTTGCCCTGCAGGTCCGCTTCCGAGGCGATGGGACCACGCGCTTCGCGCACCGATCCCAGCCCCGCCATCATCATGCCATTGGTTCCCATGCTGCCCTGGACGTAGGTCTCATAGTATCCGATGGGATGGGTGATGGCCCACTCTCCATGGCGATAGAGTTGGTAGTTGCCGAAGAAGCCGGTCTCATGATCCTCGTAGGTGAGGGGGGGAAAGTGGGAGCAGAAGAGGCTGCTGTTGGCGTTCCAGCCGTCGTGTTCGTACTGCATCCCGCGACCGATGGACACATAGCCCTTGGGCACGGAATTGCGCCAGTCCGCAACGGGAGCATAGGGATTGTAGAACAGGAAGAAGCGGGCATAGGGAGAAGCGCCGCCGCCCCACTCACCCGGCCAGGCATTCTGCTCCTGGGTGAGCTTCTGAAGGTAGGGACCCACCGCAGGATTGCCCTGGGTCAGACCGGCCAGCATGCCCGTCAGCGTTACACGGGTCTGGATCCAGAGCTGTCGGTTCCACTGTACGTCACCCCACTGGCAAGTGTCGTTGCCGTCGGGCGAGTGCTGGTGCAGATGCGCCATCGCCAACTGCGGCAGAAACGCAGTGATCTCGGGGAAGTAGTCCTGGCCGGTCGCTGTCTTGACGCCCTCTGCGCCCATAATCAGCAACTTCATCGTACACAGGTTATAGTCCGAACTCTCCACACTGACGCCGCCCTTGGCCTTGTTGACATAGTCGGCGATGGCGTTGCGCATCGTATTGCGATTAATGCCGGTCGAGGTCAGTCCCCCGACATTAGTTAGCTTGGTAGTCTGCGGCTCGACCCAGGTGGAGTTGAGGAAGGTTCCGGCTCGGGGGTTGTCGAGGCCGGTTGCCAGATCCAAGAAAGCCAGTCCGAAGTAGTGTCCGATGGTCACGTCACAATCGCTGAGGCGGGTATTGCCCCAGGGATTGTTAGGATCCTTGTTGAGCACCAGGTCACCCATCCAGTTGAGCCATTTGATGTAGGCGGTTCGCTGGGCCGGGGTGAGGCCAGGGCGGTCAAAGGCATAGATCCAGCAGTAGCTCATGAAGTCCTCACGGGTCTCGTTGAGGTTCATCTGAGGCAGGGTCATGCTCGTGATCCAGGGCTGGATGATGCTGTAGGAGCGCTGGGCGTACGTAGCATCGCCGGTCATCTGGTAGGCGATGGCGGCATAGTCGCCGATGTCGCCGTACTTGGCGACGGTTCCGCTGGCCCAACTCTGGAGGGCGACCCACCAGGGATGGTTCTGAGCGACCATCTGGTTCCAGACAGTCTGGCGCTGGGGCGTCCAGAACACGGGCGGTATGCTTCCCGTGGGTGAGGTAACGGTCTGGCTGGAAGCGTGGTGGGGAGCCAGCAGCGCCACCAGGAAGAAGATCAGGATGAATAGCGTGCCTTTCAGTCGTTGTCGCTTCCAGCGGAAGCGAACAACCGGGGTATTCAGCGTCATGTACATTCTCCATTCGTCGCGAAGATAGTGTGCCGAAGCACACTCCTCACCGATAGGGGAGATATTGGCAAGGCTTTGATCGGGGACTTATTCACATTACCGCCGTGAACAGTATCAATGCTTGCAGTTGCCCTGAGGGCTTGGGGTGCCATTATCCATGCGTTGGGATATGGCGTTGCTCTGTGTCAGTCAATGCAGGAGAAACCCGAACAACCAGCTCGATCGTATGACACACGTTTTTGCCTGTCTGCTGTTTGGCCACGTCTGCCCACTGAAAAACCACAAACCATCCGGCATAGTCCAGGCGCGGTCGCACGATGCAGCGCCAAACGTCCGTTCAGAGGGACTTTCGGCGGGCTTTCGGTATAGACTGCTCGTAGGACAGGAGTAATTGGAATCCGAGAGGAGGAAGAGACAGATTCCGGACGAACATGGAGCGGTGGATGATTTGGCTTCCCTGGTATCAGTGAGATGAAATACAGTTTAAGGCAGAATTACGCATACGGGTGGGGCAATAGCATACTACACTCTCCTTCTGGGTAATCAGTGTGTACAGCATCCCTATCCTGACCGATCCTAAGATCGTCAGGAATTGTAGTGGAACTGCCTTCACTTACATTGGGCACCCATGCCCAGCAGAAGCCCTCAGGAGCTTGTAGGCCATATCGTGGACAGGCAGCGACATGGCATTGCTGTCTATTAGTATATGGATCGGTATTTGTTGGATGGCCCGCTAGGGCAAAAAGCGTAAAATGTTTTTCGCTGGTCGTAAATTGACCGCCGGATCGGTAGGACTTGAGATAGAGACAGGCCGAAGATTGCACATCTACGGTTAAACTTGTAATTGAATATCGAAGCAGGACACCAAGAGTCTTGGAGGAGCCTATGATCGTGACATCCGTATTTCGGCTGCAAGAATCTATCGCCCTGCTCAGGAGTATCTCCTCTGAATATCCGCAGTTCAATGATACCTTGCCGATCTCTCCCCTGCTGTCCTCAACAGGCAAACCGAATTCAAAGCAGAAGGATTTTATAGCATGACGGATGTAGAGCGCATTGTCACGATTATCTGTGAGGTTGGCAAACTTCCAGAAGTCGGGCCGGATCAGGACCTGCAAGAAGCAGGGTTTACTTCGATGAGCGTGCTGCAATTGCTCGTGGAATTGGAGGATGCGTTTGGCGTCAGTATCCCGGATGATAAGTACATGGCCTGCCATACGCCCAATGACCTCTCTCATATGATAGAGAGCCTCAGAGTGAAGGAGGTTGCCTGATGCAACAGGTGGTGGTAACACTCACGCAGCCGGCCAATGAGATGGTACAGGAGGAGATCTGTAAAAAGGTCGCCCATCTGTCGAAATCCATTTTGAGCTCGCGCTTTACGGAGGACGGCCTCAATCTCATTTTTGAGGCTCCGGAAGAGGAGGCGGCGCTCCTGTCCGGCCAGGCCGAACAACTGGCCCGAACAGTCCAGCGCAGCCTGCGCAACCTGCAGCGCAAGCTTGTCTATCGCAGCACGGCAGCCGATACCGTGCAGTTTCTGGGGGATGGAACCGATCCGGGCATCCACCAACTGGGCAACGGGCAGGTCGCTCTGGAGGATCTGCCGCTGCGCTTGTACCGCTACTTCGACCGCATCTTTCAGTCGCTCGGCAACCCCTGGACGCCGAAACCCGTCTATACGCCCACCCTTATCCCGGCCACTGTGCTGGCGAAGTGCGGTTACTTCCGCTCTTTTCCTCACAATGTCACCTTCGCGGTGCACCTGCTGGAAGATGCGGAGCAGATAGACGCTTTTCGCGGCCGGCATGCCACGCGGGAGACGCTGGATGAGCAAGCGCTCGGCGATATGGATGTCCCGGAAGCCTGCCTCACCCCCGCCACCTGCTACCATGTTTACCACATTTTCGAGGGTCGGACGGTAGCTGCCGGGGGGAGCATTTACGAAGTCTGTGGGAAGTGTTTCCGCTATGAGGCCAGCAATATGCGCGATCTCCGGCGCTTATGGGACTTCACCATGCGCGAGATCGTCTTCATGGGGACGAAGGACTATGTCCTGGAGCAGCGGGAGCAGGGCATCGAGATCGTCTCTCGCTTCATGGAAGAGCACCAGGTGGCCGGGGAGATCCGCACCGCGAGCGATCCCTTCTTTATCGCGCCGGATGCCTCGGCAAAAACGTATTTCCAGCTCAGTGCGGAGACCAAGTACGAAATCTCCCTGATGCTTCCGGAAGAGGAGCGCCTGGCGGTAGGCTCTTTGAACTACCATACCGACTTCTTTGGACGCACCTTCAATGTTTCCGTCGAAGAGGGTGGGCCGATGCATAGCGTCTGTATCGCCTTCGGACTGGAGCGCTGGGTGTACGCCTTCCTGGCCCAACATGGAAACCAACCGGAACGCTGGCCCTCCGTCATCCGTTGCGCGCCGGAATTTGTTGGATTGAGCTGATGTTGCGAGCCGAATGCGTCGATCCCTGCCTGTATGTGGAGGAAGCCGCTGCCATCCTTCGAGCAGCCTGGCAGCCGCCCAGCCTCCACTATACAGCGGATTATCTGGATTGGCAGTTCCGCTTTCCGGCGCCTCTGCGGTCCTGCGGGGCTCTGGCCTATGAGGGGAGTACGCCAGTCGGCTTCATTGGCGCGACGCCTCGCACGCTCCGGCTCGCCGAAAACGAGCAAGCGGCGTATGTGGTCTCCTTCGTCGCTGTGCGCCCCGACTGGCGGGGCCGGGGGATCGCGTCGCTTCTATATCGGACTTTGTTGACGTCCGACCTCCTGACTACTGCGCCTGTGGTCACGTTCGCCGAGAGCGACTCCGCCGGGGAGCGCGCCCTGCAACGCAGCTATCCGGATGCGGGCTATTCTCTCTCCTCGCTGGGTGAATACCCTCTCCACGGCTATCTGCCCCGGCTGCAAAGCCCGGAGACCTCCCTTCAAGTGATCGAGGCTCCGGATGTGGAGGCGTTCCACGCTGCAGCGCGGCTCGGAACCGCCCCACAAACGCTCTGGAATGCTCCTACCCCGGATATACTACAGCACTATCTCCGTGATCCCAGACCGCGCCGGCTGCTCCTCTGCCTTGCCGATGGGGAGCCGACCGGCTGCGCCATGTTGTTACACGCGGACCTCCAAACGGCCCATGGGCACGACGCGGCCATTATGCTGGAAAATCTGGTACTCATTGGAGATCAGGCGGAAGCGCTCAAGGCGCTCTGCGCCTATTCCAGCCAGTATGGAAAAGCATCCGGCTCGAACGGCAGCGTGATGCTTCCCAATCCCTGTGGGATCTCCGCACAGGGATTGAAAGCCGCCGGCTTGCGCCAACTCCCCAGCAGATTTCGAGGCTATCTGTGCTGTACAGATCCTCAAAACGCCTTGCTCCAGGCTGCCGAAACCAATATCGAGATCATCTAAATCATGTGTTCCTGGTTCCCAGGGAAGTAGGTTGGTGTTATGCCGCTCTCTTATCGCCAGATTGCCCTTTCGGATAAGGGCTTTGCAAAGACACTGCGCACCCTCTATCGCGGAATGCGTAATTTCTCTATGCCCGCCCCCAGAGTGATCGTGCGTCCGCTGCTGTGGTTGTATCTGGCGGTGCGCTCCGTCTACTTCTTCTGCATGCGGGTCTTTGTCTGCGAGCCGCTCTTTAAGGCGTACTGCAAACAGTATGGCCGTCGGGTGCGAACCGGGGTTTTCGTCCACTGGATCCAGGGTAAGGGCGATATTATCCTCGGGGACGATGTCCTCTTCGATGGCAAGTGCAGCATCGCATTCGCCTGCCGCTTTTCGGAACATCCCACCCTGACTGTCGGTGACCATACCGGCATCGGGCATGGCTGCACCTTTACCATCGGCAAGAGCATCCGGATAGGCCGTTATTGTCGGATCGCCGGGAATGTGTTCCTATTCGACTCCAAGGGGCATACCAACGATCCTGTAGGCCGCATGCAGGGACTTCCGCCGGAGCCGGAGGAGATTCTGCCGATTACCATCGAGGACAATGTGTGGATCGGGAGGGGCGCGGTGATTTGCCCAGGGGTCACCGTCGGTGAGGGGAGCGTCATCTCAACGCAGAGCGTGGTGATGACGGATGTACCGGCGTATACCATCGTCGCCGGCAACCCGGCGCGTAAGATCGGCGTCCTGCCCCACCCGGAGAGCGCAACTCCTGCCGCAGAGGTCCCGGCCACAGTCCCATCAGGGCATTAACATTCGCCCCCCAGCCCCCAATTCTGGGGGAGCAGGCAACGTGCACCTGCGAATTCGCCCCCCGGAATCGGGGGGCGGGGGGGCGGTTTGAAAAAATCACGCGTGCTGCAAAACGGTCAGGATGCGCTCGGAGGCTTTGCCGTCCCAGAGTTCCGGGATGCGCCCGCGCTTGGCGTTCCCTGCCGCCATTTCGTCCAGGGCGCGCTCCAGGTTCTTGGGATCGAGACCGAGGAGCTGGTTGCTGCCCTCCGTAACGGTGATCGGGCGCTCGGTATTCTCCCGGAAAGTCAGGCACGGAATGCCCAGCGCCGTCGTCTCCTCCTGAACGCCCCCCGAATCGGTAAACGCCACATGCGCCTGCGCCATCAGCGCCAGGAAGTCCAGATAGCCCTGCGGTTCGATCCGCTGCACCTGGGTAAGCCGCTCCAGCCGGGGCAGCAGGCCGAACTGCTCCAGTTTGCTGCGGGTGCGGGGGTGCAGGGGCAGGACCACGGGGAAACGTGCGGCCAGGATTTCGAGCGCCGTCAGCGTATTCTCCGCCGCTTCCTGCGTGTCTACATTGCTGGGGCGATGCAGGGTACACAGGGCATACTCGCCCGCCTTCTGACCCAGATCCCGCAGAATGGGGCGCTGTAGCGCGCGGTCGCGATGCTGGAGCAGCGTATCGATCATCACATTGCCGATAAAATGGATCCGACACGCCGGAATGCCCTCCGCCTCCAGATTGCGCGCGGCATCTCGCTCGGTCGTGAATAGATAGTCCGAGATCTGGTCGGTCAGGATCCGGTTGATCTCCTCCGGCATACGCCGGTCTCCGCTGCGCAAGCCCGCCTCGACATGGGCGACCCGAATATTGCGCTTGGAGGCGACCAGGCTGCAGGCCAGCGTCGAATTCACATCGCCGACCACCAGCACGACATCTGTGGGCGTCTTGTCCAGTACCTCATCGAACGCCAGCATGACGCGCGCCGTCTGTACGGCGTGGCTTCCCGAGCCCACTCCCAGATAGACGTCCGGATCGGGCAGCCCCAGTTCCTGAAAGAAGAGGTCGGACATACGCTCGTCATAGTGCTGCCCGGTATGGATCAGTCGGCAGGTGATTCCTGGGAAGCGCTTGGAGGCTTCCAGGATGGGGGCGACCTTCATAAAATTGGGGCGCGCACCGACAACGCAAGTGATATGCATAAAACAGCCTTCCCTACCGGGCCGCGGCTCGATAGATTTCGTGATAGCGTTTTACCAACGTGGGCCACTGGCGCTCCTGAAGGATCCACTCCCGCGCCTGACGCCCTAATCTCTGCCGCTCCTCCGAAGCCTGCAGCAGCTTCAGGCACTGCGCCGCCAGATCTTCGGCGTTGCCTGCCTGGAAGCGTCCTCCGGTCACTCCGGGCTGCACCAACTCCCGCATGGCCGCGACGTCGCTGACCAGGACCGGCTTGCCCATCGCCATGGCTTCCAGGGGTTTGAGCGGGGTCGTGAGGGCGGTGGTGCGGGTTAGAATACGTGGGTAGACCATCATGTCGGCCATCGCATAGAGCTGTCCCACCTGATCGTGGGGGACGCGTCCGGTGAAGGTGACATGGTTATCCAGCCCCATCTCCGTCGCCTGGGCGCGCAGATTGGCCTCCTCGCCCCCGCTGCCGGTAATCACCAGATGCGCCGCCGGGTCCTGCTTCACGATGGCGGGCAGGGCGTTGATCAGTACATCCAGGCCCTCATAGGGCTGGAAGGTGCCGATGTAACCGATCACCTTTTTGTCCTGCAGGCACCAGCGCTCGCGGGCCTCGCCCGCAGGCGTGTCCGGCTGAAAGTTCGCCGCATCCACTCCGTTGTCAACCACAAAGAGCCGGTCGTCGCGACCGACCCGTGGCGCCAGCTCTTCGCGCAGCTTTTCGCAGATGGTGACCACCGCATCCGCCCGGCGCAGCAGGTAGGTCTCCAGGCGGCGTGCGGCCTGATACCGCAGCGAGGTGTCGCCGAACTTGCCACGGTCCACCGAAGCGTTCTCCCAGAGATCGCGCACCTCATACACGACCGGCTTGCCGATCTTGCGGGCGACTTTCATGGCGGGCAGGCCCACCAGCATGGGGGAGTGGGCGTGTAGAATGTCCGGCTTCCATTCGGCCACGACGCGCTCCAACCGCCCTCGCAGCGTGCTCATGAGCTTCGCTTCACGCAGGACAGGGAGTTGCTTACCGGTGAGGGCGGGAGTGCGCCAGTAGGGGATGCCGTCAATCTCCTCCTGCATCGCTTCGCCGTTGGGGTGCTGTGCGGAGGTAACGACAGCCACATCCATCCCCTGTTCTTTCTGGCAGCGAAAGATATAGTCGCTCCGGATGCTATAGCCGCAGATGAACGGAAGGGACGTATGTAATATATGAAGCACACGCATAGGAAAACCTACCCATTAGAAGAGGGGTCAACCCGTTGACCGTATATTTTGATGACCCTGGCAGGAATGCCGACAACCGTAGCGCCATCCGGCACATCCTTGGTGACGACCGCGTTCGCGCCGATTTTGACATCCGAGCCGATCTGTACGGCGCCGATCACTTTCGCTCCTGCGCCGATAAAGACATTATCGCCCAAAACAGGGCTTTTCTTCTTCTCCGCGCCGATCGTGACCCCATGCTCCAGGACCAGATTGGCGCCGGTGCGCACCTCGCTGTTGATGACGATCCCGAAGCTGTGCAGGATGACCAGACCAGGACCGATGTCCGCGCCCCGTCCAATGACCACATGGCCCAGCATCACATTCAGGCGATAAATGAAGAGTGCGAACAGCTTTAAGTGGTGTGTCTGACAGAAGCGCATCGCCCGATAGAGGATCTGTGCGGTGCTTCCATCGCTGAACCACATCCGAAGCATGGATTTAAAGGTTGGAGGCAGTTCGTACCATTCCGCTTTACGCCGCATGTCGGCTGCCACTATACGAAACATGCCTGAACCTCAAATACAGGATTGCCCCCTTCTCATCGCTCCGCTTCTCCACCGTCAATCTTGAGCCAATCGCTAAGGTCGAAAAGCCTTTTGGGACGCTGATAAAATGCGATCAATGGGGAACCTGTGCAAGAGAGGGAAGGCGCCGCCCATCTCATCGGGAAGCGCCTCGCAGGGTTTCGACTGCACAGCCCCCTCTCACCAAGCATCTGATAGGTGTACGGAGGTCTCTATTGAGGAACTCCGTATTTGTCTTGTAACGGGGATAAATCCCCGTTCTGAAATACGAAACCCGCCTGTGCGGGTTCATGTTGGAGTCCGCGAAGGCGGACTTGGCATTTCAGAACGGCGTTTTAACGCCGAAAAAGGATTAGGATGCCTGGACCGCTGAACCGTAAAAACCTCTTCAAGCTGGAAATTGCTACCCGCGCTGTTGCCGCCCAAGCGCTTGGCCCGAAGCGCTCCAAACGCGCAGATACGCCGACGGATCTATTTCTCTGTATTGTTGACCACTACGAGCCTCAGGTGAACAAGCCCTCTACGGAAGTGGCGCGTGGACGTGTCGAGGATTGGCTGCGCCGTTATCCGGAGCTGGCGCGTGCGCATCGGGATAGCGAAGGCCGCGTCCCTCCGCACTCCTTCTTCTACCCCTGGGATGAGTACGATGCCTGGGAATTGACGCGGATCCTGGAGCTCTGCGCGGACGGGTACGGCGAGGTGGACATCCATCTGCACCACCGGGATGATACGGAGGCCACCCTGCGGCAAAAGCTGCGCGACGCGGTGCGCGTGTTTCATGAGCACGGCGCGCTGTCGCAGTGGCCGGATGGCAAACCGGCCTGGGGCTTTATCCATGGCAACTGGGCGCTGGCCAACTCGCGGTGCGAAAACGGGCGGAACTTTTGCGGCGTCAATAATGAAGTGGAACTCCTGCAGAAGGAGGGCTGCTACGCCGATTTCACCTTTCCTGCCTGGCCGCATACGGCGCAGCCGAGGCAGATGAACAGTATCTACTACGCTAAAGCGGATGCACTGCGGCCCAAGTCTTATGATCGTGGAGTTCCGGCTCAGAGCGGACAGACGCAGCAGGAGGGCCTGCTGTTGATCCAGGGCCCGCTCGTTCCCTATCTCGCGGGCCGAGGCAGAGCGCCTCGCCTCGCCATGGAAGATAGCGACCTGGCGCACTATGCTCGCTACTCTCCCGCGCGCATGGACCGCTGGGTGCAGGCGGGCATTCATGTGCTCGGACGCCCCGACCGCGTCTTTATCAAGCTCCATAGCCATGGGGCGGAGGACCAGAACCGGGCCATGATGCTGGGCGGCGATCTGGATGCCCTCTTCGCGGATGCCGAAGCCCGCTATAACGACGGCAAACGGTATCGCCTCCACTACGTGACCGCGCGTGAGATGTTCAATATCGTCAAGGCCACAGAGGCGGGCATCGAAGATATGGCACCGGCCCGAGATTTTATCCTGCCTCCGCCGGGAATGCTCCCGCAAAAAGGAAAGCCCTCCACAACGCCCTCGGAGAGCGAGCGTTCGCTCTCTGAAATCGTGTGAAGGGCTTTCACTGCGGCTGCGGCTTCTACGACATCGCGAGTTGCGGATGCCCCGTATGGTCGCTGATAGCCCGAGCGAGCAGGTTATAGAGCGTCAGACTGATCTCTTCCCACGAGAGGCTCTCTACGGAGCTACGGAGTTGCACCGGGTCCCAGGCGCGCTCCAATCCCTCTTTCAATCCTGCGGCGAGTGCAGCGGGGTTCTCCGACGGCACCAGGATCCCGTTGTCCCCATGGATCAATTCCGGCACGCCTCCCACAGCGGTCGCGACCACCGGCCGGCCGGAAGCCAGGCCCTCCAGAATGACGTTGGGGCACCCCTCGCGCCGGCTGGGCAGACAGAAAATATCGCTGGCGCTGATCCAATCGGGGATCTCGGTGTGGGGCTTCTTGCCGATAAACCGTATGCGGTTCTCCAATCCCAGCGCGGAAGCGCGGGCGCGCAGGGAGGGCTCTTGCGCGCCGCCGCCGATCACCACGAGGTCTGCGTCTTCCCGCCCCAACTTATGCAGTTCCGCCATCGCTTCCACCAGCACATCCACGCCCTTCTCGGGCTTGAGGTTGCCGACATAGCAGATAATGGTCCGATCCAGGGGCAGCCCCACCCGCGCGCGCGCCTCATTGCGATCCTTCACGGTAAACTGGGTTCCGTTGACGCCGTTGTGGTGCATGACGATCCGCTCGCGCGGAATGCCCATCTCCACCAGCTTCTCTTCGAGCGCCCCGCTCACCGCCATAATCGTATGCGAGCGGTTCAAGGCCCAGAGGACCTGCTTACGCATCTTCTCGTCACGCGTATTCTCGTTGATGTCGCTGCCGAGGACCTTGGAGACCAGCGGGCAGTCGAATTTCTGGGCTAAATAGGCGCCGGCGACCGCATCCGGATAGGCCCAGGCGGCGAGAATAATGTCGAATGGGAAGGTGCGGCGCAGCCGCTTCACCCGGCGGAGTAAGGTCCAGTACATACACTTGGCATGTATGGAGTGCATGCTGGGAATGGACCAGTAGCAGGGAAAGACGGCGTCGATGCCGGTATGGGTCTCGTGGGGCGGGCGGATCCAGTCCATCGGTTGTTTGATACGCCACCACCAGGGAACGGGAGCGATGAGCCGGGTTTCGCAATGGCGGGAGAGTTCGCCGAACAGGTTGTAGTGAAACATGCCGAACGTTGGTTCGCGGCGGGAGGGATATAGATTGCTTAAGAGCAGTACTTTCATTGGTTTGAGCTTCTATGGGGCCAGATTAGGGTCGTATACAAAGCTAAATATTTACGGGTCATCTCCTCGAAGGAGAAGTTCGTGCGCACCTGTCGGCAGGCAGCTTCGCCCAGGCGTTGGCGCAGTGCGGCGTCTCCTGCCAGGGTCTCTATCGCATCCGCCAGCGCCGGAGCATCTTTAACGGGTACCAGGAGGCCCTGTTGCCCATCCTGCACCAACTCCGGAATGCCCCCGACGGGTGTCGCCACGATGGGCAGGCCATGCGTCATCGCTTCCATTACGGAGAGCGGCAGGCCCTCCGTCAATGAGGGAAGCACAAAAAAATCGGCGGCGTTCAACAGATCCGCAACGTCCGATCGAAATCCCAGGAACCGCACCCACCCGGCGTCGAGACCCCGCTCGCGTGCCAGGTTTTCGATATTCGCCCGTTCGGCGCCGTCCCCGGCAACCAGCACCATTATCGGCTTTTTTCGGTCTCGCAACAGGGCCAGCGCCTCGATCAAGGTATTGTGGCCCTTCAACGTATCGATCCGTGCGACCATGATCCCGACCGGATGCTCCGGAAGCGCCAATTCCGCACGCATTTCGCTCCGGCTCCGTCCGGATGCAAACTCGATGCCGTTGGGAATTACGACTGTTTTGCCCGCGTAATCCGGCACGCGCATCTGTTTTCCCGCAGCCTGCGATACCGCGATCAACGCATCGGTTTTTCGCCATTCGTGCTGGCCGGGGATGCGCGCCTGTTTCGAGCCCTCCCCATGAAACGTCATCAGCACCCGCGCCTTGCTGCTCCACTTGGCCAATACGGCATAGTGGAGGGAGGTGGGGTTGTGCGCATTGACGATATCGGGGCGCAGGCGCGCCAGCGTCAACACTCCCTTCAGGAAGCGCGGGATCTTATGCGCGCCGCCCAGGACGCACACCGACAGGCCCTGATGGTTCGCCTCCGCCTGTAACGGTCCGCCCTGGAGGGCAAGCACTGTGACCTGGTGGCCCAATTGCTGCTGTGCACGGGCGATCCGGAGCACAAAGTGCTCCATGCCGCCCACCTTCAGGCTGCTGACGACATGCACAATGCGGAGCGGGCGTTCCGGTATCCGGGTCGCCCAATCCTCCTCGGCAGATTTCTCCTTATCGCTGTTGGGCGCCGGCGATACGGTCTGGTCTAAAACGGTCATAAGATCGGCTCAACTCAAAAGTATTGGCATCACAGCCATAGGGGCGTTTCGGCTATGGGTTCGTGGAACCGTCGGATGTGGGAAGCATGCCGAGGTTCTGATTGGTGTCGGCAGACGACGCGATCACTACGGAGGGTGTCGTATCTGCAGCGGGAGCGACCGTGGTGAACCCCTCCAGCGCCGTGAGCAGCGGTACAGGGATAGGCGCTCCATTGCTGCTGATGCGTACCGCTTGCCACGTCTTCTTCTCCGTACCCAGCCGGTCGTAGGCCGTATTGCGGCTGGCCAGGACCTGATAGACGCCGGCCCACTCCTCCGAGAAACCGCGCACCTGATCCGTCACAAAGAGCCAGCGGGCGCCGTTAAATCGGTTCCGAACATCGGTAATGCGATCATCGGTAGCGGGGATCCAGATGGAGGGCCGATCCGCATACCAGGCGACGATCCAGGGCTGGTCCGAGAGGATCACGTCCGTCTTCTGGGTATTCTTGGCCAGCGCGCGGGCGGCGCCCACCTCTTTTAATCCCACTACCTTGTCGGTCAAAGTCGTGTACCAGAGCAGGGGGTAGAGGACGGCTATCGAAAGGAGAGACACGACCACGGCCACAGCGCCAGGGCGCAGTTGCGCCTGCCGGATCAGATCCAGCAAATAGGCCACCGAGTACAGCAGCATCACGGGAATGATGGCGACGAACATCCACATCTGGATCTGAAAGGCCAGAGAGCCGACGAGCAGGCCCAGGAAGCAGAACATCATGACGCGACGCAGGACGTCGATGGCGGAGTCATTATAGCGGAAGAGCAGACAGGGCAGGAAGAAGGCCAGCACCCAACTCGCCGTGATCTGCGGGAACAACTGGATCACTTCGCCTGCTCCCAACATGATCTTCTGCACTACTGCCTGGAACAGCCCCACGCTGGGTAACAGCTCATTCGAGAAGTGCCGGTAGGCCGAATCGCTCGGATAGTGCCCCTTGGTATACATCCAGACTTCCAGGCCGCGCAGGCCGAAGATCGGGTTGCCCGTTAGCATCATATTCCGGTACATCCAGGGCCCCATCAGGCAGAGCAGAGGCACGCCGAAGGCGACCAGGGCTCCTATCTTATTCTTTCCGGAGAGCGTAAAGACGGTGACCACCAGAATGGGAATGATCCAGAAGAAGAGCGAGTCCGTCAGATAGAGCAGGGATGTCAGGACGCCCGCGAGGACGAATTGGCCGGTGGGGAACTTCGCCTGCGGTACATCCCGGTCCGTTGCATCCTTCACTCTGTTCTCATTACGGGCGTAGACCGCGATATTATGGACGGCCAGGAGGAGCCATGTCATCAGAAAGATAAAGAGGGTGAGATGGGTACCGGAGGCGGCGTACTCCAGCATCAGCGCATTGACGGAGAAGGTGAGTACGGTAAGCAGGGCGACCGCGCGATTGAACAGTCGAACTCCCAGGATATATAGCACCGGGATCGTGAGCAGGTAGAAGATGCCGGACACCGCCGCCACCACCGTATCCTTGGCTCCTGCAATCGCAAACGCCAATGCGAGCAGAAAGGGATAGAGCGGGCTATGGACGACATCGGGCTGCATCATCGGATTGTCGCCATGGGTGAGGGCCAGGGGGCGGAGAATGTAGGTGGAGAAGCCGCGCCCCTGACTGATGTTATGGCCTAATTGGGCGAAATCCAGGGCATCCCGGTTGGTCAAACCGGGAAACATTCCCTTGGAATACATGATAAAGAGGAGCGGCGGCCCCGCTAACATGGCAATGGCAAGCACCCAGGTTCGAAACCGGATCTCACTCGGCTCTTCCGTAATTCCATCGCGATCCGCTGCGTCATCTCTCCATAATGATTGGATGATCCGTCGGAAATTCACTTCCAGTATTTCTCCTGAGAGTACGTCTTGCCTTGTGAGCGGTACTCCTCATCCCCTACCTTACAGATAACGCACATTCCCCAGATGCCCGTAGGCGCGCGTTGCATTGCGGGTATCGATGGTAAGCCGGGATTCGCGTGCGACCATCTCGTAATCGAACACCTTATGATGGGTGACGACGACGACGCAGTCCACTTCGCGCAGTAATTCCGGCGTCAACTCATGGCTGCTGAACAGCATGTCCCCGACATTCAGGGAGGGCACATAGGGGTCGCAATACTTCAGTCGCGCGCCGCGCTGCTGCAGCAGGTGGAGGACCTCCAGGGCCGGGCTCTCTCGGAAATCGCTGACATTCGGCTTATAAGCCACTCCCAAAACCAGGATCTGGCTCCCCTTCACACTCTTGTATTGATCGTTCAGGCCCTCCGCGATGAGATCGATGACATAGTGCGGCATCGAGCCGTTGATCTCGCTGGCAAGTCCGATAAAGCGCGGCTCGTAGCCGCTCAGGCGCGCTTTCCAGGAGAGGTAGTGCGGGTCCAGGGGAATACAGTGCCCGCCGATCCCAGGGCCGGGGTAGTGCGGCATAAAGCCGAACGGCTTGGTCGCCGCGGCGTCAATGACTTCCCACACATCCACCCCCAGATGGCGGCAGACAATGGCCATCTCGTTTGCCATCGCGATATTGACGCTCCGGAAGGTATTTTCCAGCAGCTTGGCCGCCTCCGCAACGCGGGTGCTGGAGACGGGAACCACGGTATTCACCACCTGGCGGTAGAGTTCCGCCGCGACCTCGGTTCCCTGCGGGCTACATCCGCCGACCAGCTTGGTGATCTCGCGGACGCCGAACTTGGCGTTGCCGGGATCGACGCGTTCGGGCGAGAACGCCAGGAAAAAGTCTTCGCTCGCCTTCAACCCCTTCTGCTCCAACAGGGGCAGGAGCACCTCTTCGGTGGTGCCGGGGTAGGTCGTGCTCTCCAGGACGACGAGTTGTCCCCGGCGCAGATAGCGCGCGACCGACTCGCCCGCCGCCAGGATCGCCGTCAGGTCCGGATCTTTCGATTTCCGCAACGGCGTTGGCACGCAGATCAGGATCGCGTCCGCGTTCGCCAACACACTCATGTCGGCAGTCGCCCGGAACCGCTTGGTTGCGAAGACTTCCTTAAGCGCCTCATCGGACACATCCGCGATATAGGATTGGCCCTTGGCAAGGGTCTCACACCGCTCCGGATCGATATCTATGCCTATCACACTGAAGCCCGCGTGAACGAACTCGATCGCCATGGGCAGCCCGACATAGCCCAGACCGAGAATGGCGATGTGGGCCGTTTGCGTCTGGAACTTGGCTATTAATTGCGTGGCCGGATCTGTAGCCACCGGATTAGGGGTCGTAACAGACATAATGATGCTAACTCCATCCTTTTGTATTGCGTTGCTCACCGAACGAATGCTTCCACTCCGTGGTGGCCTGTGCGACATACCAGCATACGCACTGCGCCAAGCCCTCGGAAAAGGAGATCTCCGGGTTGTAATGCAGGCGCTCGCGCGCCGCGGAAATATCCCCGAGGGAGTGACGGACATCCCCGACCCTCATGGGCTGGTATTGGGGAGTGTATTCCTTGTGCAGGATTGCGGCGATTTCGGCCAGGACCTGTTTCACCGCGATCTGTTCGCCGCGAGCGATATTGAAGACCTCTCCGGTAACACCGGGGGCCTGGCCTGCCAGACGATTGGCTTCCACCACGTTGGCGACATAGGTAAAGTCGCGCGATTGCGATCCATCCCCATAGAGTATCGGCTGTCGCTCCTCCTGCAGGGCAGAGACAAAGCGAGGAATAACCGCCGCATATTGAGAATAGGGATTCTGGCGCGGGCCGAACACATTGAAGTAGCGCAGGCTGACGGTCTCCAGGTCATAAGCATGCGAAAAAGCGCGACAGTACTCTTCTCCTGCCAGCTTACTGACCGCATACGGCGAGCGCGGGCTGGGACGCATGGTCTCCTGCTTGGGCAGGGTGGGTGTATCTCCATAAACGGACGAAGAAGAGGAGAAGACGAAACGTCGCACCCCGGCATCGCGCGCGGCGACCAGCAGATTGAGCGTGCCCTGTACGTTGACTGCGTTCGTCGTCATGGGGTCTTCGATGGAACGGGGAACGGAACCGAGCGCGGCGAGATGATAGAGGGTCTCTATGCCCTGACAGGCCTCTGCGCAGGTCTCCGCGTTGCGAATGTCTCCCTCGATCACCTCGATGGATGGCTCGACTTCTGTCAGGTTCTGTCGGCTGCCGGTGGAGAAATTATCCAGAACCCGGATCTGGTTCCCATCCGCCAGAAATGCGCGAACGAGATGCGACCCGATGAAACCTGCCCCTCCAGTTATTAAGATATGCTTCGGCATAAAAAAAGGCTCGCCCTTGTGATCTCAAATCCTCATTGTACAAAGTGCATCCTGCGCTCAGGGAGTGCAATCTCTCTCCCATGGCCGCATCGTCAGGATGTGCCCTCACGTTTCCCTGGTCCGGGGAGAGCACGCTACGGGCATCTCCCTGGGTTGGAAAGCGAGAACGGTGAATTCAGACCGATACGCTGACTATTGAAATTGGAGATGCGTCTGGCGCAGTTTCTCCAACGTAGCCGGGAGCACCGCCTGGGCGAACTCGTCGGCTATCGCTTTCGCCGTCGCCTCATCCTGGCGGATCGGCACAATGATACGCACCAGCGCGCCCTCCGGCAACTGCGAACGCAGGCGGTTCAGGAACTGAGCCCCCTGAAACTGCAGCAGGTTGCGCGTGCAGTAGTCCCCATTGGTAAAGAAGTAGGTGACGATCATGCGGCTCTGGACTTTTGTGTAGCCATCTTTCGCCACGCCATCCTTCGCCACCATCTCCTGCATCGCGGGGATCGTACGATCCGTCAACGCGATCTCACCGCTCTTTTGCCACAGGGTATCCCAGCCTCCGCCCACCATACAGAACCCCGGATCGTGCACACTCCGCTTCTGATGCCCCGCAATCACCGCCAGTTCCGCCTCCCATCCCCGAGCGGAGCTGTAACGCCGGATCAGCACTGCATCCGGCTGCAACATCGAACGCTCGTCGGCGCTGATGTCCACATCCGTGGTCTGGCAGCCGTGAAACGGCAACTCCAGTCCCTTCAGAAAGTCCGTCTGAGAGACCGGTATATTCTCCATGCGACGCCCCCAATAACTACTTAGAAGCGTCAGCAGCAGAATCCCGTTGAGGATCAGAAATCGGAAGCGAAACATCGGTCTCTCCCTCTTTGGATGCAACGCCCTGCGTTTTACTTAACAGCAGGTGCCGGATGCCCATCAATCCCAGGCTACAGAAGAAGATCAATACGGGCCCTTCGTTATCATGGATCCACTTCGCCAGCGCCGCATTCCCATGCGAGCCGAACAGCAGGATGATCGTCAGGCGCGTCGCATTGGTCAACAATGCCATCGGCAACACCGCGACCATCATCAGCGCCTTCCAACGCCACTTGACCGGAGTGTAGTAGGCCAGCAGGTAGGTAAGCGCCAATAACACCATCAGCGAGGTGAGCCCGCTGCATGCCTGAGCCACCACGATGCTATAGATCGGCTTGGCCCCCAGATCCGGCTGGACATACAACTGCACCCCCTCCCGATGGATGGGAACCCCGCAGATGCCGGCGAAGATGGCCGCATAGGCGCTGCTGGCCAACTGCAGAGGAAAGGCCAGATGGTCCACCAGGGTGGTGGGCCAGGGGATCATGAAGACCAGGAAGCCCAGCGGTCCGAGGCAGGTGAGCAGATTCTTGCTTCCCCCCACAAACCAGATGCAGCTAAGCATGAGCGCGATCAGGCTGAGAGGTTTGAGAAAGTCGATATCGGCCCAAACGGCGAAGACATAGAGGAGGGCGGTAAGGAGCATTCCCACCAGCCCTCGGGGGTCGGCCTGGCTCCATTGGCGCAGTTGCCCGCGCAGCATCCAGAGCATGCCGATGACGACGAGAGGCACGAGGGGGCCATGCGAGAGAGAGGGATCTCCCCTCCAACTGCCCCAGAGCGTCTTGATTTCAGGCGTCCAGAGCAGGATGGCGAAGAGGGGTGGCAGCAGCCAGGGAAGGCGTTGCTGCCACGCGGCCTGCGGTTGGACAGCAGGAAGGGATGTTTGCATGCAATTGCCTCAGTGAGACGCCGCCAGCGCGCGATCCTCACCGCTGCCCTGGATGGCTTCGATGGTGCGTTTCAAACCGGTCGTCAGCGAGACTGTTGGGTCGAAGCCCAGCAATTGCCGCGCGGACGTGATGTCGGCTCGGGAGTGGCGCACATCGCCGGAGCGCGCAGGCAGGAAATTCGGCGTCATGGTCGTTCCTGTGATGCGCTCCAGGATCTGGAGTAAGTCGCAGAGAGAGACCGAGACCCCGCCGGCGATATTGAAGGTGTGTCCGGCGATCCCATCTACCAGCGCCGCCTGGAGGTTAGCGCTGACGACATTATCTACACAGACGAAATCCCGGGTCTGCTGCCCGTCTCCATAGACAATGGGCGTGCCGCCGGTGACCGCCGCCTGAACGAAGCGGGGGATGACGGCGGCATAGCCGGAGTGGGCGCTCTGTCGGGGCCCGAATACGTTGAAATAGCGCAGGATGACCGTTTCCAGATCGAACAGGCTCTGAAAATTACGGCAGTAGAACTCGCTGCACGCCTTATCCGAAGCATAGGGAGATTGGGGAGATAGCGGTTGAGTTTCCAGTGTCGGCAGCACATCGGAATTGCCATAGACGGCGGCGGAGGAGGAGAAGATAAATCGGCGCACCCCCTGGTCCCGTGCTGCCAACAGCATATTGAGCGTACCACCAAAAGTGACTTCATGGGAGAGAACGGGATCTTCGATGGAACTGGCGACAGAGGCGATCGCCGCCAGATGAAATACGCTCTCCACACCCTGACATGCCTTGTAGCAAGCCGCTTTGTCACGCGTATCGCCTACTACAATCTCGATGTCTGCCTGCATTGATCGCAAATTGTCCCAGCAGCCTGAACTGAAGTTATCCAGAATCCGGACCTGCCAGCCTTCCCAAACTAGCCGACCCACCAGATGACTGCCGATGAAACCCGCGCCGCCTGTAACTAAAGCGCGTTTCGTCATTGTTAATTGCTCCATGCTTCGAAAAGTATTTGACGTTGGGGGAGTGCGCATCCACATCCCGTTTCCTGCAATACAAATACCCTCCTCTTTTCTAATGTGCAAGGAAACTGGTCGTTCGGAAAAGAGAAGGCAGGGGAAACGCAAGGGGATGGGAGCGCAATTTCAGGCGGGGGTATCACTCCAAAACGGAGGTGAGGGTCTCTTCCAGTGTCATCATCGCCCCCTGCGTCCAGGTGGCCTGAAAGGTTTCCGAAGAGAGCGCGGTCTTCGCGACCCGGATCGTATTCTCCTGCTCCTGGCGCTCGGCGGACGTCGGGATCATGTTCAGCGTGGTACGCAGCGTGGATGCCGCCGCCAGAAAGAGGGTCGCTTCCCGATGGCGTCTCTGGGCCTGATAGATCTTCACCAGTCCCTCCAGGCACTCCAGGATGCCCTTCTTCTCCTGCAGCGCCTTTCTCAAGGCCAGGCTGTCTTCCAGGAACTTCTGCGCGAGGGTGTATTGACCGGTTCGATAGTTCATGATCCCCAGTCCATACTGCGAGCTGGCGATGCCGGATTTGAACCGATTTGCCCGGAAGGTCGCTAGGCTGTCTTCGAACAGCACGCGCGCCCGGGCATGATCGCCCTGCGCCAGCGCGATCCAGGCCAGGCGCTCTATGGAGCCGGCGATATTGGATTTCTCGCCCAGTTGTCGCCGCAGCGTCAGGCTCTCCTCCTGCTGGACACGCGCCTGCTCATAATCTCCCTGGTCGTAGGCGACGACCCCCAGGCTCGACAGCGAATCGGCAATGCCTCGCTTGTCATGGCTGTTCCGCCGGATCGCCAGGCTCTCGTTGTAGAGGCGGGTCGCCTCCTCATAGGCGCCATGGTAGCGCGCGAGGTTCCCCAGTTGCCAGAGCCCGTTAGCGATCTCGATAGGGTCATGGAGTTTGCGGCTGAGCGCCAGCTTCTCTTCAAACAGGCGCTGGGCGTACACATGCTCCCCGCGCCACGCAGCAAAGTAACCGATCTCCCCGAGCACGCCGGCGATCCCACGGGTATCGCCGATGTCCCGATACAGGTCCAGGCTCTGCCCCAGGAGCTCCTGCGCACGATCCAGATCCCCTTCAAACCAGGTCATTGCGCCCAACCGGGCAAAAGCATGCGCCTGGCCGCTCTTATGGCCCAGAGCGCGGCTCTGTTCGATGCTTGTCTGCAACAGCGTCTTGCTCTGTGTCGGGTTCTCGTGTAGTACGAGCGGGTTGACCGCCAGAAACGTCATCGCGTCGCAGAGGCCGGCCAGGGCGTCCGACTGTTGATAGAGCCGCATGCTCTCTTCCGTCAGCACGCGGGCCTGTTTGTAATCGCCCTGAAACCGCGCCATGTAGGCGGCGCCCAGCAGCGCCCGCGCCCGTGCGTCACCGTGAGCCTCTTCACTCCGCTGGAGTGCCGCGGTGAGCCTTCGACCGCCCTCACTCAATAAACCGCGCATCCACCAGAAGCGCCAGAGCGCGCTCACGAGGCGGAGTTCCGCCTCGACGCTGTCGTCTTGTGTATGCAGCCACTCCAGCGCCGCCAGCAGATTGGCATGGTCACGTTCGATTTTCTCCAGCCATGTCGCCTGCTCCGGCCCCTGGAGATGGAGCGTCGCCGCCTCCGCAAAACCCAGGAAATAGCAGGCATGCCGATGCGCCCACCGCTTGCGCTCTGCGCCCGACATCTGCGCCGAGGCATACTCGCGGAACGTATCCAGCATGTGGAAGCGCATCTCCGCATTCACTTCTTCCGCCATGACCATCGAATAGCTGCGCAACTGCCGCAAAAGATCCACGATCTCGGGCTCATGACAGACGACTTCCGCCGCCTCCAACGACCACCCACCATGAAATACGGAGAGCCGGGTCAACAACTGCTGTGCGGGGAGAGGCAGTAACTCGTAGTTGCTATCCATGACGGCGCGGAGCGATTGGTGCCGCTTGCTCACGCCCTTCTTGCGACTGACCAGCAGTTCAAAGCGGTCCGACATACGCTCCAAAATCTGGGAGGTGCCCAATATCTGCGTCCAGGCGGCGGCAAGATCGATCGCCAACGGCAGGCCCTCCAGCTTGCGACAGAGGGCGGCGACTACGGAAGCATTGTCCGCAGTGAGTTGAAAATCGCTTTGAACGGCCTGCGCACGGGAGACAAACAGGCGGACGCTATCGTACAGCATCAACTGCTCCGGGGTCAGATCTCCGGTGGGTGTCGGGAGGAGCGGGACCGTAAATGTCTCCTCTCCTTCGATCTGCAGCCGATGGCACGAGGTGATCAAACAGGTGAGGCAGGGCGTCTGCGCGAGGAGGGTCTGCACGATATCCGCCGCCTCCTGCATGTGATCGAAATGATCCAGCAGCAGCAGCGTGGGGCGCCGGGAGAGCGCTTCGATCACCTGCTGCAGGGGCGATACCGGCGCGAAGAGAGGCAGATGGAGGCTCTCAACCAGCGTCTCCAGAAATTGCTTGGGGTGTGCGACGTCCTCCAACCCTACAAACCAGATCGCCTCCGGGTAGGAGGGTTCCAGCCGTTCGGCAACCGCCAGGGCCAGCCGGGTCTTCCCGCACCCGCCAGGGCCGGTGAGCGTCATTAATCGGATCGGCTCATCGGAGCGGGGCGGATCTTCTCCCTCGGCGGAGGCGGCATGCCTGGGCGTCAGGCTGGCGACAAGATGCGCCAGCTCCTTGGTGCGTCCGATAAAACGGGTGAGCGCGACCGGAAGGCGCGGCGCCAGGCCGGGCGGAGCTCCCGGAGAGACGCCGGCTCTCTGGGGCGATTCGAATACGGGAAAAGAGGGAGCGCGCAACCGCTTTGAGGCCGTTTTGGGAGGCGCGGACCTGGCTGGCGTGGGGCGCTGCCCCGTTTCTCGAACGGAGGGTCGCCCGATCGGAGGCGAAGGCAGAGGCGTGGCCGTCAGCCGGGAGATGAGCGCGGTCGTCGCCTCCGATGGGACAACTCCCATCTCCTCAGCCAGCATCTCCTCCAGCATGCGATACTGCTGCAGCGCCGAGGAGGGCTGCCCTGCGGCGAGATAGAGGCGGATCAGCATCTGATAGGCCACTTCGTTCAGGCCGTCCAGGGCTACCAACTGCTCCGAATACTGAATGGCATGATCCAGGTCGCGCTGGGTTTCGTAGTAACCTATCAAACGTCGCAAACAGTCTAAAAACACTTCATGGAAGACGCCGCGCTCCTGTACCGCCCAGTCGGAGTGGGTTCCTGGGAGCAGCTCTCCCCTGTAGAGCGCCACCACGCGCGCCAGCGCGGTGGTCTTCTCCGCGCCATCCTCCATACGTACGCACTGCTTCAATGCGGACTTAAACTGATGCACGTCCGTCTCGATGGCGGCTTCATTGAGGCGAATATAGTTGCGGTCCGCCACCAGAACGCTGCCGGCAGCGATCCCCGGTGGCTCCAACTGACGGCGCATGGAGGCCAGCGCCTGCTTGAGGCGATTTCTTCCGGCGGTCGGCTCGACCTCCGGCCAGAGGACTTCCATCAGATCTTCGCGCGGGTGGTTGCGCTGCGAGTAGTACGCCAGATAGGCCAGCAGTTCCGCCGTCTTCTGGGTCTGGAAACGCGCAATTTC
>DATGIG010000149.1:0-2586 GCA_035295825.1 Chthonomonadaceae bacterium | reverse complement strand
CCACTTCGGGGAGGGGATCGTGCGCTCGCCCGATGACTTCGGCGTCATGGGGGAGCGGCCTACCCATCCCGAACTGCTGGACTACCTGGCGACGGAGTTTGTGCGGCAGCACTGGTCCTTCAAGGCGATGCATCGGATGATGGTCCTCTCCAACACTTACCGGATGTCCAGCCTGCCCACATCCAAGGCCGATGAGGCGGATCCCCAGAACCGGCTGCTGCATCGGATGCCGGTACGCCGGCTGGAGGCCGAGTGCATACGCGACGCCATCCTCACCGTGTCGGGCCGCCTGGATCCCACGCTCTATGGACCCAGTGTGATGCCCTACCTGACGGACTTCATGCAGGGACGCGGACGCCCCGGCGCTTCCGGCCCACTGGATGGCGCAGGGCGACGCAGCCTATACATCGGCGTGCGGCGGAACTTCCTATCGCCGCTGTTCCTGGCCTTCGACTATCCGGTCCCGTTCACGACTATCGGCAAGCGCACGGTGTCTTATGTTCCTGCGCAGGCCCTGGCCCTGATGAACAATCCGTTTGTGGTCCAGCAGGCGGAGACCTGGGCGAAGCGTGCGCTCGCCGAGCCGAACAAGACCTCACGAGAGCGCATTGACGGCCTCTATCTGGCAGCCTTCGGGCGTCCGGCTACCGAGGCGGAAGCGAACGCCGCGCTCGCCTTTCTGACGGACCAGGAGGGAGCGAATGGGAAAACGGAGGACCTCCGCGCCTGGACCAACCTCTGCCATGTGCTGTTCAATGTGAAGGAATTTATCTTCGTCAACTGATCCGATATGGGGAGTTTGCTGCATGCACTGTAAGCGATTTCGAGAGAACCCTCTCACCCGGCGGGAGATGCTGGCGCAGTGCGCCAACGGCTTCGGCCTGACCGCTCTGACCGCCCTGCTGGCGGAGGAGGCGCGGGCGGAGCCGAAGCCTGCCGCGCTGAACCCGATGGCGCCGAAGCCGAGCCACTTCCCGGCCAGGGCGAAGAGCGTCATCTTTCTGTTTATGGACGGCGGGCCATCGCAGGTGGACACCTTCGACCCGAAGCCGCGCCTGGCGAAAGAGAACGGCGAGGCCATCAAGATGCAGGTGCCGCCAACGCAGTTCGACAACGTGGGGAAGGTGCTGAAATCGCCCTGGGAGTTCAAGCCCTATGGTCAGAGCGGTATCCCGGTCAGCGACCTGTTTCCGCATGTCGCGACCTGTGTGGACGATCTGGCGATCCTCCGTTCGATGACCTCCGAGTTTTCGGAGCATACCAACGCCAACTACTTCATCCATACCGGCTTTGGAATGCAGGGCCGGCCCTGCATGGGGGCGTGGACGACCTACGGCCTAGGCAGTGTGTGCCAGAACCTGCCCGGCTTTGTCGTGCTCAACAGCGGCTTGATCCCGCCGGGAGGCATGGACTGCTTCACCAGCGGCTTCCTGCCCGCCTCGTATCAGGGATCGGTGTTTCGCAACGGCGGCAGCCCGGTGGCCGATCTGGATCGTACGGAGCCGAGCGAGAAACTCCAGCAGGATAAGTTCGCCCTGATGCATCGGCTCGACCAGAGTGTGTTGGAGCGGATGGGCGGCCACAATGACCGCGTGGAGGCGGCTATCGCCAACTACGAGCTCGCCTACCGGATGCAGACCGCCGTGCCCGACCTGATGGATGTGAAGGGGGAGACCGAGGCGACCCGGAAGCTATACGGCCTGGATGATCCGTACCCGCAGACCCAGCTCTATGGGCAGCAGTGCCTGATCGCCCGCCGGCTGATAGAGCGTGGGGTGCGCTTTGTGGAAGTCCTCTGCCCCAGCGTTGGCGCGGATCGGTGGGACCAGCATGGCGACCTGCGCACCGGGCACACCAACAACGCCCGCGCCGTGGACAAGCCTATTGCCGGGCTGCTGAAGGACCTGAAATCGCGGGGTCTGCTGGATTCGACCCTGATCCTCTGGGGCGGAGAGTTCGGTCGCACCCCCATGGCGCAGGGCACGGATGGGCGCGACCACAACCCGTTCGGGTATACGGTCTGGCTGGCCGGAGGGGGCGTCAAGGGCGGGACCATCTATGGCGCGACCGACGACTACGGCTACTACGCGGTCGAGAACAAAGCCAGCATGCACGACCTCCACGCTACCATGCTCCACCTGTTGGGAATGGATCATAAGAGGCTGACCTATCGGTTCAGCGGGCGCGATATGCGCCTCACGGACGTCTACGGAGAAGTCATCCGCGATATCCTCGCCTGACCCTAGCCGGCCTGTATGACATCCGGGCGGCTGCCGACGCTGGGAGGCGCCAGCAGGCGCTTCTGCTGCTCTGAGAGGTCTTCAAACTCGTCCAGGCGGTAGTAGTTCTGCGACCAGGCGGAGTAACCCGGACTGTATTTGTAGAGTAGGGCGCGGCGTTCGTGATCTGCCGTCCAGGTCTTGGTCCCATGTACCAGGGCTTCGGTGAAGAAGAGAGCGTCGCCCGCTTCGACTTCCGGCTGGACGACATAGGGCGCTTCACGCTGCCATGTCATCACTTCGCGGGGAATGCCATTCAGGAAGTGGCTCTTGTGGGTGCCGGGAATGCAGGCGAAACCGCCGTCAC
>DATGIG010000148.1:0-2515 GCA_035295825.1 Chthonomonadaceae bacterium | reverse complement strand
TCCGGCGAGACCGAAGACGCCACGATCGCCGACATCGTCGTCGCCACCAACGCGGGCCAGATCAAGACCGGCGCGCCCAACCGCACCGACCGCGTCGCCAAGTACAACCAGTTGCTGCGCATCGAGGAGGAGCTGGAAGAGACGGCCCGCTACGCGGGCCGCAGGGCGTTCTACAATCTGCGCAACGCCGTGAACAAGTAAAGGCCACCCCCTCTCCTCACCACGGGCCTGGCGGCCCTGCCTCCCTGGTCGCTCGAACGATAAAACTGTTCTCGCTAGGGAGGGGGAACATAAATGCTCTCTTGTGCCGCTGCCTGGGTCAAACCAGGCTTTAGGCAGAGCGAATTAGCTTCCAGCATAGTCCCCCCTCCCTGCGAGCGAAGCGAGCGAACCAGGGAGGGGATAGGCGCAGCCGCGGGGGGTGGGGGCCAATGGAACTAACGCGCACTTACGTCTGGTACCGCACAGGCTGTGAGCGCCTGGGCCAGACTCCCCTGTCGGAAGCGGAATTTGCCGCGCGCTGGCAGGAGTTCGAGGACCATGCGGAGCGGCTGAAAGAGGCGGAGGCAGAAGGATCCGTGGCGGAGATGGACCCCGCCGCGCGCGCAGAGATGCAGCGGCGGATCAGTGACGATCCTTTCGTGAAGGCCGTTCTGGTCGGCATGGCGGAGGAGCAATCTGCGGAATAGACAGCTATGAAAAAGCAAGCGCGTCTGGAATACCGGTGGTATCTGTCAGGCTGCCAGGATGCCGGCATCACCGATCCGCTTCCGGCGGAGGCGTTCTGGCCGCTCTATCGGCGCTATCGCCTGCTTCGCCCGCTGGTCGCCCTAGTGGGGGATTTAGATACTCCAAAACAGCCGCCGTGGAGAATGCCCTGGCTGCATCGCCTGGCCTACTGGATGCTGATGCCCCTCTTCACCTTGAATGAGCTGGGCCGCCGGGTGAAAGCCGGACGGCAGCTGGATAGCGAAGGCGGCGGCGCCCCGGTCCCAGCCCGAATTCATCCTCGTCCGCCGGCGCTGGTCGGAGCCGGCGCGAAGCTGCTGCCGCCGCTGGATCCCGAACCGGATGTGCGGGATCCCTGATTCAGACGGCCATTTTATGGAAATGAGGTGCCTGCCATAGCTTCCAAATCCTCTTCCAAAATGAGAATCCGGCGGCGCCGGCGCGCGCGCCTGGGCATTCTCCTGTCGTACATCCTGACCTGCCTGATCTGCGGCTGGCTCGGCGTGCGCATGGCCTACCCGTTCGTCCTGGCCGAGCGCTGGCGCGTCCCTAACGACGCCCTGGAGCGCGAGGTGCTGCAATTGCGCCTGGAGAACCAGCGCGCCGAGCGGGCGGTCAAAGAGCAGGACACGGATACGGGCATCATGCGCGCCGCGCGCCGGCTCGGCTGGGTCGCCCATAACGAGCAGCGCCTGCGCATCCCCGGCATGTGATTGTGATCCCAATGCTGCTGAGGTGCGGACTTCAGTTCGCTACTTGGCATTGCGCTTGTCTGGAACACAATAGAGGGCGGCTATTCGATTGTAGCCGCCCTTAACTCGAGAGACTACTGCCACGATCCCACGGCGAACTACGGCTTGGGCATAGGTGCTGGAATAGCACGGACAGTTTCTAGTCGTTTAGGAACGTTTATCCTCCGTGCCATAACCGACCTTTTTGCCATCCTTTGCTCCCGTTGGAAAGCAATGCCTTTGAACCTGGATAAGCCCAATTCGACCGGATAGAGATACTTACCCCGTTCACTTACTGGCTTGTATACCTCTACGGGATCACGATGGGCATTAGCAAAGGCGTCATGACGCACGCCAGTTACCTGCCAGGAAACCTTCATTCCTGGCTTGCCACCGGCTATCTGGAAGCGGTTGTTTGCTATCGTCTTAGCTATGTAAACCAGGGCAGGCTGGCCTATGCAGGTAAGCTGATAGCGGAAGTCCTTGTTGAGCGCCTGGAAATAGTCTGGCATATTCACCCAGGCTTTACCGTTTGCATCTAGAACTGCTACGCCATCGTAGATGTTCTTCATATCTGGACTTTCGACGCTGGTATGGGTCAGGAGCTTGTTGGCCGGGTCTATGGGATCATCTATCCTGAAGTCCTTGGTACCAGCGCTGATAGAGCCAGAAACCGTGAGGTTACCTTGTATACTAACTGGACCTTCGAAGTAGCCTGCATACCCTCCAGAACTCAGATCTTGCCCTTCAATGGCGGCACAGGTTGTTCCGGATGATACGACGCCTAGAACACCTACATTATCTGTACCGTCATTTGAGCCCTCAACCGCTATAGAGCCACCTCCTCCGAATACACCGAAGCCACCGCTAGTCGATGCATTGTAACCATATACACCTGTTGCCGCACTGCCGTTTACATTATAATGACCCCAAGAATTCGGACAGCGGTTTAAGGTGGTTGGCTGTGTCACAATCAAGGCAAGAAGGAGACTGCCATGAAGACACAGCGCAACCGTTACTCCGCCGACTTCAAGGCCAAGCTGGCCCTGGAAGTC